>JANPEL010000241.1:0-42124 GCA_031431925.1 Gemmatimonadota bacterium | reverse complement strand
CCCCGATTCGCCTCGGCCAGGAATTCACGGCCTACGGACACACCATTGCCCGCCACCGCCTCGCACGTCTCGTCCCCCACGGTCATCCTCGCCTTTCCCGAAACGAGAAAGTAGAATTTGTCAGCGCCACGGTGCACGTGGCTGGCTTGAGACTGTCCCGGCTCGAAGCAGTTGAGGCCGAGGAACAGGCGGTCGCCGCGGGCCAAGTCGGCCTTGGTTCCGTTCGCCGCTGAAAACGTGGCGTGGGCCACCGGATCGATTAAGTAGACTGACACGGTCATCTCCCTTCTGCGAACTGTGGCCACCGTTATGTCATTTCGGATCGAAAAGGACCCGCTCGGCGAGAAGCCGGTCCCGGTCGACGCCCTGTTTGGGATCCAAACGGTTCGGGCGGTCGAGAACTTCCCGATTTCCGGTCTACGGCCGCTGCCGGCCTTCATCGATGCCGTCATCTGGGTTAAGCGCGCCGCGGCGGAAACCCACCGGCGAACCGGGCGCCTGGATCCCAAGCTGGCCGATGCCATCATCGCGGCGGCCGACGAAGTCCTCGCCGGCCGCCATCGCGACCAGTTCGTCGTCGACGTGTATCAGGCCGGCGCAGGCACCTCCCACAACATGAACTGTAACGAGGTCCTCGCCAACCGGGCCAACGAACTCTTGGGTGCTTCGCGGGGATCCTACGCGCCGGTTCATCCGAATGATCACGTCAACATGGCCCAGAGCACCAACGATGTGATTCCTACGGCCATGCGTCTCGCCACCCTTGCGATGCTGCCCGCGCTGCTCGAAGCCATGACAGGGCTGGCTGAGGCCTGCTTGGGCAAAGGCCGCGAGTTCGACCATGTCCTGAAGTCGGGACGTACCCACCTCCAAGACGCGACCCCGATTCGCCTCGGCCAGGAATTCACGGCCTACGGACACACCATTGCCCGCCACCGCGACAAACTCGTCGAGGCGGCCCGGTGGCTTCGGCCCATGCCCATCGGGGGGACGGCCGTTGGCACCGGCTTGAACGCCGAGGTGGAGTATCCGGCCCTGATGGTGGCGAATCTGCGGCGGTTGACCGGCCTCGAGCTCGAGGTCGGCGACGACCGGATCCAGTTGATGCAGTCGATGGGCGACATCGCCACTTTCAGCGGGGCGATCCGGGCGTATACGCTCGATTTGAACAAGATCGCCAACGATATCAGGCTCCTGGCATCGGGACCCCGGACCGGGCTTGCGGAGATCCGCCTTCCCGAAGTGCAGCCCGGGTCGAGTATCATGCCCGGGAAGGTCAACCCGTCGATCGCCGAGATGGTCAATCAGGTGTGCTATCAGGTGCTGGGCTTCGATACCACGGTCGCGTTGGCGGCGGAGGCCGGCCAACTCGAGCTCAACGTGATGATGCCAGTCATCACCCACAACATCGTGTTCGCCATGATCATTTTGGCCAACGCGTCCCGTCAGTTCGACGTGGCCTGCATCCGGGGCACGGAGGCGGACGAGCGCCAGTGCGCGTATTGGCTGGAACGAAGCCCGGCGCTGGTGACGGCGCTGGCCCCAAGAATCGGCTACACTGAGTCCGCCAAGCTCGCCAAGGAGGCGATCGCGACGGGCGTGACGGTCAGGGACCTGGTTGCCGAAAAAAAGCTCATGACTGAAACCGAACTCGAGCATACGCTCGACCTCCGGGCCATGACCGAACTCGGCGTCCCGGGTGGAAAACCTTTGCCTGGAGGTGGCTGATGCGGACCGTGAGAGGATTCGGGGCGGCGATCGCGCTGCTCGTCGGCGCGGGGACTTCGCTCGCCGCGCAGCGGGTCGACGTCGTGGTCGGCCGGGGCGTCGGCAGCACGCCCATAACTGGACGGGCGTTCGTCATCTTCACTCGCGACAACTCGCGAGAGCCGCGGCTCCAGGCGGGCTCGTACGCCGGCGGGGTCCCATTCTTTGGCGTCGACGTGAGTGAGCTCGAGGCCGGCCAGCCCGCGGTCATCGACGCGGCCACGTTAGGCTTCCCGACCAAAAGCCTCCGCGACATCCCGGCCGGCCGCTACTTCGTCCAGGGCCTGATGGTCGTCTATACCAAGGTCACGCCCAAGCACGGGAAGACGATTTGGGTGCCGTGGGACCAATGGGAGGGCCGCCAATGGAACCGGACCCCGGGCAATTTGGTGAGCGACGTCCAGTCTGTGACCTGGGATCCGAATGGATCCCATCTCACCATGACGCTCACCAACGTGCTGCCGCCGGTCGAAACCCTGGCCGACACCCGCTGGGTCAAGCGCATCAAGATCCAGAGCCCGCTCCTGTCGGCCTGGTGGGGCAAACCGGTGTACCTCGGCGCCACGGTCCTGCTTCCGAAGGGGTGGGAGGACAACCCGACCACCCGTTATCCAGCGATCTACATCCAGGGCCACTTCGGGGAGGGCGCCCCCTTCGGCTTCAATCCGGATGGCAAACCCGAAACAGCCGAGGCGCGCTCGGCCCGCACCGTCCGCTCGGCCCGCGAGCCGGGGTACGAGTTCGCTCAATCGTGGATCAGCCCGGCGTTCCCGAAGATGGTGGCCATCTCCTTCCAGCACCCGACCCCGTACTACGATGACTCGTACGCGGTGAACTCGGCCAATACCGGCCCCTATCAGGATGCCTTGATTCAGGAACTGATTCCGTATCTCGAGGAAAAGTTCCGGCTGATTCCGAAGTCGTACGCCAGGCTGCTCACCGGGGGGTCAACCGGAGGCTGGGAAGCGCTCGCCCTCCAAATTCAGCAACCGAAGTTTTTCGGGGGCACCTGGTCGCTCTATCCGGATGGGGTCGATTTCTCTCGGAACCAGATGATCAACAACTATGCCGACACCAATGCCTTCATGCCCAATGCCGGCCCTAACCAATGGTTGATGCACGACCGGTTCTTGAGCCGGGCCGAGGACGGCCAGCCGCAAACCACGGTCCGCCAAATGGCGCAGCTCGAGCGGGTCCTCGGGAGCCGGGTTCGGGGCGGTCAGCAATTGGAAGCGTATGACGCGACCTACGGACCCGTGGGAGAGGACGGGTATCCGAAGCCCCTCTTTGACCGGGTCACCGGAACGATCGACCCGTCGGTCGCGGCCTACTGGCGGGACAATGGCTATGACCTCAACCACTATCTCAAGCAGCATTGGTCGAGGATCGGCAAGGACCTGAACGGAAAAATCACCGTCTGGGTTGGCGACATGGACAACTACTTCCTCAATCTTGCCGTGTACAAGATGGAGGAGACGTTCAAGGCGCTGAAAGGGCAGGCCACCTTCCAATACGGCCGCCCGATGAAACCGCACGGGTGGCAGCCGGTCAGCAACGCCGAGATGGTGCGCCAGATGGCGCGCCATGTGGCCAAGCGGGCGTCGGTCGAAGCGCGGTGACCGAGCCGGGCGGGGGAACCCGCCCCTGGGTGATGCTGGGGCTGATCGCCGCCGTCGAACTCCTCGGCATGGCGGGCTGGTTTGCCGGAGGGGTGGCGGCTCACCAATTGGCTTCCGCGTGGAACCTCACCAGCTCCGAGGTGGCTTGGCTCACGTCGACGGTGCAACTTGGATTCGTGGCCGGCACGTTAACGGCGGCGCTACTCAATCTGGCCGATGTGATCCCGGCTCGCTGGTACGTCGCGGGGGCCGCCATCGGGGCCGCGCTCGCCAATGTGTCGCTGCTCTGGGCGGGAGGCTACGGGGCGGCCCTGCTGACTCGTTTCCTGCTGGGGTTTTGCCTCGCCGGGGTCTATCCGCCGGCGATGAAAATGGCGGCGACCTGGTTCAAGGACCGGCGCGGCTTCGCCATCGGGACGGTCGTCGCGGCCCTGACCATCGGGAAGGCCTCTCCGTATTGGGTCGAAGCGTTAGGCGGCCTGAGCCTCGACGCGGTGATCGGCTCAACGGCCGCCGCGGCGGCGCTGGCCGGACTCGTGGTCTCGGTCGGGTATCGCGACGGTCCGTTCGCGTTTCCGTCCCGGCCATTCTCTTGGCGGCTGGTCGGCCAGGTCTTTCGGATCGCTGATCTTCGGCTGGTGACCGCGGGGTACCTCGGGCACATGTGGGAGCTCTATGCGTTCTGGAGTTTCGTCGCCGTGTATTGGGCGGCCTCGCTCCCCGGCGCCGGGCCCCGGGCCGTCGCCACGCTGGCCGGTTTGAGCATCGCCGTGGGCGCCGTCGGCTGCATCGCGGGCGGGTTGGCCGCCGACCGGGTTGGACGCGAGCGGGTCGTGCTCTGGTCGTTGGCCGTCAGCGGCTCAGCCGCAGTGGCCTCGGCGCTGGTGTTCCACGGTCCCGGGTGGCTCCGTCTCGTCGTGATCTTGGTCTGGGGCGTTGCCATCATCGCCGACTCGGCCCAGTATAGCGCGCTGGTCACGGAACTGGCCCCGCCGCACGCCGTCGGGACGGCCCTGACTCTCCAGACCTCGATCGGTTTCTTGCTCACCATGGCGGCCATTCAAATGGTCGCCGGCCTCGGCGGGCCGGCAACGCCCTGGGCATTTCCACTGCTGGCCGTCGGCCCCGCCCTCGGCTTCGTGGCCATTCGGATGGCGGCCAAGCGGCGGGTAGGCCCGGCCGGGTTGAGCGCCTAGGTTCCACCCGATGCGCTTCCGGTTCCAGGTCCTTCTGTCACTCAGCCTTGCCCCCGGCCTGGCGGTCGGCCAATCTGTCGCGGTTCGGGTCAGCGGTCAGCCGGCTGGAGGGGCACTCGTGGGTGCGCTCGCGTCCCTGCAGGACCTCGGTGGCACCCGGGTGGTCCAGACCCTGACCGACGAACGGGGCCGGGCCACTTTGACGGCACCCCGGCCCGGCCGGTACCGCCTCCGGGTTGACGCCATCGGATACCAGGGGACCGTCGGCGATCCGATCGATCTTCAGGCCGGACCGGCCGTCGAGCGCTTGGTCACCCTCGAGGGGGCACCCCTCAACTTGAACGAGTTGGTGGTCGCCAGTACCCGGCCGGCCCAGTGCGAACTCGGCGAGGCTCGGGGAACCGCGGCGGCCCGTCTCTGGGACGAGGCCCGAAAGGCTCTGACGGGAACGCAGATAACCCGCGCCCGGCCCTTGGAACTCGAGGTCAAGACCTTCGAGCGCCACCTCGATACCCGCGGCCGGATTGTCAGCGAGACGAGCGATGCCCGCCGGGCCACGACGGCGCGACCCTTCGCGAGCGTCGACCCCGACAGTCTGAATCGCTTCGGTTATGTCCAGGAGCGATCCGACGGGCTCTGGTTCCACGGCCCCGACGCGGAACTCCTCCTCTCCGAACAGTTCTTGGACGATCACTGCTTCCGCCCGGCCAATCCCGGTCCCGATTCAAGCCGCCGAGTCGGGCTCGAGTTTGAACCGACGCCCGCCCGACGCGTGCCGGACATTTCGGGTGTGTTGTGGCTCGATGCCAAGACCCTCGAGCTTCGAGACCTCCAGTACACCTATACCGGGGTCGAGTGGCCCCGGGGCACCCTCGACATCGGGGGCCGCATCGAGTTTGTCCGCCTGGCCGGCGGCGGCTGGATCGTCGGGGCTTGGTCGATCAGGATGCCGGTTACCCGGCGCCGCCTCCTTCGAGTCGGCCAACGCGATAGCGTGGCCGGCTACCGGGAAGCCGGCGGTTCGGCTCGGGCCGTGGCCGGCCTCCCTCCGGTCGCGGGGGCGACCGCCGTGGTGGGTACCGTGTTCGACTCGCTCCGAGCGCGTCCGCTGGCCGGCGCCGTGGTGAGCCTCCAGCAGGGGGTCTTTGCGGATACCACCGACCAGGCCGGGCGATATCGAATCGTTTCCCCGGGGACGGGGGACTACCTCCTCACGGTTGAGCACCCCGGGTTCCCCCTGGTCGGGCTCGACCCCCTCCGGGCCTCGGCCCAGCTTCGTCGGGGCCAAACCGACACGACCGACGTCGCGACGCCGGGCCTCGTGGCCACGCTCCAGCGGCTCTGTCGCCTGGATCAACTCGACTCCAGTCGGGCCCTCCTCGTTGGAATTATTACGGACAGCCTAACCGGTCAGCCTTTGGCCGACGCCACGATCACGGTCAGCTCTGACATCAAAACCGTGGCCCGGACGGGCAGGGTGGTGTCTATCGGCAGTAAGGGAACCCAATGGGAGATCACGCCGGGCCCCAACGGGGCGTTCCAGGTCTGCGGGGTACCCCGGGGTCGCCCGCTCGACGTCCATACGAAGGTGTCGGGTCGGGGCCCGATCCAACGGCGGATGGGGGCCGATACGGTCGCGATTCGTGAACTGATCATCCGTCACCCCGAGTAGGCTGGTCGGAATTCTCCCGACGCACTACATTCTCGGCATGCGGATTACGACGTGGACCGAATACAGCCTCATCATCACGATCCATTTGGCCAAACGGGGCCGGGGTGCGGTGGTCCCGGTGGCAGCCCGCGAGCTTGCCGAGGTCGAACGCCTCCCAGCGGACTATGTCGAGCAGATCCTGCTCCGGCTTCGGCGGGCCGGGATCGTTGAGAGTGTTCGAGGCGCCAAGGGTGGGTACTTTCTGGCAGCCGACCCGGCCGCCATCACGGTTGGCCAGATCATGGCGGCCTCCGAGCATCAGACCTTCGAAATGAACTGCGAAAGCCATCCGGTGGACGCCGAGCGGTGCGCTCCGGGCAGTGCCTGCGCAATCCGTCCGGTGTGGCAGACCCTGCAACGCCGGATCGACGATTTCCTGGGCAGCGTCACCCTCGCGGACTTGCTCAAGGATGAGCGCGCCACCGCCCCGGAATTCGTCACCCTGACTTCCTCACCCAGTCTGGCATAAGTTCGGACCCGCTCAGAGACTCGGGATCCGCCGAAAAAAACGGACGGCCCAGAGGCCGTCCTTTTCTTGCGAGTGCCGAAGGGGGGACTCGAACCCCCACGGGCTTACGCCCACTGCGCCCTGAACGCAGCGCGTCTACCAGTTCCACCACTCCGGCGCGAAGCGCAAACCTAGAGGAGCCAATCGGTTAAGGCAAGCGCTCCGTTGCCAGCCCGCCACAGTCACTCTATCTTTATGTGAGAGTGAGACTTATGAGTCAAAGCCCGAAGGCACCCAAAGATGACGAGGTCCGGATTTCGGTGGCACGGAATCCGCGGGCTACGTACGACTATCATATTCTCGAAACCCACGAGGCCGGGCTGATCCTGACCGGAACCGAGGTCAAGAGTCTCCGGGTCGGGAAGGCCTCGATCAAGGAAGCGTTCGGGCTGGTCCGTAACGGCGAGGTCTGGTTGGAAGGCATGCACATCACTCCCTACGAACAGGGGAACCGGTACAACCACGCGCCCCTTCGTTCGCGCAAACTGCTCCTGCACCGCCGGGAGATCGAGCGGTTGATCGGCGCTACCGAGCAGAAGGGCTGCACCTTGGTGCCGCTGGAACTGTATTTCCGGGGCGGTCGGGCCAAAGTGGCCCTGGCGCTCGGGAAGGGAAAGAAGGTCCATGACCGCCGGGAGGATATCAAACGCCGGATGGCTGACCGTGAATTGGCGCGGGCACTGAAGGTGCGGGCATGATCGCGGCCCTCCTGGTGGCCGTCGCGGCGGTGCCCGGGGCTTCGCCGGCGTTGCCGGCGACCCTCGTCGTGGCGACGCCCAAGGGCGATGTCCGGATCGCGATTCGGCCCGACGTGTCGGGCCCCCTGGTCTCCGCGACGGCCTTGGTGCCGGCGTTAGGCGGGCTCGCGTCCGTCGTGGGGGCCTGGGTCCATGTCGAGATTGCCAGTCAGCCGTTTCGGCTCCTGCTTGGTGCGCCGTACTACACCGCCGGCGGCGTCCTCAAACCGTTGGTCGGGGTGGCGGTGGTCCGGCGCGACAGTCTGTTCCTGCCGCTCGACTTCGTCACCCAAGTCCTTCCGGCGGAGCTCACCGAACGGTTCCGCTACGACCCCTGGTCCGGTCGGCTCGATAGGGCTCATTCGCGCCGCCCCGGGCCCGCCATCGCCTCGAATGAGCCTAAGCCGTCCCGGGCCGCCGATGCGGTCCGGACGACTCTGCCGAATGGGCTGAACCGGGGGCACGTCGTCACGATCGATCCTGGTCACGGGGGCGTCGATCCCGGGAACCCGGGCGTGTTCTTCCCGCGGGGAATCAAGGAGAAGGACGTGGCGCTTCAGGTCGGGCTCTTGGTGCGCCAGGAACTGCTTCGTCGGGGCGTCGGTGTGATCATGACCCGGACGACCGACACCTTGATCGATCTCCACCAGCGGGCTGCCTTTTGTACCGAACGGTGCGGACTGTTCGTGAGTCTGCATGTCAATGCGTTGCCCAAGCGGGCGGGGTATACGAAGGCCCGCGGCTTCGAGACCTTCTTCCTCGCCGACGCGAAGACGGAAGATGCCGCTCGGGTCGCCAAGATGGAAAACGAAGCGATTCGGTTCGAGGAGCCGAAGGGCGAGCAGCCGAGCGGGCTCGACTTCATCCTCAAAGATCTCCAGCTCAATGAGTACCACCGCGAGTCGGCCCGCCTGGCTGAGTTGATGCAGTCTCACGCGGCGGAGGTCCATGGGGGGACCAACCGCGGTGTCAAGCAAGCGGGGCTTGCCGTACTCACGACGGCGCGGCGGCCGGCGGTTTTGTTCGAGATGGGTTTTAGTACCAATCCGGAGGACGCCCGCCTGATGACCGAGGCTCGGTCGCAGCGGAACCTCGCGGCCTCCGTCGCCGACGCCATCGTCAGCTACCTGATCGAATACCAGCAACGGGTCGGTTCCAACCGCTCGGTGACCCAAACCGGAGCCGGCAAGGCGTGACGACCGCCGCACCACCGGCCCCCCTCGTCTTGTTCGGCACCACCTTTTCCAATCCTGTTCTGCTCGCCGCCGGTACCGCCGGGTTCGGGCGGGAACTCGCCGGGGTCGTCGACCTCGACAGGTTGGGCGGACTGGTCACCAAAGCCGTCTCGCTCGAGCCTCGGCATGGCAACCTCCCGCCCCGGGTCGCTGAGTTCGACGGCGGCATGCTCAACTCGATCGGGCTGGCCAACCCCGGTTTGGCCGAGGTTGCCTCGACGGAACTGCCGTGGCTTCGAGCCAACCTTGCCCACGCCCGAGTCTTCGTCAATGTGGTCGGCTTCACTGAAGGCGAATACGGCCGCGTGATCGAGGGCCTCGATCCGGTTGGCGGCATGGTCGGCTATGAACTCAATTTGTCCTGCCCGAATACCTCAGCAGGTGGCATCGAATTCGGTGCCGATCCGGCAGCGGTGGCCCGGATCGTTGGCCTCTGCCGGGCCGTGACCCGCCGGCCTTTGATCGCCAAACTTTCACCGGCGCTGCCTGACATCCCGGGGCTCGCGGCCGCCGCGGCCGATGCGGGTGCTGACGGGATCACCGTCGTCAACACGATGCCGGGGTTGGTCTACGAAGGGCCGGGCCCTCGACTGGGCAACGGCAACGGCGGCGTCAGTGGTCCGGCCCTCCTGCCGGTCGGACTGCTGGCGACCACCAGGGTTCGTCGGCGGCTACCCGACATCCCGATCATCGGGGTTGGGGGAATTCGGACCCTCGAACACGTTCACCAGTACCTCTTGGCGGGGGCGTCGCTGGTGGCCATCGGGACCGCCGGGTTGGCCGATCCCCGTCTCCCCGAGCGCCTGGCGCGGCAATGGTTGGCCGGTGGCTGAACTCGTCTTGGCCCTTGACCTTCCCGATGCCCGCACCGCCCTTGGTTTGCTGGACCGGGTGCCTAACGTTCGATGGGTCAAGCTCGGGTCGGTGCTGTTCACCCGGACCGGTTCCGATTTCATCGCCGGGTTGAAAGCTCGGGGCCATCGGGTATTTCTGGATCTCAAATGGCATGACATCCCGAATACCGTCGAGGGCGCCGTTCGCCAAGCCCGTGATCTCGGGGTCGATATGGTCACTATTCACGCGCTCGGTGGTCCGAGGATGATTGAAGCGGCCAAGGGCGCCGGCGGAGGGCAGGTGGCGGTGATCGCCGTGACGCTGCTGACGTCCCATGGCCCGGGCGACCTCCGGTCCATCTACGGTCAGGGTCCGGCCGATATCGGGGCCGAGGTCGTGCGGCTGGCCGGCATGGCGGTCGGGGCGGGCGCCGACGGCGTCGTGTCGTCGCCTCTGGAGGCGGCCCGGCTTCGGGCCAGCCTCGGCCCAACCGCCCTGTTGGTGACCCCCGGGATCCGCGGAGCGACCGACCCCGCCGGTGATCAGGTCCGGACCGCCACCGCCCAAGCCGCCACCGAGGCTGGAGCGACCCACTTGGTCGTGGGCCGGCCCGTGCTGCAGGCCGATGACCCGGCCGCTGTCTGGGCCGATCTGCTGGGGCAGGTCGGATGAACTGGCTCCGACTCGCCGCCTTGGCCCTCCTCACCGGCCCGTTTCAGGATCGGGAACTCGGGCAACTCGCCGTGACCGCCCGCTCGGTGTTCGAGGCCCGGGATTTTACCCGGCTGTTTGACGACCGGCAGCCGGTCCGGCTCGAGTTACCCAGTCAGCCGGCGGCAGTGTCGGTGCGGGGGGAGATTGCCGCAGCGGCCCTGGCCTCGATGGTCCGCCGGACGGCCGACCTCCGGATCGTCACCGTGGGCTCCGCGGTGGTCGCGCCGGGCCACGGCTACGTCGAGCTTCGCCGTCGGTTTCGGGTCCTTGGAACTCAGGAGGATCAAGGCCAGAAGATCCTGATCAGCGCCCGGTTCGACGAGGGGCGCTGGCGGGTCACGGAAGTCTGGATCACGCCCTCGAGCCAGTAGCCGGTTCCGAACCGGCTACCACCGATTATCTTGGCCTGGGCAAGCGCTTGCGCCCCATGGATTTTCGGGCGGTGGCTCGGGGTTCACCGGTTGGCCCCGCCCTCGGAATCCCGGTCCTTGCATTAACCCCAATCCAGGGATAGCTTTGCAAGCTACCCTGAAACCTGGCGTTTGAGAGAGATTCAATGAAGGTACGTTCGAGCGTCAAGCCAATCTGTGAGCACTGCAAGGTGGTTCGCCGCCGTGGTGTGATCCGGATCATTTGCAAGCGGAACCCCAAGCACAAGCAGCGGCAGGGATAACCCATGGCACGTATTTCCGGCGTCGATCTTCCGCGCGACAAGCGGGTCGAAATCGCCCTCACGTACATCTACGGCATTGGTCTGTCCACGAGCCAAAAGCTCTTGGGCGGCACCGGCGTCAATCCGGATACCCGCGTTCGCGATCTGACCGACGCCGACGTCGCTCGGCTTCGTCAGATGATCGAGCGAAGCATCCGGGTCGAGGGTGCTCTTCGGACTGAAATTGCGATGAACATCAAACGGTTGATGGACATCGGTTCCTATCGTGGGTCGCGCCACCGGAAGGGGCTCCCGGTTCGGGGGCAGCGGACTCACACCAACGCTCGGACCAAGAAGGGTCCGCGTCGGGCCATCGCTGGCAAGAAGAAGGCGACGAAGAAGTAAGATATGACTGCACCCGAAACTCCCTCGCCGGTTCAGCCGGCGGTCGACGCGAAGGTCGCGGCTCCGAAAGCCGCCAAGCGGGGCAAGAAGTTGGTCGAATCCGAAGGGATCGCCCACATCGCCGCGACGTTCAACAACACGCTGATTACCATCACCGACACCCGTGGCAACGCCGTCGCTTGGGGTACCTGCGGCAAGGCGGGCTTCAAGGGGTCGAAGAAGTCCACCCCGTACGCGGCTACGGTGGCCGCTGAGGCCGTGGGCCGTGAAGCCATGAATCTTGGCGTTCGCCGAGTCCATGTGCTGGTGCAGGGCCCCGGCAGCGGGCGCGAGTCGGCCATTCAGGCGCTCGCGTCAGCGGGTCTCCGGGTCGCCTCGATCAAAGACGTCACGCCGATCCCGCACAATGGTTGCCGTCCTCCGAAGAAGCGCAGGGTTTGATCCATGTCACGATACGCTGGGCCGGCCTGTCGACTGTGTCGCCGCGAGGGGACCAAGCTGTTCCTGAAGGGCACCCGCTGTTTCACCGAGAAGTGCGCCGTCGATCGGCGCTCCTACGCTCCGGGCCAGCATGGCCAGGCGCAAGCGGGCAAAGGCGGCGGCCGGAAGATGTCCGAGTACGCCAAGCAGCTCCGGGAGAAGCAGAAGGTCAAGCGGACCTACGGCCTGACCGAGCGTCAGTTCCGTAACACCTTCGAGCGGGCGTCGCACGAGCCCGGCGTCAAGGGTACCAATCTGCTGGTGGCCCTCGAGTCGCGCCTCGACAACGTCGCCTACCGGATGGGCTTTGCCACCAGCCGTCGCGGGGCGCGTCAGTTGGTCTGCCATGGCCACGTCGAAGTCGACGGCCATCGCGTGGATATTCCGTCCTTCCGCGTCAAGCCGGGTCAGGAAGTCCGGGTTGCCGTCGGGTCTCACGAGATCGTGCCGGTCAAGGTTGCCCAGGAAATGGCGGCCCGCGGTGTCTCGCCGACCTGGTTGGCGGTCGATCACCAGAAGTTCACCGGTCGGATGACGATGGTTCCGACCCGGGATGCGATCCCGACGAACGCGAACGAACAGCTCATCGTCGAGCTCTACTCGAAGTAAGGGGTCGGACATTATGTCGATTGATCTGACCGGTTTGGTCCATCCGCATTTGGTCGAAATGACCAAGCGTGAGGACAACCCGAACATTGCAGAGTTTCGGCTCCAGCCGCTGGAGCGGGGCTTCGGTCACACCCTCGGGAATGCCCTCCGGCGGATGTTGCTGTCCTCGTTGCGGGGCTCGGCAGTGTGGGGCTTCCGGATGGACGGCGTGGTCCACGAGCACCAGACGGTCCAGGGGGTCCTGGAAGACGTCCATCAGATCGTCCAGCGGCTCAAGGCCCTGACGCTCGTGCTCGACGAGGCCACCGACGAGACCATCCTCCGGATTCGCCGGGAGGGCAAGGGCGCCGTCTACGCCAGGGACATCCAGGGCAGCAACAATGTCCGGGTCGTCAATCCGGATCACTTGCTCTTTACGGTGCAGGACGATCGGGAGATCAGCTGCGACCTCTATGTCAACAAGGGGCGGGGCTACGTCGAATCCGAAATGCACCCGGCCGACCGGTCGTTGCCGGTGGACCTGGTTCGGATCGATGCGATCTACAATCCGGTCCGTCGGGCCAACTTCACGGTCAGCGAGACCCGGGTCGGTCAACGCACCGACTACGACCGCCTGGCGGTCATGATCGAGACCAACGGCACCATTTCGCCGGAAGATGCCATTGCCTACGCCGCGGCCCTGGCCCAGGAGCACTTCCGCTACTTCGTCGAGTTCGGCCGGGTGCCGACCGCTCGGGCCATCAGCCACGATCACGTCGCGGTCGCCGGCGGCCTCCGGTCCAAACTCTCCCGGCTCATCGACGATCTCGGCCTCACGGTCCGGACCTTGAACTCGCTCAAGAACTCGAACATTCGGACCCTGAAGGACCTCGTCGAGTACTCCGAAAAGGAGTTGCTCGATGTCAAGAATGTTGGTGAGAAGGCTGTGGCCGAAATCGGCGACCTGCTTCAGCGCGAGGGACTGCGCTTCGGGATGGGTTTTGAGGAAGCCGATGGGGACTTCCGAATCGTGAAGAGCGGTGCGGCCCCGACGATGGGCGCCGTCGAAGGGAATCCGTAATGCGCCACGGTTCGAAGGGACGGCAGCTCTCCCGCACGTCGGAGCATAAGAAAGCCATGCTCCGGAACATGGCCATGAGCCTGTTTCTCCATGAGAAAATTGTCACGACCATCGCCAAGGCCAAGGAGCTTCGGCCCTTCGCCGAGCGGTTGATCACCTTGGCGCGCCGGGGCGACCTCCACGCCCGGCGGCTCGCGGAGCGGAAGATCCAGGACCGCGACGTCCTGAAGCGGCTCTTCGCCGAAATTGGCCCCCGGTTTGCGGCCCGGCCCGGCGGGTACACCAGGATTCTCAAGATGGGGCACCGGGTTGGCGACGGGGCTGACACCGCTCGTATCGAGCTCGTCGCCGAATGATCGAGGCGGTACCGGCAATGGAAAAGGGGACCCTCGGGTCCCCTTTTTTTCGGTCCAGCCTCGGCTGCCGGAAGAATCTAGGCCGCCTTGACGACCTTTTCGCTGCGAATGCAGCGGGTGCAGACCCGAATCCGCTTCGGAGCGCCGTCAACCAGCACGCGAACGGTCTGAAGATTGGGCATCCAGCGCCGCTTCCGCCGGTTGTTGGCGTGGCTGACATGGTTGCCGGTCGTTGGGCCTTTGGCGCAGACGGCGCAGACACGTGCCATAGCTATCCCTCTCCACTCGTGGTGCTAGGTGTTGACCGAGCCGCTAAATTTAAACCCCAAACGGGGATGACACAAGGGATTTTATGCCGAGGGCGCTAATAACCGGGGTCACGGGGCAGGACGGGTCCTACCTGGCCGAGTTGTTGTTGACCAAGGGATATGAGGTGGTCGGCATGGTTCGCCGAACCAGTCATCACAGTTATGAACGGATCGAACCCCTGCTGGACTCGATTCGGATCGTCACGGCCGATTTGCTCGATCAACACTCCCTGACCGAGGTGCTGCGGGACGTCAAGCCGGACGAGGTCTACAACTTGGCCGCCCAGTCCTATGTGCCAACGTCATTCACCCAGCCGGTGCTGACGGGCGAGTTCACCGCGCTCGGGGTCACCAGGATCCTCGAGGCGGTCCGGCTGGCCTGTCCGACGACGAGGTTCTACCAAGCCAGCTCGTCCGAGATGTTCGGCAAGGTCCAAGAGACCCCCCAGAACGAGCGGACCCCGTTCTACCCGCGATCGCCGTATGGCGTAGCCAAGTTGTATGGCCACTGGATCACGGTGAACTACCGGGAGTCGTATGGTTTGCATGCGGTGAGCGGCATTCTGTTCAATCACGAGTCGCCTCGGCGCGGAATCGAGTTCGTCACTCGGAAGATTTCCGACGGCGTCGCCCGGATCAAACTCGGCCTCGCGAAGGAACTGCGGCTCGGGAACCTCGACGCGAAGCGGGACTGGGGGTTTGCCGGCGACTATGTGGAGGCTATGTGGCGGATGCTCCAGCCGGCCGAGCCGCGTGACTATGTGATCGGCTCCGGCACGACGCACAGCGTTCGGGACCTGGTTGAATTGGCGTTCGGCCACGTCGGGCTCGACTGGCATGATCATGTGGTTACCGACCCGGCCCATATGCGGCCGGCGGAGGTTGATCTGTTGATCGCGGATCCTTCGCGAGCCGCCGCCGAGTTGGGTTGGACGCCGCGGGTGTCGTTCGTCGATTTGGTTCGGATGATGGTCGACGCCGACCTCGCCCGGCTCAAGGGTTCGCGATGAGGGTACTGGTCACCGGTGCTGACGGTTTTGTGGGGGGCTGGCTCGTGCGCCGGCTGCTCCAGGCCGGGCACCAGGTTATTGGCGCGGTGCGGGTCGGTTGGGGGCCGTCCAAGGGGTTGTCGGAGGCTGAGCGTCAGGCGGTTCAGTGGGTCGATTTTGACCTCATGTCGTCCGACTCGGTCGGCCGAGTTGGGCAACTCTCGCCGGAGGTCGTGGTCCATTTGGCCGCCCTTGCCTCAGGGGCGGATGCTCGGCGGGATCCCGGTGAGGCGTGGGCGGTGAACGCTGCGGGTTCGGCTCGCTTGGCGGAGACGATGGGCCGGCTCCGGCGTGATGGAGCCGCCGACCCGCTGTTCGTGCTGGCGTCGACCGGCGAAGTCTATGGCCACGGCCAGGGGCGCCCCTCGGTCGAGTCCGACTCGCTGGTGCCGGCATCGCCGTACGCCGCGAGCAAGGTCGGGGCGGAAATTGCCGTCGCGGAGGTGTCCCGCCGCACTGGGCTCCGGACCATCGTCGTCCGGGCGTTCCCCCATACCGGGCCGGGCCAAAGCGACAAATATGTCATTCCGGCGTTGGCCGATCGGATTCGGACCGCGAAACGGATCGGGGCGCCAGTCATCAAGACCGGAAACCTCGAACCAGTGCGTGACGTGCTCGACGTGCGGGATGTGGTGGCGGCCTATCAGGCCCTGATCGATCAGGGCCAGGCTGGGTCGACATACAACGTGGCCACCGGCCGCGGCGTGACGCTCCGCGAGGTGGTCCTTCGCTTGATGGAAGTCGTGGGTCATCGGGTTATTCTCGAGGCCGATCCGAACCTCGCCCGGCCGAACGACCTCCAGTACTTGGTCGGCGATCCCAGCCGTCTCGTTGCGGATACCGGGTGGAAACCCTCAATTCCTCTCGAACAAACATTGAAAGACCTGCTCGATGCCCAAGCGGACTGACCTTCGTTCCATCCTCCTCATTGGCTCCGGTCCGATCGTCATTGGCCAAGGCGCGGAGTTCGACTATTCCGGTACTCAAGCGGCGCGGGCACTCCGGGAGGAGGGGTATCGGGTCATTCTGGTCAACTCGAACCCCGCCACCATCATGACCGACCCCGAGGTTGCGGATCGGACCTACATCGAACCGGTCAACGCCGAATGGGTCGAGAAGATCATCGCCCGGGAACGCCCCGATGCGCTGCTCCCGACCATGGGTGGGCAAACCGGCCTCAATGTCGCGATGGACCTCTACCGGTCGGGCGTGCTCGAGAAATACGGCGTCGAGTTGATCGGCGCCAACGAACGGGCCATCCGGATCGCCGAAGACCGCGACGAATTCGCCAAAGCGATGCGCCGAATTGGCCTGGCCACACCGGAGGGGACCACGGTTCGATCGGTCGAGGAAGGCAATGCCGCGGTCGAGCGGACCGGCTACCCGGCCATCCTCAGGCCGTCATTCACGCTCGGCGGTACCGGCGGAGGGATTGCTTACAATCGCCATGAATTCGAGACCATGCTCCGGCGCGGACTCGAGGCCTCGCCGGTCGGTTCGGTGCTGGTAGAGCAAAGCATCATCGGGTGGAAGGAATTCGAGCTCGAGTTGATGCGTGATGGGGCCGACAACGTGGTCATCGTTTGCTCGATCGAGAACATTGACCCGATGGGGGTTCACACCGGTGATTCGGTGACGGTGGCGCCTGCCATGACGCTGTCGGACCGGGAGTATCAGCGGATGCGCGACGCCGCCTGCAAGATCATCCGCGAAATCGGAGTCGAAGCCGGGGGGTGCAACGTCCAGTTCGCGGTGAGCCCGAAAACCGGCGAGCAGTTGGTCATCGAAATGAATCCCCGGGTGTCGAGGAGCTCGGCGCTGGCCTCAAAGGCCACGGGCTTTCCCATCGCCAGGATCGGCGCGAAACTCGCGGTGGGGTACCGGCTCGACGAGTTGCCCAACGACATAACCAAGACGACTCCGGCGAGTTTCGAACCGGTGCTCGACTACGTCGTCGTCAAAATTCCCCGGTTCGCGTTTGAAAAATTCCCCGCGGCCGACCCCGGGTTGACCACGCAGATGAAGTCGGTTGGCGAGGTCATGGCGATCGGTCGAACCTTCAAAGAGGCGTTCCAAAAGGGATTCCGGTCGCTGGAGGCCGGTCGCTCCGGCTGGGTCGTTGGCGAGACCATCGGTGATGACCGCCTGGAAGACAGTTCGATCGAGGCCATTCTGGGCGCGCTCCGGAAGCCGACCCCGGAACGTTTCTTCCAAATCAAGCGAGCCCTGTTGCGCGATGTCCCGGCGGAAACGATCGCGGAGCGCTCGATGATCGATCCATGGTTCATCGGCCAGTGGCAGGCGTTGATCGAGGCCGAGCGGGCGTTCGTGGCGGAGTGGAATGTCCGGCCCGCCGGAGCGGCCGGCGACGCGGCTGAACGAGCGATGATTCGCCGGATGAAGCGGATGGGCTTTTCGGATCGGCAGTTGGCCGATTTGGTTGCCACCACCGAAACGGCCATGCGGCACCGCCGCCAGGCGTTAGGCGTCCGACCCGCCTTCAAGATCGTGGACACCTGCGCCGGGGAGTTCCCTTCCAAGACCCCGTATCTCTATTCGTCGTACGACGATGAAAACGAGGCCGGCGCGGTGGGCGACAAGACCGTCATCATTCTCGGCTCGGGCCCGAACCGGATCGGTCAAGGGGTTGAGTTCGACTACTGCTGCGTTCGGGCGGTCATGGCGTTTCGGGAGATGGGCTATCGCACGGTGATGGTGAATTCGAATCCGGAGACGGTCTCAACCGATTTCGACATGTCGGATGCGTTGTATTTCGAGCCGCTGACGCTCGAGAACGTGCTGGAGATCGTGCACCTTGAGAAGCCGCTCGGGGTGGTGGTCCAGTTTGGCGGCCAGACGCCGCTCCGCTTGGCGCGGGGGCTCGAGGCCGAGGGGGTGCCGATCCTCGGCACCTCACCCGATGCGATCGACGCCGCCGAAGACCGGGGCCGGTTCGAGGCGTTGGCTCGGGAGCTTGGCATCGAGCAGCCGAAAAACGGCACCGCCCTGACCCTTGCCGACGCGCTCCGGGAGGCCGAGGCCGTGGGGTACCCGGTTTTGCTTCGGCCATCCTACGTCCTGGGCGGCCGGGCCATGCAGATCGTCTACGATGCGGAGTCGCTCGAGAGTTTCTTCGGGGCCGCGGAACGCGTGGCCCCGGGACACCCCGTGTTGATCGACAAGTTCCTCGAGGATGCCTTCGAAGTGGATGTCGACGCGCTCTGCGATGGAACTGACTGTATCATCGGCGGCGTGATGCAGCACATCGAAGATGCCGGGATTCACTCGGGCGATTCGGCGTGCGTGATGCCGCCCTACTTGATTACCGAGCACCAGGTCGCTGAAATGCGGGAGCACACCAAGCGGTTTGGACTCAAACTCGGCGTGGTTGGACTCATGAACGTCCAGTATGCCATCAAGGATGGACGGGTCTTCGTCCTGGAGGTCAATCCGAGGGCATCTCGGACCATTCCATTTGTGTCCAAGACGACCGGTATTCAGTTGGCGAGTTTGGCGGCCCAGGTCATGGCGGGCCGGAGGCTGGCCGAGCTTGGCATCGGCGACGGCCTCCACCCCTACGTCGCGGTCAAAGAAGCGGTGTTCCCCTTTGGGAAATTCCAGGGTGTCGACCTCGTTCTTGGTCCGGAAATGCGTTCCACCGGCGAGGTCATGGGCATTGCGGATTCGTTCGGAATGGCCTTTGCGAAGGCCCAGATCAGCGTGGACGGGAGCCTGCCGCTGGGCGGGACGATCTTCGTGACGGTCAACGACGCCGACAAGGCGACCGTGATCCCGATTGCGCGCCGGTTCCATGAGTTGGGGTTTCGGGTGTTGGCAACCGAGGGAACGGCTAAGCACCTCCGGTCGCGCGGGATTCCGGCCGAACGGGTGCTCAAGGTCCACGAAGGCCGTCCGAATGCGGTCGACCTGATGGTGTCGGGGCAGGTTCAGTTGCTGATCAACACGCCGTTTGGCAAGCTGACCCAGCGCGATGATTACATCCTTCGGCGGACGGCGCTGCAGGAGAAGGTGCCCTATACGACGACCATGACGGCGGCGGCCGCCGCCTGTGACGCGGTGATCGCGATGCGGAGCCGCACCGGCGAGGTGCGCTCGCTCCAGGAATGGCATGAGATGGCCAAGAATTTCGCCGCGGAGCAGGGGGCGTGACATCGGCCCGGGATCCCGAACTCGTCGTCGCCGCACGAGCGGCGATCCGGGGCGAGGTTCGGGAGCAGGACAGCTTGGCTCGCTACTCTACCTACCGGATCGGCGGGCCTGCCACGGTCGTCCTGCCCGCCGATCCGGAGGATGCCGCCGCCGCGATTCGGTTCGCGGCCAAGGCGGGCGTCCCGGTGTTTGCGTTGGGGTTCGGCTCCAACGTGTTGCTCCCCGACGAGGGCATAGATGCCCTGGTGCTCCGGCTCGGCAAAGGTGTGGACCGGATCGATCAGACCGGCGATCGATGGCGGTTTGGGGCGGGCCTCCCCGCGCCGATTGCCGCTCGGAAGACGGCCCAGGCCGGATGGGCCGGGGTCCACATGATGGTCGGCGTACCGGGCACGGTGGGCGGCGGCGTCTACATGAATGCCGGCTGTCACGGGGGCCAGTGGTCGGATCGGGTTGAGTCGGTCGTCGCGGTGAACCCCGGCGGCGAGTCCCGGGTCTTCTCCCGCTCGGACATCCCATTCCAATATCGCTGGAGTGGTCTCGATGGCTGGGTGGTGCTCGAGGCCACCGTGCGGCTCGAGGCCGGCGATCCGTCGGTCCTGGCCGGTGAGGTCGCGAAACTATTTGCGTGGCGACAGCAGGGGACCCCGTTCAACTCCCCATGTTGCGGCAGCGTGTTCAAGAACCCGGAACCTGACGTTGGTGGGGCCCGAACGGCGGGCCAATTGATTGAGGCGGCCGGGCTCAAGGGCACCAGGGTCGGTGGCGCCGAGGTCTCGCCGATGCACGCCAACTACTTCGTGAATACCGGGGCCGCGACCGCCGCCGATGTGCGCCGGTTGATCGCGATGGCCCGGACTCGGGTGCTGGAGCAGTTTGGGGTGACGCTGGAGCCGGAGGTCAAGATGATCGGATCGCGGGGTGAATATCTCACGGGAGCGGGGAATAATGTCTGATTATTTCGTGCACAAGTCGAGTTACGTCGACGACGGCGCCGTGGTTGGCACGGGATCCAAGGTGTGGCACTTCAGCCACGTGATGCCCGGTGCGGTGATCGGCGAACGATGCAACTTGGGGCAGAACGTCGTCGTGATGCCCGGTACCAAGATCGGCGACAACGTGAAGATCCAGAACAACGTGTCGATCTACGAAGGTGTGGAGCTCGAGGACGATGTGTTCTGCGGTCCGAGCTGTGTCTTCACGAATGTGCTCAATCCGCGAAGCCACGTTTCCCGGAAGACGGAGTACCAGCGGACCCTGGTCAAGCGGGGGGCAACGATCGGGGCGAACGCCACGGTGGTCTGCGGCGGAGTCATCGGAGAGTATGCCTTCATCGGGGCCGGGAGCGTGGTCCGGGGCGACGTGCCGGCCTACGGGCTCATGGTGGGGGTTCCGGCCCGTCGGATCGGTTGGATGTGCCAGTGTGGCGTTCGCTTGACGGTCCAGGACGGAAGGGCGCAATGTAGCGGTTGCGGGGCTTCGTACCAGGAGGAACACGGGGTACTCCGCCCGGGTTGACTCGCCGGGGTGGCTCTGTCTAAGTTGCTGCCAACACAAGACTTGCGGTGCTGGCCCGGGGCTGGAACGGCAGGTGAATTACGCCCCGGCCGCGGGGCGGTTTGAGCGCCCGGTTCTTGCTCTGGTGGCAGCTCGGATTTCAATGGCGAGGATGGCTGACGTGACCGTTCCCCTGCTTGACCTCAAGGCCCAGTACGACTCGATCAAGACCGAAGTGACCCGAGCGATCAATTCGGTGGTCGAGCGTCAAGAGTTCATCATGGGTCGCGAGGTCGGGGAGCTCGAAACGGCGGTGGCCAAGTTGAGCCATGCCAAGCACGGCATCGGTTGCGCCAGCGGCACCGACGCGATCCTGCTGCCGCTCAAGGCCCTCGATCTGGTGCCGGGCGACGAAGTCATTGCCCCAAGCTTTACCTTCTTCGCCACGGCCGGCACCATTCACAACGCTGGGGGTACCCCGGTGTTCGTCGACATCGATCCCAAGACGTTCTGCGCCTCGTCCGCTGCGATCGAGGCCGCAATCACTCCGCGCACTCGGGCGATCATCGTGGTCCATCTCTTCGGCCAGATGGCCGCCATGGACACGATCCTCGACATCGCCTGTCGGCATGGGCTCCCGGTCATCGAGGACGCGGCCCAAGCCATTGGGGCCCGCCGGCTGATTGACGGCACCTGGAGGATGGCCTGCGAACTCGGCTGGTGCGGCACGCTGTCGTTCTTCCCCAGCAAGAATTTAGGGGGGTTCGGTGACGGCGGGATGATGGTGACCCAACAGGATGACCTGGCGGCCCGACTCCGAAAACTCCGTCTCCACGGCGGTGCCAAACAGTATCACCATGAAGAAGTGGGAACGAACAGCCGCCTGGACACGCTCCAGGCGGCGGTGCTGTTGGCCAAGCTGCCTCATTTGGCGGGCTGGAGCGAGGGCCGCCGGGGCCGGGCTGCGCGATATTCCGAGGCGTTCGCCGGGCATTCCGAGATCGTACCGCCGGCCGTCGATGCGGGGAATGAACACATTTTCCACCAGTACACCATCCGGGTACCCCGGCGGGATCATCTCCTGGCCCATTTGAAGGCCAACGGCATCGGTTGTGCAGTCTACTACCCGGTGGGACTTCACCTCCAACCCTGTTTTTCGGCGCTCGGATACCGGGCCGGCTCATTGCCCGAGACCGAGCGGGCGATGCAAGAGGTTCTTTCGCTGCCGGTGTACCCGGAATTGACTGACGGCCAGGTCGACCGGGTGGCAGCGGCCGTGACGGGCTTTTTCAAGTGACCGCCCTTCGAGTCGGCGTCATCGGCGCTGGGGCGTGGGGCCGGAATCATGTCCGGACCCTTGCCGCCATGCCGGAGGTTCACTTGTCGGCCGTGTGCGATCTGTCGGCGGCAACCCGGGATCGGATTGCCAAGGGCTTCCCTGGGGTGTTCGTAACTGATTCGGTCGACGCGCTGTTGGAACGGGTTGACGCGGTGGTGGTGGCCACCACGGCGCGGACCCACGCCGCCTTGGGGCTTCGAGCCCTCCAGGCCGGGAAGCCGGTCTTGATCGAGAAGCCGTTTGCGCTGACGGTGGCCGATGCCGTGGCGCTCGTCGAGGAGAGCGAGCGTCGCAAGGTGCCGGCGTTGGTGGGGCATTTGCTGGAGTTTCATCCGGTCATCGACCGGCTTCGTTCCATGATCCGGGACGGTGCGCTCGGGGAGGTCTACTACCTGTATTCCCAGCGACTGAACCTGGGTCAGGTTCGGCCCGATGAGAACGCGCTCTGGAGCTTCGGTCCGCACGACATCTCGGTGGCGCTGTACCTGCTCGGCGAGGCGCCCGAGTCGGTGTCGGCGCAGGGCCATTCCTATTTGCAGCGGGGGATCGAAGACGTCGTTTTCCTCGTGATGCGATTCAAATCGGGTGTCGTGGCCCATGCGCATATGTCGTGGCTCGATCCCCACAAGGAACGGAAGCTCACCGTCGTCGGGTCGAAGCAAATGGCGGTGTTCGACGATATGGCCCCGCGCGAAAAGCTTCGGCTCTACGACAAGGGGGTCGATCGGCCCCCGGAGTATGGCTCGTATGGCGAGAGCTTGGCCGTGCGCGAGGGCGACATTCTGATCCCGAAGGTTCCGAACGCCGAGCCCCTGGGGCTCGAGCTGGCGCATTTTGTCAACGTGGCCCGAGGAGCACCAGCAACTCGGGCCGGTGCAGCGGACGGCCTCAGGGTCGTCCGGGTGCTTGAGGCCGCCACCAGATCGTTGCAGGACGGCGGGCGGCCGGTCCTTGTGGAGGAGTAACCAATGACTTCCTTGGCGGAAGAACTGATTCAAAAGGCCGAGCGGCGCGAGGCGCTGTTTGGCATCATCGGGCTCGGCTACGTCGGGCTGCCGCTCGCGGTGGAGCTCGGACACGCCGGGTTCACAGTCCTGGGGTTCGATGTCAGCCAACGGGTCGTCGATGGCTTGAACGGCCGGACCTCCCACGTCAAAGACATCTCGGACGCCCAGCTCAAGTCGGTCGTCGACAAGGGGCTGTTCTCGGCGACCACCGACGGCTCGAAATTGGCCGCCTGCGACGCGATCTCCATCTGCGTACCCACGCCGTTGTCGAAGTTCAAAGACCCCGACGTCAGTTACATCGTCGCCGCGACCGAGACGATCAAGAAGGTTCTCAGGCCCGGCCAAGCCATCATCCTCGAGAGTACGACCTACCCGGGCACCACTCGGGAGATCATGCTTCCAGCGCTCGAGAGCACGGGGCTCAAGGTCGGCAAGGACTTCTTTCTGGCCTTCAGCCCGGAACGGGTCGATCCGGGCAATCCGGTCTACCAAACCAAGAACACGCCCAAGGTGGTGGGCGGGATCACCGATGACTGCCGACGGGTGGTGATGGCGCTCTATCAGCCGGCCATCGATACCTTGGTGCCGGTCACGACCACGGAGGCCGCCGAGTTGGTGAAGTTGCTCGAGAACACGTTTCGGAGCGTGAATATTGGGTTGGCGAACGAGATGGCGATCGTCTGCGACAAACTGGGCGTCGACGTCTGGGAAGTGATCGAGGCCGCGGCGACGAAGCCGTTCGGCTATATGAAATTCCTGCCGGGCCCCGGGCTGGGCGGACACTGCATTCCGATCGATCCCCACTATCTCGCGTGGAAGATGCGGGGCTTGAACTACAAGACCCGGTTCATCGATCTGGCCGGCGAGCTCAATACCGAGATGCCGGTGTTCTGGGTCGGGAAGGCCGGCGAGGCACTGAACGACTCCGGGAAATCCGTCAAAGGCGCCTCCGTGCTGATCCTGGGCATCGCCTACAAGCGCGACATCGAGGATATGCGGGAGAGTCCCGCGCTCGATATCATGCGCTTGCTGGAGAGCCGCGGCGCGAAGGTCACCTATCATGATCCCTTTGTGCCCACCTTCGAGGAGAACGGTCACAAGGCGGTCTCGGTACCCCTGACGCCGCAAACGTTGGCCGCGGCCGATCTGGTGGTGATTGTGACCGATCACTCGGCCACCGACTACGAAATGGTCCGCACCCACGCCAAGCTGGTCGTCGATACCCGGAACGCCCTCAAGCGGACCCGGACCACCTAAGATGCGAGTGACGATTATCGGTTCGGGCTATGTCGGGCTCGTGGCCGGTGCCTGCTTAGCCGAGACCGGTAACGAGGTGGTCTGCGCCGACGTGGACGCCACCAAGATCGAGCGGCTCAAGCGGAACGAGATTCCAATCTATGAGCCGGGGCTCGAGCCGATGGTGGTCCGGAACCAAGCCGAGGGTCGGCTGGCCTTCACGACCGACATCGGGGCGGCGGTTCGGCACGGGAAGGTCGTGTTCATCGCGGTCGGAACGCCGGCCGGTGAGGATGGGTCGGCGGACCTGCGCCACGTGCTGGCGGTGGCCAAGACCATCGGGCAGAATCTCAACGAGCCGAAAGTGATCGTCACCAAGTCGACGGTGCCCGTTGGGACGGCTGAGGCCGTTCGGGCCGCCGTGCGGGAGGAGGCCGTCGGCCCCTTTTTCATGGCATCCAATCCAGAGTTCCTCAAGGAAGGGGCCGCGATCGATGACTTCATGAAACCGGATCGGGTGGTGGTTGGCGTGGACTCCCCTGAGGCAGAAGAGACCCTCGAACAACTGTACGCGCCGTTTCTTCGCACCGGAAATCCGGTGTTGTTCATGGACATTCCGTCGGCGGAAGTGACGAAGTACGCGGCCAACGCGATGTTGGCCACCCGGATCTCGTTCATGAACCAAATCGCCCAGCTCTGCGAACAGGTTGGCGCCGATGTGGGAGCGGTCCGGAAGGGTATTGGAACCGACCGGAGAATCGGTCAGGCGTTCCTGTTCCCAGGTCCGGGATACGGCGGCTCCTGCTTCCCGAAGGACGTGAAGGCGCTGATCCGCACCGCCAAAGGGCTGGCCATGCCCTCGGACCTCTGGGAGTCGGTCGAGGCGGTCAACGAGCGCCAGAAGTTGGTTCTGCTCGCAAAACTGACCCAGGCGCTGGGGGATCTTCGGGGCCGCCAGATCGCGGTCTGGGGCCTGGCCTTCAAGCCTGAGACCGACGACATGCGGGAAAGCCCGTCGATTCCGCTGGTGGAGGGCGTGTTGGCCGCCGGCGGGAAGGTCGTGGCCCACGATCCCAAGGCCACTGACTCGGCCCGGGCCGTCTTTGGTGATCGGATCCGGTACGCGGCCGAACCGTACGAGGCGATCGAGGGCGCTGACGCCTTGGTGATCGTCACGGAATGGTTGGTCTATCGGAATCCGGACCTCGAGCGGGTGAAGGCGGGGCTCCGGGCTCCGATTGTGATCGACGGCCGGAATCTGTTCGATCCCGCTCGGATGCGGCGCGCCGGGTTCCGTTACTTAAGCCTCGGGAGGGTGTCAACATGAGACTGGTGATCACTGGTGCCGCCGGGTTCCTGGGCTCACATCTCACCGACCGGTTTCTCGCTGAGGGACACCAGGTCATCGGGATCGACAACTTCATTACCGGAAGCCGTTCCAACCTCTCCCACCTGGACGGGAACCCCAGTTTCGAGTTCGTCGAACACGATGTTTCGAAATTCATTGCCATTGACGGCCCCCTCGATGGAGTGCTCCATTTCGCCTCGCCCGCGAGCCCGATCGACTACCTCCGCTACCCCATTCAGACGCTCAAGGTCGGGTCCCTCGGCACCCACAACGCGCTCGGCCTCGCCAAGGCCAAGGGCGCCCGATTCCTCCTGGCCTCGACCTCCGAGGTCTACGGCGATCCCCAGGTACATCCTCAGCCCGAGAGCTACTGGGGGCACGTGAACCCGGTCGGACCCCGCGGGGTGTACGACGAGGCCAAGCGGTTTGCGGAAGCGATGACCATGGCCTACCACCGCTACCATGGCCTCGAAACCCGCATCGTCCGGATCTTCAATACTTACGGCCCAAGAATGCGGCCGGCCGACGGCCGGGTCGTGTCGAATTTCATTGTCCAGGCCCTCAAGGGCCAGCCACTGACGATCTACGGCGACGGCAGCCAGTCTCGGTCGTTCTGCTACGTCTCCGATCTGGTCGATGGGATTTACCGGCTCTTTCACTCCGGCAGGGTCGACCCGACCAACATCGGGAATCCCGTCGAATTCACGGTTGCCCAGTTGGCCGAACTGGTCCGGGAGATGGTGGGCACCGCGGTGAACATCCAACGGGAGCCCCTTCCGGTGGACGATCCTAAGGTCCGCCAACCGGATATCCGGATTGCCAAGGAGGTCTTGGGCTGGTCGGCTTCGGTTGATCTTCGGACCGGACTTGAGCGCACGATCCCGTACTTCCAAGGGGCCATCCGATAGTCCGTTCGGGCCGCGCAAATCCGCCGACCACGCTATCTTACCCGTTTCCTGGAGGGGCTTTTCAACCCACCCCGGGACCTGGTTGCGACCCTCGCGTCGGGTGGTTCATCGACGGGGGTGTCGCATTGCGTCAGTGAACGTTCGGGATCGGCAACCAATCGGCCATGCGAGTCAGCACCGAGCATCTTCTCCAGCAGGCCCATGAACGGTTCGCCGTTCAGGACTACTACGGGGCCGTTCACCTCCTCGATGAGATTCTCGAGTCGGGACGGCGGTTCGCCGATGTCTACCATCTGCGGGGGTTGTGCCTGTCGTTGCTGGGTCAGCCTGAAAAAGCGTTGGAAGAGTTCGACCGCAGTCTGGTGGTGAATGCGCGGTACATCGACGCTCATATCCACCGCGGGGTCATTCTGGCCGAGTTGGGTCGCTCGGCCGAGGCTGACGCTTCATTTCAGCAGGCGGCTGCTCTGGGGCAGACGGGGCCCGGCGGGTATTCGCGGCCGGTGGCGTCGCGATTGGCGAACCTCCATGCCGAACTGGGCGATGCCTACGCCGAAATTGGGGCGGCCGCGGAATCGATCCACGAATATCAGCGAGCCGTCGGCCTCGGCCCTGATTTCCACGACCTGCGATACCGATTGGCTCGGTTGCTTCTCGAGGCGGGCCGGCCGCTCGAAGCCCGAGAGGAACTGGAACGCATCGTCGCGGCTCAGCCGATGTTCGGCGATGCGGCCGCGACCCTTGGTTTGGCGCACTATCTGTCGGGGGACGCGACCGGCGCCGAGGAGATCTGGGCCGATTGCCTCCGCCAGCGGCCGGGCAATGCGCGGGTCGGGGCCTACCTCGCGATGGCAAAGCGGCTCGGTTCATGACCCGCTGGTTCGTCCTGGTGGCGGGGCTCTGGGTCGCCTGCTCGGCACCGGCTGCGGATCACGAGCGGCTGGGCGACGAGGCGTATCGGTCGGGGCGGTTTCCCAAGGCGCTGAGTGAGTACCAGGCGGCTCAACGAAGCGGGGCTCGAAGCCGGGTTTGGGCCAAAGCCGGAGCGGCGGCGGTCAAGGCTGAAGATTTTGGGGCGGCCGCCACGGCCTACTCCGAACTCGCTCGCGAAGATCCCACCCGGCTGATGGAAGCGGTGGTCGGGCTGGATCGGGTCGCCCGGGCGGCCGATCGGGCCGGCATCAGCGGACAGGCCGCCGTGACCAAGGCGGTCCTGGCGATTCGTTCTCTGGCACCCGGCCGGCCGCTGGGCCGGTTGGCCCGGGCGTCGTTGGCGGACGACATGGAGTTGTCCGATGCGCTCGGCCTGATTCCGGCGGCGCTCGCCGCGACCGGAACCGTTCGGGGAATTGACTCCTTGCTCTTGAGGCTCGCGGACGCCCAACGGGCCACGGTGGCGTGCGAGGATGCCGCGGGCAGCTATCGCACCGTGCTCCGTCGCACGACCGATGGGCGTCTCAAAGGCGGGGCTCGGTCGGGGTTGGCGGAATGCGCCTTGTTGCTGGGGCACGACGCCCTCTCGGTCCAGAACGGGCGGGTGGCCGAACGGTGGTTTGATCTCGTTCTGGGATTCGAAGCGGCAACGCTTCGCGGCATTCGGGCCCAGATTGGGCTGGGTGATGCCCGCGTTCTCATGGGCGACGCGCTCGGGGCGGCGGTGGCGTATCAGGCGGTGTTGGCGGCCGGCGGGGTGTCGGACAGTCTCCGCGAGGTTGCCGTGACGAAGCTCAACGGGCTGGGGGCCGCCTCGACGGAACCGCCGGCCGATGGTGGCGAATGATATCAAGGACGTTAGTCGCGGTCGGAGCCGTCGTGGCCCTGACTGGGTGTTGGCCGTTCAAGGGCAAGCCGAAGGCCGCGCCCTCCGCGGTGGTATCCAATTCGCCGAGGACGATCGACTCCCTGTGGCAGGTGGGGCAACGGGCGTTCAATGCCGGGCAATGGAATCAGGCCAACCAGGTCTTTGCCCGCCTGGGCACCGCCATGGCCGTGGCCGACCCGCGGATTGCTCGCCTGAACTTCTACAAAGGCGAGATCGAAATGGCGTTGGGGAATGAACTCGACGCGGTGCGTCAGTTCCGCCGCCTGTCCGACGAAGCGCCCGACGATTCCCTGGCGCCCGATGCACTTCTTCGGGCCGCCGATGCGTACGCCGCCCTCTGGAAACGGCCCGAACTCGACCCGACGTACGGACAAACGGCCCTCGGCGTCTACCAAGAGGTCCAAAGCCGGTATCCAAACACCGCGGCGGCCAAGCGGGCCGACGCCAAAGTCAGAGAACTCAACGACCAGTTCGCGCGGAAAGAATTCTCCAGCGCGCTCTTCTACTACAAGTTCAAGGCCTACGAATCGGCCATCCTGATTCTCCGATCCCTAGTGCTGCAGTACCCTCGGGCCACCGTCGTGCCGGAGGCACTGGAAAAATTGGTCCAGTCGTACATCGCCCTCGGCTACCAAGAGGACATTAAAGAAACCTGCGGCTACATCGCCCAGAGTTTTTCGGTTGGGCAGGGGCCCCGGCGTCTCTGCCCGGAGCAGCCCGCGGCGGCTGGCGATTCGGCGGTTTCCAAGTAGGATGAGGATTGCGGTGTTAGGGGGCTCGTTCGATCCGATCCACCATGGGCACCTGGTGGTGGCCGGGATCGCCCGGGAAGCGCTCGGAGCCGCTCAGGTTCGGCTGATTCCGGCCGGCGAGCAGCCATTCAAAGTCGGGCAGCACGCCGCGAGTGCCGACCATCGGGCGGCGATGGTCGAGTTGGCCGTCGAGGGCGATCCGGGGTTGGTGGCCGATCGGCTCGAGGTCGACCGCCCCGGACCATCGTACACGGTCGATACCATCAGGGACATTCGGCGCCGCTTTCCCGAGGCCGCGCTGTGTCTGGTATTGGGCAGCGATGCCGCCGCGCTGTTCGCGACCTGGCGGGACCCGGACCAGATCCGGGCTCAGGCTGAAGTGGTAGTGTTCGCCCGGGGCGGAGAGTCCGTTCCTGATGGTGTCGCGGACCGGGTCGTGTTGGTGCCGCGGATCGAGATTTCATCCACGACTGTGCGGAGCCGGGTTCGATCCGGCCAGTCGATTCGCTATTGGGTGCCCGATCGGGTGGCCCGATACATCGATACCCATGGTCTGTATCGGGACGCCTGATGTTTTTGAATACCCTGATCTCCAAGATCTTCGGAACCCGCCACCAACGGGACGCTAAGAAACTCACCCCGCTGCTGGCCGACGTGCATCGGCATGAAGCCCGGCTTGCCCCGCTCTCGGATGAAGACATCCGAGCCCAGACCGCCCGGTTCCGAGCCCAGCTGGCGGAGCGGACCGGCGGGGCCAAAGCCACGCTCGACGACGTTCGGACCAAGAAGCATGAGTGCGCCGATCCAGTCGAGCGCGAGCGGCTGGAGGGCGAGTTTCACCAGTTGGAGCAGGCCTACAAGCAGGCCGTTGCCCATGTGCTCGACGAGTTGCTCCCGGAGGCCTTTGCGACCGTCCGGGAGGCATGTCGCCGACTGCTCGGCTCGACGGTCGTGGTCACCGGGCACGACCTGCCTTGGGACATGGTGCCGTACGACGTCCAGCTGATGGGCGGGATCGCCCTCCACCGGGGCAAGATCGCCGAAATGAGCACGGGCGAGGGCAAGACATTGGTCGCCACGTTGCCCCTCTATCTCAATGCCTTGGCGGGCCGGGGCGCCCACCTGGTTACCGTCAATAATTATCTGGCTCGCCGCGACTCGCAGTGGATGGGGCACCTGTTTACGTATTTGGGACTGACCGTCGGGTGCATCGACGACACCGAGCCTCAGACCCCGGCACGGCGGGCGGCCTATCTCTGCGACATTACCTACGGGACCAACAACGAGTTCGGGTTTGACTACCTCCGCGACAACATGGTGTTCGCGATCGAACACCGGGTGCAACGAGACCACGCCTACGCCATCGTCGACGAGGTCGATTCCATCCTGATCGACGAAGCCCGGACGCCACTGATTATTTCCGGGCCGGTCGGCAACGACGGTGATGGGAAATACTCGGAATACAACGGCCGGGTGGCCGAATTGGCCCGGCGCCAGACCGCCGTCGTCAACCAATTGATTGCGGAAGCCGAGCCGCTCCTGGCGGGCGACAAGACCAAAGCGGAGGGCGCGGCCAAGCTCTACCAAGCCCAACTCGGGATGCCGAAGAACAAGAAACTGCTCAAGTTCTTCAACGAAACCGGCGTTAAACAACTGGTCCAGCAAGCCGAACTCAAACATGTGGCCGATCGAAAGCTGCCCACGAAGCAGCAGGAAATGCGGGGCATCGACGAGGTCCTCTACTTCGTTCTCGACGAAAAGGGGCACTCCGTCCACCTGACGGACCGGGGGAGCGCGGCGCTTTCTCCGGATGATCCGGGGCTCTTCCTGGTTCCGGATATCTCCGAGGCGGTGCACCGAATCGAGAAGGACCCCGACTTGTCAGTGGCCGAGAAGCGCAATGAACGGCAACGGGTTGAAATGGAGTATGCCGCCAAGAGCGAGAAACTCCACATCATCCACAAGCTGCTGCAGGCCCATGCCCTGTACGAGAAAGACATTGAGTACATCGTCCAGGACAGCCAAGTCCTTATCGTCGACGAATACACCGGCCGCGTCCTCGCCGGGCGGCGGTGGTCTGACGGGCTCCATCAGGCGGTCGAAGCGAAGGAAGGGGTCCAGATCAAGGGCGAGACCCAGACCCTCGCCACGATCACGATTCAGAACTACTTCCGGATGTTCGACAAATTGGCCGGGATGACCGGCACGGCGGAGACGGAAGAGTCGGAGTTCTACTCGATCTACGGCCTCGAGGTCCTGGTGGTGCCCACCAACCGGCCGATTTGCCGGAACGACCAGACCGACCGGATCTACAAAACCCGTCGCGAGAAATACAACGCCGTCCTCGACGAAGTCGATCGGCTGCATCAGTTGGGACTGCCGATGCTCATCGGCACGACGTCCGTCGAGGTGTCCGAAACCCTCAGCAAGATGCTGAAGCGCCGGGGGCTCAAGCACGAGGTCCTCAACGCCAAGTATCACCAGCGCGAAGCCGAGATCGTGGCGGGAGCCGGACAACCGGGGTCGATCACGATCGCCACCAACATGGCTGGTCGTGGCACCGATATCAAACTGGGGAAGGGCCTCGATCTCAATACCGCCGAAGCGGGCCTCCAGATCATCGGGACGGAGCGCCACGAATCGCGCCGGATCGATCGGCAGCTTCGGGGCCGGGCCGGGCGCCAAGGAGATCCGGGGGCGTCGCTCTTCTTCCTCTCGCTCGAAGATGATCTGATGCGGTTGTTCGGCTCCGACCGGATTGCCCGCTATATGGATCGGGCGGGTGCGGAGGAGGGCGAGGTCATCACCGGGAAGCTGGTGACCGCCGCGATCGAGTCGGCCCAGAAACGAGTCGAGCTCCAGAATTTCCAGCAGCGGAAGCGGCTCCTGGAATACGACGACGTCATGAACCAGCAGCGCGAAGTGATCTACTCCCTTCGCCTGTTTGCGATCGAAAAGGGCGAAGAACTCAAGGCTGAGGCCCGGCGGATGATTGCCTCGGCGATCGGGCATCTGGTCGGGAAGTTCCTCGAGGACGCCGGCGATCCCTCGACCTGGGATCGGGACGGGCTCGTCGGAGCCCTGACGATGCAGTTCCTCGTGGTGCCCGAGGCCATCGCGGATCCGAAAGCCACCCCGACGATCGACAGCATTCGAGCGGCCGCGCTCGCCGAGGGCGAAGCGGCGTTCCACCGGAAGGTGGAGTACCTCCGGGAGTTTGGCGTGGCGATCGGGGTGCCCGATGTCGACCAACAGGTGCTGGCCCAGGTCACCCTTGGCGTAATCGACGAGAAGTGGAAGGACCACCTCTACGATCTCGATCAGCTCCGGAACGCGATCCAGTACCGGGCTTACGGGCAAAAAGACCCGCTGGTGGAGTACAAGAAAGAGGCCTTCGAGATGTTCGAAGACCTGATCCGGGATCTCAGGGCCACGTTCGCCGATCGCTACCTCAAGGTTCAGGTCAGCGCCGAGGGTCCGCCGCGTGCCCCGGAACCACCGCCCCGGCTGACTCCAGCCATCCCGACGGCGCCCTCGACCGACGACCTCTTTTCCGAGCCGGCCCGCAACAGTCCGGCCCCCGCGCCGGTGGTGCAGAGTAGCGTGGGCCGGGTTGGCGGGCCGACGGGCAACGTCCCGGTCGTGGGCCGGAACGACCCGTGCCCCTGCGGTTCGGGCAAGAAGTACAAGAAGTGCCACGGGGTGAATGGATAGGGGCTCGGCGCTCGGCGCTCGGCACTTGGCACTCGGCGGGAGGCGCGAAGGCGCCTCCCGTTTGTTTTGCGCCGGTTTCCGGTTTATTGATGAGAGGTCCCGGGTGGGGTGAGTCTACTGTAGGTGGATGACCACGCATCCAGGATTTGCCCCGGCCGATGACCAGCCTCGAGAGCGATTGGCTCGGCACGGTCCGGGCGCATTGACGACGGTGGAGTTGCTCGCCATTCTGTTAGGAACCGGTCGGCCGGGTCATCCGGCGGTTGAGGTGGCCCAGGGGGTGTATCGCTCAGCGGGGGGGTCGCTTCGCCGGCTGGCGGGGCTTCCCCTCGGCCAGCTGCGGGGGGTGGGCGGGGTCGGAGGCGCCAAGGCCGGGCGCCTGGTGGCGGCGCTCGAACTGGGCCGGAGGTTGGCCCGGGAAGAGCGGCCGCCCCGGGTCCGGATCCGGACGCCGGAAGACGTGGTCCGGATCATCGGCGACCGGATCCGGGACCTCGAGGTCGAGGAGTTCCATGTGTTGGTGATGTCGATTCAGCGAGAGGTGGTCCGGACCGTCTTGATCTCTCGGGGGGTCTTGACCGGTTCCATGGTCCACCCCCGGGAGGTGTTTCGGCCGGCCATTGTGGAAGCCGCGGCCGGTATCATCGTGGTGCACAATCACCCGAGCGGTGACCCGACACCGTCCCCCGAGGATCGGGCGGTCACCGGGCAGCTGGTGGCGGCCGGCTCGGTGCTAGGGATTCCGGTGCTCGACCACGTGATCGTGGGCGGCGACCGGTGGATCAGTTTCGCGACCCAAGGATTGCTGTGACAGGTACCGCGCTCGACCCGGTTCCGGAATTCCGCGGCGTGCTCGCCAAGCACGCCGAGCGGCTCGATCTTTCGCTGATCGACCGGGCGCTCGCGTTCAGCGCGTCGGCCCACCGGGGTCAGAAGCGGATGTCGGGCGAGGACTTCGTCTCGCACAGCATCGCGGTGGCCACCATTCTCGTCGACCAGTTCCTGGATTCGACGTCGATCGCGGCGGCGCTGCTCCACGATGTCGTCGAAGACTCCGAACTCGGCGTCGAGGATATCGCCACGGAATTTGGACCGGAGGTTGCCGAACTGGTCGACGGCCTGACCAAGATTTCGCACCTGACGTTCCGGAGCCGGGCGGAGGAACAGGTCGAGAATTACCGGAAGCTGCTGCTGTCGATCGCCAAGGACGCCCGCGTCATCATCATCAAACTGGCCGACCGGCTCCACAACATGCGGACGCTGGAGCATCTGTCACCTGAACGCCAGGCGCGGATCGCCACCGAAACCGGCGAGATCTACGCGCCGCTGGCCCACCGATTCGGCATGGCCAAGGTCAAGGCCGAACTCGAGGACCTGTCCTTCAAGTTTCTCGAGCCGGAAGAGTACAGCGGGCTCGCGCGCCAAGTGGCCTCAAAGCGGGCCGAGCGCGAGGAGATGATCGAAGCGCTCCGGCGGCCCCTCGAAAGCGAACTCGCCAAGGCCGGGATCGCGCACGCCGACGTGACCGGGCGGCCCAAGCATCTCTGGTCGATTTACCAGAAGATGCGAAAACGGGCCCTCCCGTTCGATCAGGTCTACGACATGATGGCGCTCCGGATCGTCGTCGCGGATGTGCCGTCGTGCTATCACGTCCTCGGCATCTTGCACCACAACTGGACCCCGGTCCAGGACCGGATCAAGGACTACATCGCGAGCCCCAAGTCCAACGGGTATCAGTCGCTCCACACCACGATCTTCGGGCCGGGCAGCCAACTCTACGAAGTCCAAATCCGAACCCCTGACATGCATCGGACCGCGGAATTCGGGATTGCGGCTCACTGGCTCTATAAGTCCGACCGAACCGAGCGCGACGAATTCGACCAGCACTTCGAGTGGTTCCGGGAATTGCTCGAGCTGCAACAAGACACCCATAGTCAGGAGGAGTTCCTCGAGTTTCTCAAACTCGATTTGTACCAGGACGAGATCTTCGTGTTTACGCCCCAGGGCGATGTCAAGCAGCTGCCGAAGGGCGCCACCGCGATCGATTTCGCGTTCTTCGTGCACACCGAGGTCGGGCTCCGATGTCAGGGCGCCAAGATCAACGGCCGGATCGCCCCGTTGCACCGCGAGATCAAAAACGGCGACACCGTGGAAATTCTCACCTCGCCGACGGCCAAGCCCAGCCGGGACTGGCTCAACCATGTCCGGACCGGCCGGGCCCGGCAGCGCATCAAGCAGTGGGTCCGCCACGAGGAAGAGACCGTCAGCATCGGCTTGGGCCGCGATATTCTGGCCCGGGAGGTCAAGCGCCGCCGACTCGACACCCCAGCCGCCGCCGCACTGGACCGGGCAGCCAAAGCGCTCGGGTTGACCGAGGGCCGGGCCCTCGAAGTGTCGATCGGACGAGGCGACCTCGCCATTGGCCAGGTGATGAAGGCTCTCTACCCGGACCTCACCGACGAAGACCTCCGGGAACCGAAGCCAACCGTGTTCGGCCGAATGCTCAACCGGATCCGGCTCGGACGGGGCATCAAGATCCAGGGCGTCGACGGCCTCCTGGTCCGGTATGCCCAATGCTGCCAGCCGGTACCCGGCGACACCGTGGTCGGGTACGTGACCCAGGGGCGGGGTATCTCGATTCACCGGGCCGATTGTCCCAACCTGCTCACCCTCCAGGAAGGCGATCGCCGGGTCGAGATCGATTGGCAGGAGCAGGCCGGCGAGTCGTTTGCCGTGCGGTTGCTCTTGAACGCGGATGACCGTCGAGGTCTCTACGCCGATATCCTCCAAGCGGTCAGCCAAACCGGCACCAACATTCGGCGCGCCGACCTCCATACCAAAGACGGTTCGGCGTTCGGAACCATCTTCGTCGAGGTCGATAATCTGACCCATCTGGCCAAGGTGCTCAAAGCCGTACGCCGGATCAAAGGCGTGGTATCGGTTGATCGGCGCGAAGTCCAAGCAGGCTGACATTCTCCGGAGAGTTCCCCGTGGCCAATCGCTGGTTACTGAAGACCGAACCGTCCACCTACGCCTATGACGATCTCGAGCGCGACCGCAAGGGCGTCTGGGACGGCGTCGCCAACCCGGTCGCGCTCAAACATCTCCGAACGATGGCCGTCGGCGACGAGTGCTTCGTCTACCACACCGGCGATCAGAAACGCATCGTCGGCATCGCCCGGGTCACCCGGGCCGCGTACCCCGACCCCAAACAGGCCGATCCCAAGCTCGTGGTCATTGACCTCGTGCCGGTGCGGCGGGTCGCGCGGCCCGTCTCGCTCGGGGAGATCAAGGCCTCCGACCAATTCGCCGGCTCCGACCTGGTGCGGCTGCCCCGCCTCTCGGTGATGCCATTCTCGGAGGCCCAGTGGGATGCCGTGCTCACCTGGAAGGAGTGAGGTGCCCGGGGGACTGGACCCCGAAGAAATACCGACATAGCTTTCCCTCCTTATGCCTCGTTTCGAAGTCCAAGCGCCGTTTGCCCCGGCCGGCGATCAGCCGCAAGCCATCGCGGCCCTGACCGCCGGCCTGATGGCCGGTCAAAAATATCAAACCCTGCTCGGCGTTACCGGGTCGGGCAAGACGATGACCCTCGCGCACGTGCTGGCCAATTACGGCAAACCGACATTGGTGTTGTCGCATAACAAGACCCTGGCCGCCCAACTCTACGGCGAGCTCAAGCAGTTCATGCCGAACAACGCCGTCGAGTATTTCGTCTCCTACTACGACTATTATCAGCCCGAGGCGTATGTCCCCTCCACCGACATGTACATCGAGAAGGACGCCTCGATCAATGAAGACATCGAGTCGCTCCGGCTTCGGGCCACCTCGAGTTTGATGGAGCGGGACGATGTCGTCATCGTCGCCACGGTCAGCGCCATTTATGGCCTCGGTGATCCGGCAACCTACCGGCGGATGATGCTGACCCTGAAGCAGGGTGAGGAAAAAGGGCGGGACGGGATCCTGGCCGACTTGGTCGCCATCCAGTACCATCGGAACGACGTGTCGTTCGAGCCGGGCACCTTCCGGGTCCGTGGCGACACCGTCGAGATCTACCCGGCGTACGACGAGCAAGCGGTCCGGGTCGAGTTGTGGGGCGACACCATCGAGCGGATTTCCAAAATCGATCCGCTCACCGGGCGGACGATCGCCCAACTCGAGACCAGCGCGATTTGGCCGGCCACCCAGTATGTCACGGAACGGCCGAATGTCGAACGGGCGGTCAAGCTGATCCGGGCCGAGTTGGCCGAGCGGCTGGCGGAGTTTCGGGCCGCCGGCAAGCTGTTGGAGGCCCAGCGGCTCGAGTCGAGAACCAACTTCGACATCGACATGTTTCTCGAGATCGGCACCTGTCCGGGCATCGAGAACTACTCCCGGCCGCTGAGCGACCGGCGCCCCGGCGAGCGGCCGGCGTGCCTGCTCGACTATTTCCCGGCCGACTACCTGGTCGTCGTCGATGAGTCGCACGCCACCATCCCCCAGATCGGGGGCATGTTCAACGGCGACCAAGCCCGTAAGAAGACCCTCGTCGAATACGGGTTTCGGCTGCCGAGTGCCCTCGACAACCGGCCCCAGACGTTTGAAGAGTTCCAGTCCCTGGTCCCGCAACTGATCATGGTGTCCGCCACCCCGGGCGACTTCGAACTCGCGATCTCGGCCGGGCATGTGGTCGAGCAGATCATCCGCCCGACGTATCTGGTCGACCCGCTGGTGGAAGTCCGCCCGGTGAAGGGGCAGGTGGACGATCTGCTCGAGGAAATCCGCAAGCGGGTCAAGGTGAGCGAGCGGGTGCTCGTCACGACGTTGACCAAGCGAATGTCGGAGGACCTGACGGACTACCTTCAGCAGGTTGGAGTTCGGGTTCGCTACCTCCACTCCGATATCGATACCATCGAGCGGATCGAGATTCTCCGGGGTTTGCGCCTTGGCGACTTCGATGTGCTCGTGGGGATCAACTTGCTTCGGGAAGGACTCGACCTTCCGGAGGTGTCGCTCGTCGCGATCCTCGATGCGGACCACGAAGGGTTTCTCCGGAGCGACCGGTCGTTGATCCAGACGGTGGGGCGGGCGGCCCGGAACCTCAGCGGGCTCGGCATTCTCTACGCCGACCGGATGACCGGATCGATGCAGCGCGCCCTCGACGAGATGGACCGGCGCCGAAAGCGTCAGCTCGAATACAATGCCGAGCACGGGATTACTCCTCGCTCCATCATCAAGTCGATGGCGGAGGTCAAGCTGTCGACCCACGTCGCCGATGCGCGAACGGACCGCGACCGGCCGGTCAAGAAGAGGGAAGGCGCCACGGTCGATCTCCACGATCCGGCGGCCCGCGCCACCGCAATCCAGGCGTTGGAGCGGCAGATGCGCCAAGCGGCGGCCAACCTCGAGTTCGAACTGGCCGCGATGCTTCGGGACCAGCTCAACGACCTGCGCGCCGTCCAGGCCGGCAACGTGGCCCGTCCCTCGCCCGGGGCGCCGGCCCGGTCCCGGTCCTCGCGACGAGCGAGAGCCTAACGTGGAATTGGTGTCGGAGACCGAGCTCGTGGCCAAAGGCCGCGCCCTGGCCGGCCAACTCGAGCCGGGCGCGGTGGTCTGGTTGGAAGGCGACCTTGGGGCGGGGAAGACGACTCTGGTGAAAGCCATCGCCGAGGCGCTCGGGGTCGCCGGCGGCGCCACCAGTCCAACCTATGCCCTCGTGCACCGCTATGCCGGGCGCCGCGGTTCGGTCGTGCACGTCGATTGTTACCGGCTGCGACAACCGGACGAGGCCCGCGACCTCGACTGGGAGGGCCTCACCAGCGGCGACGTGTTGCTCGTCGAGTGGCCCGACCGGGCCGGCGCCTGGGCCGCGCCGCCGACCTGGCGGGTCCGGCTGGGCCACGCTGCCGAGCCCGATCGTCGCTGGTTCGAGGTCGTTCGGTGATTGCCCTGGCCGTTGATACCAGTACCGATCGCCTGTCGGTGGCGGGAACGGCCGGTGGCCGGGTGGTCGAGCGGGTGGCGGTTGGAGCCCGACGCCACGCTTCGCTGCTGGTGCCGCTGGTTACCGAGGTTCTGGCCGACCTCGGCGTCCGCATCGGACAACTCACCGACATTGCCGTGAGTGACGGGCCGGGTAGTTTCACGGGGCTTCGGGTCGGGGCGGCCTGGGTCAAGGGCGTGTGCCGAGTGGGGGAGGTCAGGGTCTGGACGGCCTCCACGCTGTTAGTCCGCGCGGTCGTCGCCGACGGGGCCGGGGTGGTCGTTGGCCTTGGCTCGGCGCTCCGAGGTGAGTCCTACGCGGCGGTCTATCGGATGAGTCACCGGGGGGGCCCAATCCAGACCCTGCGTGGGCCGGCGATGCTGGCCGGCGGCCAGCCACTCGGGGCCGACCTGGTGCCCGACGTGGTGGTGAGCGACTTTCTGGTGGGACAGGGGGTCGGCTTTGACTGGGCCGTGCGGAGCCGTCTGATTGGTCCGCCGGAAGGATTTCCCACGGCCGGGGCCTTGTTAGGCCTGATGGGTCGTCCGGGCGGCGCCAGGGTGGTGGCCGATCTCCCGGGCTGGGAACCGGATTATGGGCGGCCGGCCGAAGCGCAGGCTCGATGGGAGAAGGTCCATGGCCGAGCTCTGGCTGACTCGACCGGCGACCCTCGCTGACGCGGCCGGGATCGCCGAGGCGGAACGACTCTGCTTCGGTGATCCCTGGAGCGCGGCTGGGATCGCGGAACTGTTCGAAAATGAGGCGGTGGCGGCCCGCCTGGTGTTGGCTGGTGGCCTGGAAATGCGCCTTGCAGGATACGCCTTTGCCCGGGTGATCGCGGGGGAGGCCGAGATTCTGAACATCGCGGTGCTACCCTTGTATCGGCGGCAGGGGGTGGGTCGGCGGTTGCTCGACTCGGTGGTGGCCGCGGTGATCGCCGGCGGAGCCGTCGAGGTATTCCTCGAGGTTCGGGAGTCCAACACAGCCGCCCGGTTTCTGTACGAAGGGCGGGGCTTCCGGGCGGTCGGCTTCCGGACCGATTACTATCGGAAGCCCCGAGAAAACGCCGTCATCATGCGATCGGATCTCCGTTCTGCGGTTAAATGATACAAACGTCTTAACTATGGTTATTTGAAGGGGTTACGGCCCCATTATCTTGGGCGGCGTTACCGATCGACACCGACCCGAACCTGAGGAGAGTTCTATGAGCCGCAGTCTGAACAAAGTGACCCTGATTGGCAACCTCGGCGCCGATCCCGAGGTGCGCAGTACGACGAACGGGGGCCGGGTGGCCACCCTCTCGGTTGCAACCGGACGCCAGTGGAAGAACCAGAGCGGGGAGAAGCAGGAAAAGACGGAGTGGCATAGGGTTGTGCTCTGGAACAACAAGGGCTCAAATCTTGCTGACATTGCTGAACGCTATTGTAAGAAGGGCGACAAGGTCTACATCGAAGGCGCCATCGAGTACCGGAGCTGGCAGGATCGCGAGGGGCAAACTCGGTACACCACCGAGATCCAAGCCCGAGAGCTGATCATGTTGTCCGGACGCGGCGGTGCCGAGGGTGAGTCCTTCGCGCCTTCGAAGGCGAGTGCTGCGGCCGCATCGGCGCCGCAGAAATCGGAATCCTTCGACGATTTTCCGGAGGCTCTTGATGCCGAGGACGACGATCTTCCGTTCTAATGTTTCGCTGGCGATGGTCTTGTTGGGCGCGGCCGCCGGTCCGTTATCGGCGGCTGTAGCCCAGCCGGTAGCGAAACCCGCGACCTACACCGTCAAGCCGGGCGATACGCTGTTCTCGATCGCCAGGCGATTCCTGGGGGACCAATCCCTCTGGAACCAGATCTATCAACTCAATACCGATCGGATCAGCGATCCGAAGCACATCGTTCCGGGGCAAGTGCTCCGGATCGGGGCCTCGGACGCGGTGCCGGAGGCTCCGGCTGAAGCGGCCCCGAAGCCGGAACCGACGGCCCCGGCCACCGTTCCGCCGAAGCCGGTGGTCAGTGAGCCGCCCGAAATGACCCTGCCGACGCCGCAGCCCGAGCGTCCGCCGGTTGTGGTGGAGCCTGAGCCAGAAGCGCAGGAGCCTCGGTCCGATTCCCTCTTTGCCAAGCGCCGGGGACTCGATGCCCGCTCGGCCCTTCGGACCTACCGGGAGCAGCCCTATCAGCCGCTTCGCAAGGGTGAGTTCTTCTCGGCCGGCTACTTGACCGAGGGGGAGGCGCTGTCGTTCGGTCGCCTGCTCGGTACGGTGACGCCGCAGCAGATTCGGAACCTGAGCGAGCGGGCCACGGCTACTCTCTACACTCAGGTGGCGATCATGCCGCCCGAGGGGGCGCAGTATCAGGTCGGTGATATGCTGCTCATCGTCCAAACCAATGAGGGTCCGGCCGGATTCGGTGACATTGTCGTTCCCACCGGCATGGTCCGGGTTACCGAAACGACGGGCAAGCAGGCGGTCGCGTCGGTCGTCTCCGTCTATGGTCCGATCCGGAACGGGCAACTGACGATCCCCGCGGAGACGTTCTCCGAAGGGGGTTCGACCCGGGCTCAGCCGGTCCAGAACGGCTTGGCCGGTGCGATCCTCGCTCAGCGGGAGGCGCGCGAGCTCAAGCATCCCCAGGGGTTCCTGTTCATCGACAAGGGCAAGCGCGATGGCGTCGCTCGGGGTGATATGTTCGAAGTTCGGCGAGATGTCCGGCCGCGGGTCGGGGCCTCCGATACCGTTGACGAGTTGATGGCCGTGCTCCAGGTGGTCCACGTCCGGGACCGGAGCGCCACGGTCAAGATCCTGAACGTGATCTCGCCCGACATTCCCCCGGGAACCCGGATCAAACTGGTCGCCAAGCTGCCCTCCTGATCCTGGGATAGCCTAACAGCGGGTAGTTCAGTCGGCGCGGGGCCGTTCCAACGGCCCCGCGTCGTTTTATCTTCATGGGTGTCGCGAAAGCGGCGTTCGGGCGTCTCCCGGCCGACGGCACCGGTTTGAACCCATGAAGGAGTACCGATGATCTTGGCCCTCCAGGCGTCGACCCTGATTCCCACCTCGGCTTGGGAACTCCTCGCCATTGCCACCCCCGCGACGAAAGTCGTCCTTGGCGTCACGGCCTTGTTCTCGGTGATCTCGT
>JANPEL010000240.1:0-2827 GCA_031431925.1 Gemmatimonadota bacterium | reverse complement strand
TCGGAGCCCCGAGTAGTTCGACTTGGCGATGGCCCCGAGCAACCCGCCGTGTCGGTAGATCGCGATCAGGTGATCGTCGTCTCGGTCGTTCGGGAGCAAGTCCACCAAGATCCCGCGGTGCCCCAGCCGGCGGAGCGCCATAGCCGCGAACAGCGCGCCATCGAAACAGTGGCCGCCCCGTTCCCGGAAGAAGGTGAGCGGCGAGCGATATCGTTCTTCGCCCACATACGGGATCTCGTCCAACAGCGCTTGAATCCGGGCCGGGGTCCGGAGCGTGGCGATGGTTCGGCGTTCGACGGCCGAAAGCCGCCGCTCGAATTGTTGGCAGGTGGCGTCCATTCCGGAATGTCGCCTGCCCCGGTCCGGCGTAACAGGGGCACGTCCGGGCTCGGCCAGGTCTGGCGGCGGGTGGCGGGGAACGGTAGCCTTCGACCGATGCTGCCGATACGCCGAGACTGCCGCCTCACCGGCGGTGCCGTGGCCCTGTCCGCGCTATTGCTCGCCGCAGTGGCATGCCGGCCGGCCGCTCCCGACGAGGCCGCCGGCCGGTTGGTGACGGGGTACCTCGACCGCTACTTCGCGGTCTATCCCACCCGAGCCACCCAGGCCGGCCGGCATGAGTTCGACGCCCGCCTCGAATCCTTGAGCACCGAACAGCGATCGGCCTGGTTGGCCTACAACCAGGCCGTCTCAGACTCGATTGAAACGGCCATGGCTCGGGGTCCGGCGCCGGACGTTCGGATCGACCTCGAATTGCTCCATCGGCAGGTCGGCCGGGAGTTGTTCGACCTGGTGGATCGAGATCGCCCCCACCGGGACCCGCTCTATTGGAGCACGCCGATCGGGGAGGCGACGCTGTTCCTGCTGCTTCGGGGCGAGCGACCCTTGGCGGTGCGGTTCGCGGCGGCCCGGAAACGGGTCGAAGCCATTCCCGACCTGGCGAGGACGGCCCGAGCGAGTCTGGCCGGCGCGCCGGCCTCGGAGGTGGTTGCCGAGTTCGCGATCCTCGCGGCCGGCCAGATCCGATCCGCCGCGATGTTCTACCGGGATGGGTTCGGAGCTGCCGGTGCATCGTTGCCAGTGGCGGTTCTGGATTCGGCCCGGCTGGCGGGGCAGGGCGCGTCCCGGGCTCTGGACTCCTTGGCGGCATTCTTCGACTCCCTCGCCGCGCAGGCCACCGGGGACGCCCGCCTCGGTGCGGACTACCCGGCACTGTTCGCCCGGGAGACTGGTATCAATGATCCCGTCGACAGCGTGTTGGCCCAGGCCGAGCGGGACCTGGACGTGACTGTGACCGAGGCCGCGGGTTACGGCCGCTCGGTGTGGGACTCCGTGCTCCCGGGAGTCCGCCAGCCACCGGATGACCGGGAGGCGTTGCGCTTGCTGTTCGGCGCGGTGAGCGGGATCCGCGACTCGGTGGTGGCGCCGTATTTGGCCTATTGGCAGTCGTTGGTTCCCGCCCTCGAAGCGTTCGTCCGGGCCAACGACCTGGCCACCTTGCCGGCCCATCGGAGCTTGGTCGTGGGGACGTCGCCGGCGTACCTCGCCGGTCAGTCCGTCGGGGGCGTCTACGGTGCGGGGCCGTTCGAGCCTAACGCCGTGACCTTTCTCTTCGTCCCGGTGCCCGGCGGTTCCGCCAACCGGTCTGAGCGGGCCTCGTTCTTTGCCGATTTCAACCGGCCCTTTACCCGGATGATTGCGGCGCATGAGTTGATTCCCGGCCACTACCTCCAAGGCCGGATTGCCGCCGGCGTGGGGCGGCCGGTCCGGGCCATCTTTGCGGACGGCGTCTATACCGAAGGCTGGGGCACGTTCGTCGAGCGGCTGATGCTCGAGGCCGGCTGGGGCGGGCCCCTCGAGTGGCTGGCCCACTACAAGAAACAACTCGAGAACATCGCTCGGACCATCGTCGACATCCGGGTTCATACCAAGGGGCTGGACCGCGGGGGGCTGGTGGATCTGGTGGAAGGCCGGGCGATTCAAGGCAGCCAACTGGCGCGAAACATGTGGATGCGGACCCTAACCACCGCGCCACAGATCACCACGTACTACCTCGGCAACCGCGAGATCCGGTCGATCTACCTGGAAGCCAAGCGCCGTCAGGGATCGGACTTCGTTGTCGGTCGGTTCGTCGACTCAATGATGTCGCTTGGCTCGGTACCGATTGCCAACTACCGCAGCGTGGTCTTGGGCCCGAAACCCTAACGGCACCCGTGGCCGTGATCGGCCGGCGTGCTCAGTCCATACCGGCCCATAGATCGGTGGTCGGCCCAGGACAGCTTGATCCCAAGACTCAGGGACGTGAAGGTCGACTTGCCGTAGGTGGCGGCGACATCGAATACGGTGCCGGCCGTTGACCGGACCCGGCCGGCCGTGACCTCGCCGAAGGAAACGACGCAGCCCTTCGAGAGGAATCGGCCCGCCGGCACGGTGACGCCGAGGGTATGGGAGGTCCAGCGCGAGACGCCGAGAATGCTGTTCTCGAGATGGGGTCGGGCGGATCGGAAGGGCGAAAGCCGTTCTTCTTCCGGCCGGTCGGTGGCTTCGAATCGATACTGGATTTGGAGGGCCGGGATCCGCCACGCCAGTTCCGTGAGCCAGGTGTCGAAGACGAAAAAGCCGTCGAGTTCCGACGTCCGGGCCCATTCCGCAAAGACGCTCACGGCGGGTCCCGCCGGCCGCATGGTCAGACCGACGTGGTGTTTCGTCTGATCGGATCCGGCCCCCGGCCGATGCTCGGGCGACTTGACGCTCGCGAGCGAGGCCGCCACCTCGGCGAGATCCCGATGGCGGAAGGTCGCGCGAAGCGACCACGAGTCGCCGAATC
>JANPEL010000239.1:0-18398 GCA_031431925.1 Gemmatimonadota bacterium | reverse complement strand
TGAGTAAGAAGCTGTTGGTCCTGATGGCGACGGTCGTGTCCTTGACCGGTTGCGGGAGTCTCGTCGGTCCCGATGACACCAACGCCGAGGCCAACGCGGCCAAGGCCAAACGGATCTTGGACGGGGCGTCGGAACCCGGCGCGACCCTCTCGACCCGAATCTCCGGCAACTAGGAGACCGCCACCTTGCCGGCCGCCCCGCTCTACCAGGATCGGCTCGCCGCCGGCGAGGTGGTTGCCCAGCGTCTCGCGGCGTACCGCGACGCCCCGAACCTCAGCGTGCTTGGCATGGCCCGTGGCGGAGTGGTCGTGGCGGCACCGGTCGCCAAGGCGCTGGGCGTGCCGCTCAATGTCATGGTTGCCCGGAAGCTCGGGGTGCCGGGCATCGAGGAAGTAGCGTTCGGGGCCATCGCCGAGGGCTGGCGGGGGGCGGCACTGGATGCGGTGAACGGCTTCATCGGAATCCCCCGCCAGGTCAGGGCGATCGTGATGCGAAAGGAACGGCGGGAAGTCGCGCGGCGGGTCCACCGGTACCGAGGTTCATCCCCGCTCCCCGACTTTTCCGGGCGCACCGTCATCGTCGTCGACGACGGCCTCTCGACCGGCGCCACCCTCAACGCGGCCGGGTTGGCCCTCCGGGGCAGCCGGGCGGCCCGGTTGGTGGCGGCCGTTCCGGTCGCTACGGCCGCCGGCGTCACCGAGCTTCGGCAGGTTTTCGATGAGGTGATCGCGGTCGCCACACCGGAGCCGTTCGAAACCGTGTCGGCCTGGTACGAGGACTTCGCTCCCGTGGACGATGCGGCGGTGCTGGCCCTGCTTGGCCAGCCGCCGGCCGGCGTTGAGGTCGCCACCGAGATCTCCGATGAGCGCCCGGTCCGAATCCCGGTGAGCGCCGGAGGATCGGGCACTGCGGCGCTCACCGGCGATCTTGGGATCCCGAGCCCCGAGTTCAAGGTCACGCGCGGCTTGGTGATTTTCGCGCACGGCGGAGGTAGCAGCCGCCGAAGCTACCGGAACCGCTACCTCGCGGGCCGGCTTCGGCTCGCCGGTTGGGCCACCCTTCGGCTCGACTTGCTGTTGGAACCCGAGCAACTGGCCGACGCCGCCGAAGGCGCGGTCCGGTTCGACATCGCCCTGATTACCAGGCGGCTTCACCAGGCAACCGAGTGGGCCACCCGCGAAACGGTTCCCGGCTCGGAGCGGATCGTTCTCTTCGGAGCCAGCACCGGCGCGGCGGCGGCTGCGGGCGTCGCGGCCGCCCTACCGGCCTCCATTGCGGGGTTGATCGGCCGTGGGGGCCGCGTTGATCTCGCCGAGGCTGACCTGACCCAGGTGGGGACGCCGACCCTTCTGGTCGTTGGCGAGACCGATGCCGAGACCCTGGCCCGTACCCCCGGCGTCGTCGGGCGGCTGGCGGGGCCCGTCACCCTCAGGATCGTTCCAGGGGCCGGCCACACGTTCGAGGAGCCGGGCACGCTCGGCGCCGTCGGCGAGTTGGTCGTCGGTTGGCTGACTCGCCTCCACTACAAAGGGGTGGTTCGGCGATGGCTCGGCGCCCGCTCGGTCGGACAGCCAGCCCGATCCCCGGGAGGGACGAGGCAGCGGCCGGCCCAAGGCGTGGCGGCGGAGGAGTTTGCCAGGGTCGGGGGCGGGCGGTAAGTTCGCGCGAGTGGACCCCCGCAGATGACCTCTCTCGCCACCTTGTTCGACCGATCCGACGCCGGAAACGCCCAGGCGTCGCACCAGCTGTTTGCGGCGCTGTACGACGAACTTCGCCAAGTGGCCGAGCGCCAACTCCGCCGGAGTGATGGCCGCCTGACGCTCGGCGCCACGACGCTCCTCCACGAGACCTACCTGGCGATCTCGGAGCGAGAGGCTGCGGCGTTTCCCGATCGGGCCCGCTTCATCGGGTACGCGGCCAAGGCCATGCGCGGCCTGATCATCGATTACGCTCGGGCCCGCCGGGCCACGAAACGCGGCGGCGAGTTCGAGATCACGTTGATCGGTGACCATGAGCCCGCGGCACCCAGTGGGGCCGCTGACCAGCTCGAGTTGGTCGTCGAAGGACTTACGCGACTCGGCGAGGTTGATCCGAAGCTGGCGGACCTCGTCGATCTGCATTTCTTCTGTGGATTTTCCTTCGTCGAGATTGCCGACCTTCGGGGTGTGTCGGAGCGGACCATTCAACGAGACTGGCGGAAAGCGCGGATGTTGCTCAAGGGACTGCTCGCATGACACCACTCGATCGTGATCGATGGGCCGAACTCGAACCGCTGATGGACGAGGTACTCGAACTGAGTGCCGAAGCCCGCGGACCATGGCTCGACGCCCTCCGGGGGCGAGCGCCGGAGTTGGCAGGGTTGGTGGAGGAGCTACTTGCCACGGAGCTCGGGCCCCGGGCGGCATGGATCGAGGGAGACGCCGCCGCCTTCTTCGGCGCCCGGCCCAGCTTGGCCGGGCAAGTCATGGGGCGGTACACCCTCGATGAACCGATCGGCCAAGGAGGAATGGGTTCGGTCTGGTTGGCGCACCGCAACGATGGCCGGTACGAGGGCCAAGTCGCGATCAAACTCCTCAACCTCGGCCTGGTGGGCCGGGCCGCAGAGCAACGGTTCGTCCAAGAGGGGAGCCTCCTCGCCCGACTCAACCACCCGAACATTGCCAAGCTGGTCGATGCCGGGGTGTCCGATGCCGGGCAACCCTTTCTGGTGCTCGAGTACATCGAAGGGGAGCGCCTCGACGAGTATGCCGACCACCGGCGGCTCGATCCCCGCCAACGGATCGGGCTCTTCCTCGACGTCCTGAAGGCGGTGGCCGCAGCTCATGCCAACTTGGTCGTTCACCGGGACATCAAGCCGTCCAACGTGATGGTGGCGAAGGACGGCACGGTGAAACTGCTCGACTTCGGCATCGCCAAGCTGATCGACCAGGGCCGGCCGGCCAAAGGGGACGGAACTCTGACGGAGGCTTCGGGACGGGCGTTTACTCCGGAGTACGCGGCGCCCGAGGCGATCACGGGCGAGCCGGTGTCGACGGCGACCGACATCTACTCGTTAGGCGTGATGCTCTACGTGCTCTTGAGCGGCCGCCACCCGACCGGGACCGGAGCCGACACCCCGGCGGCCTCGATGCTCGCGGCCATCAACACCGACCCGGTCCGGCTGTCGGAGGCCGTCACTCCGGGACGAACCGCAGTCCCGGATACGACCGACCGGGACGCCGCGGCCCGATCGGCCACGCCCCGGCGGCTTCGCCGGCTCTACCTCGGCGATCTGGACAACGTCCTGGGCCGCGCCCTCAAGAAAAACCCGGCCGAGCGATACCAGACCGCCGAGGCCTTCGCGGACGACCTGACCCGGTACCTCACCGACCAACCGGTCGCGGCGCGGCCCGATTCCTGGGGCTACCGAAGCCGGAAATTCATCCGGCGGCACCGGGCGGGTTTCCTGGCGGCGACGATCGCGGCGGCATCGCTGATCGGCGCCACCGGGGTAGCGGTGCAGCAAAAGAATCTGGCCGAACGACAGCGCGACCGAGCCCGGGAGGCGGCGCGGCGGTCGGCGGCCAGCGTGAGTTTCGAGACGGTGTTGTTCCGGATTATGGACCAGGGCGGCAAGAAGTTCAGCTACCAAGAGTTACTCGACCGGGGCCGGGAGGCCGTCGAGCGGGAATACCGGGGTGAGCCGGCCGGCCGAATCCAGCTCGCGATCCAATTCGCCCAGATCTACCTGCGCCGCAACGACCCGGCCAACGCCGCCGAACTCCTGAACCGGAGCCTGGCCATCGCCGATTCGCTGGGCGACATGGAGTGGAAAGCCAAAACCCGATGCGAATTGGCCGCGGCCGTCATCAAGTCCGGTCACGCGGATTCCGCCCTCGCTCTGGTTGCCACCGGTCGGGGCATGCTCGCCGGCCTCGACAACGTGAATGCTGGAACGAACAACGCCTGCGATCTGAACGGCGGCGACGCCTGGCTGGCCGCGGGCCAGCCGGACTCCGCCGCCCGGCTATTCGAACAGGTATCCGAGCGATACCGGGCGGACGCCGATACCCTCACCGAGCAGTACCTGTTCGCGCTCAACAACAACGCCCGAGCGCTGTACGGCGCCACGCGCATCCGGGAGGCACGAACGGTGGGCCGGCGACTCGTGGACCTCAGTCAAAACGCCTCCGACCCGTGGACGAGAATCGGCCTCATCCTCAACTTCGCGATTGCCACCGACGGGCTCGGCGAGTTCGCGACCAGCCACCAATTTCTGGGACCGATCGTCGCCGACTCCGCCGGAGCCGACTCGACCACCGCCCGAGCCCCGGCTCTCCGGTTTCAATATGCCAGCGTCCTCGACCGGATGGGGCTGACCGATTCCGCCCGGCACTGGATCGACCTTGCCTTGGCCGAGGAGGCCGGTCTCGGTCCGATTTTCGCCGTTCGGGCTCACCTGTCGGCCGCCACGATCGCGGCGCGCCAGGGCAATCGCGAGGCGTTCGCCCGGCACTCGGCGGGCGTCGAGCGGCTCGGGCAGGCGCTGAACACCAAGGCGCGCCCGGAGCTGGGATTGTTGCGCTTGCTCACGGTGCCGAACGAGAACGGGAATCTCGCCGCCCAAATCCGAACTGAGCTCGACACGTTGGGCCTCGGCGCCGGGCGGCCGTATCAAGGCCGGCTGCTCGATCACTTGCTCGTCGCCGCCGAGCGGCTCAACGATGGCGGGTTCTTCGCCGACGCCCTGGGGTATGCGGTCACCGCCGCAGCCTTGGCGACCACGGATTCGTTGACCCGGACCCAAAGCGGCCTCGTGGGCTTGGCACTTCTGGAGCAGGCCCGGGCGGCCGCCGGACTGAAGGACCGCTCCGGGGCCCGCCAAGCCGCGAGCGCGGCGGACGCCCCCCTCCGGTTCGGATTCGGGCCGGGCCACCGGTTGGTGGCTCGGGCCGCCTCTCTCCGCGATTCGATCGGCCGTTAGGCGATCGGCTACTTGGGCCGGGCCGGAATCCGGCAGGCGTAGTTGGCCGCCTCGTCGGTCGACCCCGTCCCCCGATACGCCGCCACCTTCGGGTAGGCGCAGAGCGGCCGGGCGATCGGAGCGGCCTTGGCCGGATCCAGGAGCGGCTCGCCCGGCCGGATGCCGGTCCCGATGATCTGCTCGGGCGCAACGCCTTTTTCCACCCACCGATCGAGCGCGGCGACGATATCCCGGCCGGGATCGGCGGCCTGGGTCGACGGCTCGTTCTGGCCGAAGTCGGCCGGGCCGATGCCGCCGCCGCAGTGCCCCATGCCCGGCACCATGAACAGCCGGTAGAACTCGGGCACCGACGGCCCCAACTTCGCCAGGACCTGCTCGTAGTATTCGATCGAGCCCGGCGCCGGGATCGCGGCGTCACCCCAGCCGTGGTATTGAATCAGTTTCCCGCCCCGGGCCCGGAACGGTCCAAGGTTGGGCTCGGTGGCATCGAGCACTGGAGCGAGTTTGGCGACGGCCGTGGCCAAGTCCCGGTCGAAGTCCATGGTCCGGTAGTCCCAATCGGGCTTCTCGAACACCATGCTCTGATAGAAGGTGGTGCCGAACCAGGCCAGGAACGGGAGCGGTTGCTCGGAACTGGCCACGACCCAAAGATGCCAGTTGCCGATGATTGCCTCGGTGCCGGGCACCGCCCCGGCGTAAATCCGCTCGCCGGTCCGCGGATTCCTGGGGCCTTGATAGATCTTCCGGAGGGCGGTCAACTGAGCCGCCGTTAGGCAGTCGGGGCCGTCCGCACCCGCGCATTGGAGCGGCGCCGGATCAAACCGGCAGATCCGGGGGTCCTCGATCAGGCCGTCGGCCACCCGGTCGAGCCGGTCGCACGCGGCCGCGGCGGCCCGCTGGATCAGACCGAGCTTGGCGACGGGAATGGCGCTCCCGGGCGTCTCGTTGAGCGCCGTCCAATTCCAGACGCCGGAGGTCAGGAGCCTCGTCCAGTTGTTCGCGGGGGCGCCGGCGATGATACCGTCGAAATCGGCGGGGTACCGCTGTGCCTCCATCAGCGCCTCGCGGCCCCCGTCGGAGCAGCCCACGAAATACGACCGGCTCGGCGCCTTCCCATAGAACGCCGCGACGACGGCCTTGGCGTGGACCGCCGTGAGATGAACCGCCCGATGCCCGAAGTCGACGACCTTCTCCGGATGGCCCACCGCGAACACCGGACTCATCCCGGTATGTCCGTTGTCGGTGCCGGCCGTGGCAAAGCCGCGCTTCAATCCGTTGGCCAGCGAGGACGCCGGAATGCTCCCGGCATACCCGCCGTTCCCCGCCTGCTGGAACTTCCCGTTCCAGGTGGCCGCCATCGGCAGCCACACCTCGAACTTGATCTCCGAGTCCGCGGTCGGCCGGGCGATGCCCTGAACCCGGCAGTAGGCCGGCAGCGCTATCGGTGAGCCCGGCAACCCGTCGGCCGGCGGCGTAAACACCCCCGCCGCCACCTCGGTTGCCGCGGTGACCACCGCGTCCGTCAGCCTCGTCCCAACCAAACTCCCACAGGCCCGCTGCGCCGCCGCCGAACGCGTCCCCGCCGTTAACAGCGCGACCATCCCGGCCACGACAAGACGATCCATCGGCGCCCTCGATCGGTTGAACCTCAATCTATCACCGCCGCCCCGCCTCTTGCTGGATTCCAGTGGCGAAGGGATTGATCGCCTCGGCGGTGTCGCTGGCGCGGATGACCCGGCCGGTCGATGCCGAAGGCGCCACCGTTCGTGAAGGAGTATGTCGAATGGGGTGCGGGGCGGCCGATGGCGGACCTGGCCGACGTGAAGGCAATCGGGCTGGAAAAAGCTACGCCTTAGGGAACTGGGCTCCGCCGGCGGCCCAGCGACGAATGGCGAGCATGGGTGTCATACCAGCCCGGAACGACCGCCTTCGTCAGACGCCGTAACAGCCGGCGGGTCTTCGCCCGCAACTCGCCGGCTCCTGGAAACGCCCATCGGGTCATTCGGCCATCGTCGCCGAGCAGATAGTACCCCAGCCGGATGACGCGATACTGTCGCAGAATCGCTTGCCTGGTCTTCCACTGACCGCCTAACGTCGCGCCAAACGGACCGGAGGAGCCTTCCTCGAACTGCTGCAGCGTCAGTCCGGACTGCTCGACCGCCTGAAAGGCATCGTAGCCAAGGTTGACGAGCATCCGGATCTCCTCGGCGATATCCGAGAAGCCGGTCTTGGCCGATTCCATCGAGAGATAGGCGGGGCGCACCGGGAATGCTTCCAAGACCCTGAGGCACTCGGAATCGGCGCCCTCGATATCGATCTTCATGTAGTGCGGCATCCCGCGTTCTCGAATGACCGCCGCCAGATCAACCACGGCGACGTCGATCCGGCTACTTGGGGCTCCCAATTGCTGATTGCGGTCGGCCCAATCAGCCCGGATCGTCCCCCAGACGGACATGCTGCTATTGCGGTAGAACGGAACTGTATTCTGGCCGGGGCGAATCGTTCGCCGGTCCACGATCGCGCCTTCCACGATGGTTAGCCGACCTCCGGCCTCAAATTCCTTCAGTCGGTTCCTGGCAAACCGAACTAATTCCGGCTCCGCTTCGAATCCGACGACCCGGAACCCGTTGCGCAGATAGAACTCCGCGTCCTCCCCTTTGTGCATTCCAATGTCAAACACGAGATCGTCGTACCTCGGAGGATTGATCACGCTATCCATACGGTGCTCCCGGTCAGCTCGAGGGCGGCTGCGGACGTGCTCACCTACCGAACGCCCACCGGTCCGGCCACCGCCCGGATCTAGGACTTGGCCGTGCCCTGAACCCGGCAGTTCGCCGGCAGCGCCATCGGCGACCCCGGCGGCCACGGCAAGACGTCCCATGGGCGCCCTCATCTGTGGGGTGAACCTCAATCTATCATCGCCGCCCCGCCTCTTGCCCCCACCCCCGCGCAACGTTTCCTTTCGCCCTACGTAGGGTGCCGAGCACCGAGCCCCCAAGACCTTTTCCGAGCCTCCCAATCTCATGGCCCAACGCGTTCCATCCGACGACGTCGAAGAACTCCGCCGTCTTGCTAGTGCCATGGATTCGCTCCGAGCCCAGGTCGCCAAGCGGATCGTTGGGCAGACGGAAGTCGTCGACGGGGTCGTGACCGCCATCCTGGCCGGCGGTCATGCCCTGTTGGTCGGCGTTCCCGGCCTGGCCAAGACGTTGATGGTCCAGACCGTGGCTGAGGCGTTGGAGCTGTCATTCAACCGGGTCCAGTTTACGCCGGACCTGATGCCGGGCGACATCACCGGTACCGAAATCGTCGAGGAGGACCCGGCCACCGGGCGGCGGGCGTTCCGGTTCGTGCCCGGGCCGATCTTTGCCCACGTCGTGCTGGCCGACGAGATCAACCGGACCCCGCCGAAGACCCAGGCCGCGTTGCTGCAGGCCATGCAGGAGCACCAGGTCACGGCGGCCGGGAAGACCTACGCGCTGCCCGATCCGTTTTTCGTACTGGCCACCCAGAACCCGATCGAGCAGGAGGGCACCTATCCGCTGCCCGAGGCCCAGCTCGACCGGTTCATGCTCGATTTGCGGGTCAGTTATCCGAGCAAGGCCGAGGAAGAGGCCATCGTCGAGCAAACGACCGGGTCACGGAAGGTCAAGCTCGAGCCGGTGCTCGATGCGGCGGCGTTGCATGGGATGCAGGACCTGGTGCGGCGGATTCCGGTCTCCAAGGGGTTGATCGCCTCGGCGGTGACGTTGGCGCGGATGACCCGGCCGGTGGATGCGGAGTCGCCGGCCTTGGTGAAGGAGTACGTCGAGTGGGGCGCGGGCCCGCGCGCGTCCCAGTATCTGGTGTTAGGCGCCAAGGCCCGGGCGGCGATGGCGGGCCGCCCGATGGCCGACCTCGACGACGTGAAGGCCATTGCCCCGTTCGTGCTGCGGCACCGGGTGGTGACGAACTTCGCGGCCGAGGCCGCGAGCCGAACGAGTGACGACTTGATTCGCGAATTGGTGGCGGGCTCGACTTGGCAGACTCGGCGAGTGTAGGCCTAATGGGCGGGTGACGAGCGGGGTTCCTTCGTCGATCCTCCTCGCGCCACCGGCATCCCGATGGCACGACCGGCGCGGTTCTTTCGAGAGGGAACCACCCCCGGTCCATGCGAGACCCCGACGGCTGGGACTCGCCCGAACCGGAGATCGAGGCCGAGCACGATCAAGCCATCGACGTGGGTTTGATCCCAGGTCCCGACCGGGGGTGCCGCCGTAGAGGAATTGGGCCATTCGCCGCCATAGATCAGGGCACTTCCCGTCAGAGACACACCGGCCCGCCGAGTGGCCCGCCAGCGAACCCGAGCGGAAAACGATCCGCCGGTCAACGGGCGACGCTCCGAAAAGACGTCCCCTGAGCCAGAACTCGCGATGAAGGCACCCCCGGCGAGAATCGCCACCTCAATCGGCCTTGAGCGCCCGGTCGGTACGATTCCAAGCTGCGGGAGGATCATCAGCTTCGTCGCCACCCAATCGGGATCCGGCGGGGGAGGCACCCCACGCTCGACGAGGCCGTAATGGCGGTTGCCCGACGAGAGGACCGAGAGCTCGAGCTGAGCGTACGGATTCAGGATGAAGGACGCGCGGCCCCCGAGGGCCACCCCGGCGCCTGGCGCATTGAACTGGGTCACGCTGCCCCGTGCGCCGCTGATGGACCCCATGCGAAGGACGTGGTTGCTGCGGTCATAATAGCCGCCGCCAAACACCGCAATCTCCACCTGCGCGGCGGCCATTGACGCATGTCCGAGCGCCACGATCGCCAGCCAGCCGCGAAACCGTCCGGTCGTCCCGTCAATCAACACAAGCCGTGATCATTTCAGGATTGGTTCCGCCGTTGATCGGTCCCGCGGCCAGTTCGACGCCGGGGGCGGCAAACAACACCAATCGGCCGCCTCCGGCGATCAGCGTCTCGTACATCTCGGTGAACGTCGAGGCGGGAAGGCGAACGGCTTCCTGAATGCTCGCCCCGAGCCGTGGGAGGGTGGCAAAAGGCTCCGGCCGGCTCTGGCCCATGATGGCCAGGTAAGCGGTTGGAGGAAGGGCGGTGACAGTCACCTGCCACTGGGGGATGGCGCCCTCGCGCGGTCCTTCTCTTGGCCCGTTCTCGCTCGTCTGGAATGACGCGCCGATCGCCGCTCCGGAACCGGGGTTGGCTCGGACCAGGCTCGCGCTAAACGAATCCTGCCGAGTCGAAACTCCGCAGGGCGTGGTCTGGCAAGCGGCGACGGCCGCCACCAAGACAAGGACGAGCGCTGGGGTCGCCGTCATCATGGTTGGAGAATACACCGAGTGGCGTCGGAATGTGGTCGGCCGCGATGCTGGCGACCGCAACTCAACGGGACTTCGCCTTCTTTGGAGATTTCCGCTTCGAAGCACCGTTGAGGGCAACCGCCTGGCGAATCAGGGTCTTGAAGGCGGCCGCATTGACCCGGCCGCCTTCGGGAATGTCGATCGCGCGGCGGGTATTGCCTTCGAGACTCGAGTTGAAGAGCCCGGTCGGATCCTTCAGCGACGCGCCCTTGGCGAAGGTCAGCTTCACGACCTTCTGGTATGTTTCGCCGGTACAGATGATCCCGTCGTGCGACCACACCGGCGTCCCCATCCACTTCCACTCTTCGACCACCTCCGGATCGGCGTCCTGGATGAGCTTCCGCATTCTGGCGAGGGTTTCTCCGCGCCAGTCGCCGAGCTCGGCGATTCGGTTTGAAATCAGTTCCGCCGCCGACGTCGTCATGGTTTCCCCTTCGGCCGAGGCCGATTGTCGAAATACACCGCCGCCACCTTGTCGATAAACGCTTCCGGCTCGGCCCCCTGCAGGTTGGTCAACACCACCACCGCGACATCGTCCTCAGGGTACACGAACAGCCCCGACCGCCCCCCGCCGATCGCCACGATCGCGGGATACGCCGGCCGCGACGCCACCGGCCAGCCTAACGCCCACCCGTTCAGCAACTCACCGAACCCGCCGAGCGACCCGTCGGTGAGCCGGCCCGGCGTCCACAGCGTCATGAGGCTCCCTGGCTTCGAAAAGATGGCCCCGCGTTGCAACGCGATCAACCACTGCGCCATTTCTTCCGCGGTCGACCGGATCCCGGCCGCGGTGAGCAGAAAGGGGGAGTACGTCTCCGATTGGTTGCGAATCATCCGGGTCTCGTAGGTCACCCCGCCAATCACCTGCCGGAAGGTGTAGCCGCGGGCCGCGTGCGGTACCACATCATGCGAGTCGCCGAACCCCGCCGCGGCCGTCCGGGTCATCCGCGCCGGCTTGAATTGGCGCTCGGCGATCACCTGGGTGAACGGCCGGCCCGTCACCGTGTCGATCAACTTGCCCAACAGCAAATAGTTGTTCTGGTTGTACCTGAACCGCTCACCGGGGGCAGCCACGACCGGCAGCCGGCGGACCATGGCCCACGAGGAGTCGTCCCCTGCCTCCGAGATCATCTTGGCGTTCTCGTCGGTGATATCGGGCAGGCCCGACATGTGGGTCAAAAGCTGCCGTACTGTCACGACCCGCCAGGCGGCAGGGAGGTCTGCCACGTAACGCCCGATGCCCGCATCGAGATCAACCTTCCCCGACTCGACCAACTGTACGATGGCGACGCCCGTGAACGCCTTGGTCATCGAGTTGATGGTGAAGAGCGTCTGGCGGGTAACCGGGACCGAGTCTTGGAGGTTGGCGAAGCCGTATTCCCCATGCATCACCACCCGGCCGCCTTTGACTACCGCGACTTGCAGACCCGGGATCTTCCGGGTCTTCATCTCCGCCAAGAGCAGCCGACGCACCGCCTCGGCCGGATTGGCGGGCTGCGCTACAGCCGGCCGACCCGACACCGCGAGGGCACCCGCAAACCCGAGGTTCCGCATCCAATGCGTCATGAGAAAAGCCCTTGATATCATGTGAGATGGCTACCGGCGATCACCCTCAGACTCACCGGATCGAGGGACCGCTGGAATCTCACCGGAACCAGCCATCCACCCACTATCCGAGTCAGACCGGGCATCGGTAAGTTTCCAGGGTGACCCCTCCGATGTTGAGCACCATCTTGCTCGCGATTCTGACGGCCGCGGCCGAACGCCCATGAGAGGCCGCCCGCTAGAGATTCCTGCCGAGCTGCTCGAGGCGTTCCAGCACTCGGGCGCGGTGACCGCGTACCTGGTCGGCGTCGTCCCCAACGCGATCTGGCGCCTCGACCCGCCGTCGGGCCGAGGCCGGTCGATTGCCGCGATTGTGTCGCACATCCAAAGCGTCCGCCGGACCTTTGCCCGGATGGGCGGGGCCCAGCCGACTGGCGCCTCACTCGATCGGCGACGGGTGACCCGAGCCCAGGCCGCGACGGCTCTCCGAGCCTCGACGCGCGGGCTAAGGAACGCGTTCACCACTGCTTTCCGGGACGGTCAGGCGCGGGTGAAGGGCCAGCCCCGGCGAGCGGTGGACATGCTCACCTACCTGATCCAACATGACGCCCATCACCGGGGCCAGATCTGCAGCCTGGCCCGGGACCTCGGCCACGAATTTGCGGCCGAGGACATCGTCCGACTGTGGGGCTGGAAGAAACTTCCCTGAAGCGATTGGGCTACTTGCCCGAGAGCTCCTGGTACACCGTCCGAACGAACCGCTCGTGTCCCCCGGGCCAATCTTTGGCGTAGGGCTCGGTGAGCTTCGCCGCCAAGACCTGGTCCACCGTCTTGCCCGCCGCGATCTCAGCTTTCAGCCGGTCCCGAAGCGCCACCAGCATCCGATGCCATGCCTCGAGCTCCGCCCGACCCACGACCCGGCCGTGGCCCGGAATGATCTTGGTGCCGGCATTCACCAAGTCGAGCGCCTGCCCGGCGGCCGCGATCACCCCGTGGATCGATCCGCCGCTCGACCGGTCGACGAACGGAAGGCCCGCCATGTTGAAGACATCGCCCATGTGGAGGACGTTAGCTTTGGAGAAATAAACCAGGGCATCGCCGTCGGTATGGGCGGCCGGCACATGGGTGACGACAATCTCGTCGCCATTCAGATGGAAGCGGACGGCATCACCGAACGTGACGACCGGCAGGGCCGCCTTCGGGGAGGCCGGCTCCCGGCGGTTGATCGCTTCGATGAACTGCTCGGTCGACATCCGCTTCCGGACGTTATCGTGGGCGACGATCAGCGCGCCCGCGTTGCCGAGGTTTTCGTTGCCTCCGGTGTGGTCGAAGTGCCAGTGGGTGTTGACCACGAACTTGACCGGCTTCGGGGTCAGCGCCGCGATGGCGGCCAGGATCTTCGGGGTCAGGGGCGCGAACTGGTCATCGACGACGAAGACGGCGTCCTCGCCGACCGAGAGCCCAATGTTCCCGCCGGACCCGAAGAGCACGTACACCCCGGCGGCCAATGGCTGGGTCCGGATTTGGATCGTGTCGAGCCCCGGCTGAGCCGAAAGGACGGCGGGGGTGGTGAGCATCGCAACGACCACGAGCCGAAACATGGGACTCATCTGAACGCTCCCTGCAGAAGGTGGTGGCAAAGCTTTCGGTGGTTCGGTAACTTCGACCGGTGACCATCCCAGCCGGTGTACTCGCCTTTACGCAACAGCCCAAACGGATTTCGTTCGCCTTCATGGCCATCGGGCTGGTGCTGGTCGGCTGGCTTCATCTCGCCGTGCTGCTGCTGACCGGCCTGTTCGGGTATTTCGCCCTCGAACGGCTGAGCTTCGGGGGCCGGAAAGCCGTGGCCGTCGTCCTCTTTGCCCTCCTGCTTGGGGCCCTCGGGTACGGGTTCTTTGCGTTTGCCAGGGCCGCCACGATCGCCGTGCCGAAGATCGCTCAAGAAGCGATTCCGCCGATCCTGGCCTTTGCCGACAGCCGGGGCATCGAACTCCCTGAAGGATACAACTACGAGGCCTTGAGAGCCGACGCCATCACCTACGTCCAAGGTAAGCTCGCGAGCGTCGGAAAATACGCCGGTGAGGCTCTCCGCGCCCTGGTCTTTTTCTTGATCGGGCTCGTCGTCTCCGTCAGCCTGTTCCTCAACACGAAGGTCGAGCCGGATGCCGACCCGGTCACCGGCCAGGACAACCTCTACTCGCAGACGTTCATCGCGGTGGTCGGGCGATTTCGAACCTTCTATCAGAGCTTCAAGACCGTGATGGGCGCCCAGCTCATCATCTCCGCGATCAATGCGGGGCTCACGGCAGTGTTCCTGTTCTGGAACGGGTTTCCGTTTGCGCCCGTGTTGGCCGGCCTGACGTTCATATTCGGCCTGCTTCCGATCGTCGGCAACCTGATGAGCAATACCCTCATCATGAGCGTCGGGTTCACGATTGCGCCGCGGATGGCCTTTTTGGCGTTGGTGTTCCTGGTGGTGATCCACAAGGGGGAGTACTTCCTCAACAGCAAGATCATCGGCGACCGGATCAAGAACCCGATGTGGCTCACCTTGGTCGGGCTGGTCATCGGCGAGAAGCTGATGGGGATTCCCGGCATCATCCTGGCGCCGGCGGTGCTCCACTACGTCAAGGTGGAGGCGTCGAGAGACCGAATCGCGGCCGGCTGAACCAAGCGAGTGACGCCCCTCGGCGTCGCGGGGTATCGGTTGGGTACCCTCACTCGTGGAGCTCCGATGCGGTCAACCGCGGCGATCCTCACGACACTCGGCCTCCTGGCCGGCTGTCAGTTCAACCCCTTCGGCGGCGATAACTCGGTCGGCGATTACGACTTGGTCTCGATTGCCGGCGATCCGCTCCCGGCCCCGTTCGTGGTTCAGGGGGCCCAGGTCCTGGTTACGGTCGTTTCCTCCCGAATCCGACTACGGAATGATCATCGCGGCGAGGAGGTGGTGCGGCAGCTCGTCTCGGGCCAGAGCTCGCCGAACGAGAACACGATCGAATTCGGGTTCACCATCGAAGGCAACACGATCCGGATTACCTACGATTGCCCGGACTTGGCATCGTGCATCGCGGGGCCTCACTTGGAAGGCCGGATCGACGATCAGGGTATGGTGTTCAGCCGAGCCCTCGGACTGACCCCGCTTCGGTACGTGAGGCGCTAACCATGCCCGGCACCGCCCGCCTCCACTATCGTTGGCACCCGCCCGCCGACCTGACTTTGACCGAGCCGTCCCCGGCCGTTGTCGAGGCCGGACCCGCGACGTATGTTGCGGCCTCGACCCTGTTCAGCCCCGGGGACCCTGATGCACCCACTTGCCGGCCGACCCGCGCCGTCCAACCTGCTGATCGACGTCGCGGCCCTCGAACGCGCCTACTACCACCATCCGATAGACGTCAGTGATCCCGCCCAGCTGGTGAGTTTCGGCACTAGCGGCCATCGCGGCTCGCCGCTCGCGGGCACCTTCACCGAGGCGCACATCCTGGCGATCACCCAGGCCATCTCGGACTATCGGACCGCCGCGGGGATTGCGGGGCCGCTCTTCGTGGGCAAGGACACCCATGCGGCGAGCGGCCCAGCAGAGCGGACCGCCCTCGAGGTGTTGGCGGCCAACGGGATCCAGGTGGTGATTCAGTCGGGAAACGGTTTTACGCCAACCCCGGTGATCTCGCGGGCCATCCTGACGTGGACGGGGCCGGCCAAGGCCGACGGCATCGTGATCACCCCGTCCCACAACCCGCCGGAGGATGGCGGCTTCAAGTACAACCCGCCGAACGGCGGCCCCGCCGACACCGACGTCACCAGCGCGATTCAGGACCGGGCCAACGCCCTGCTCCAAGACGGCAACCGGGCCGTCAAGCGATCCGCCGGGAATCCCCGCCAGGCGCCGACGGTGCGGGAAGCGGATCTCGCCGCCGACTACATCGCCGATTTGGCCACCGTCATCGACTTCGACGCAATCCGGGCCGCCGGTCTCTCGATCGGGGTCGATCCCCTTGGCGGGGCGTCACTCGCCTATTGGGAACCGATCGCCGAGCGTTACGGACTCAACCTCACGGTGGTCAATACCGCCGTCGATCCCCGATTCGGGTTCATGCCCGTCGACCATGACGGGAAGATTCGAATGGACTGCTCGAGCCCGTCGGCCATGGCGGGGTTGGTGGGTCTGAAAGACCGGTTCGACATCGCGTTCGGTTCGGACCCCGACGCCGATCGCCACGGGATCGTGACCCGCTCGGCGGGGCTGCTCAACCCGAATCACTACTTGGCCGTCGCGATCCGGTACCTGCTGGCGTCGCGGCCCCGGTGGCCGGCGAGCGCGGTGGTCGGCAAAACCCTGGTCTCGAGCGCCATCATCGACCGAGTCGTTCGAGCCGCCGGCCGCCGCCTGATGGAAGTGCCGGTCGGATTCAAATGGTTCACGCCGGGACTGTTCGACGGCAGTTGCTGTTTCGGCGGCGAAGAGAGCGCCGGGGCAAGCTTCCTCCGCCGGGACGGCTCGGTGTGGACGACGGACAAGGACGGGCTGCTGCTCGGTCTCTTGGCCGCGGAGATCACCGCCGTCACCGGGAAGGACCCCGGGGAGCATTACCGGGAAATCACCACCGCGCTCGGTTCGCCGGTCTATACTCGGATCGACACCCCGTGCACGGCGGCGGAGAAGGCGGGATTCAAGCGCCTGACCCCCGAGGCCGTCACCGCCACGACACTCGGGGGCGACCCGATCGAGGCGAAGCTCACCCGGGCGCCGGGCAACGGAGCGGCGATCGGGGGACTCAAGGTCACCACCCGGAACGGTTGGTTCGCGGCGCGACCCTCGGGCACCGAGAACGTCTACAAGCTCTATGCGGAGAGTTTCCGCGACGCCGGCCACCTCGACCGCGTGGTTGCGGAGGCGCAATCCATGCTGCAGCGGGTCCTCGGTTAAGCACTCTAAGATTATCTCTCATTCAAAGACAAACAAATATATTATTGACAGTGTTTGGCGGCCGGGAGATCTTCGTCGGAACCCCAAGGAGATCTCCATGTCCGACAGCCTGAAGCCCACCTCACTCGGTCGCCGCGGTTTCATCGCCGGGGCCGCCAGCGCCGGACTCTCGATCCCGTTGTTGGCCGGTCTGCCCCGCCGGGCGGCTGCCGCCCCGCTCGGGTACAGCCTGGTCAACCCGGCCACGCCCGAGGAGGCGCTCCAGCTCCTTTATGAGGGCAACCGCCGGTTCGTGGAAGGCCGAGTCAAGGCACCCAACCGCAACATGGAGCGGGTCAGGGCCGTCGCACCCAAGCAGGCCCCGTTCGCGGCCTTCCTCGGGTGCGCCGACTCCCGGGTTCCGATTGAAATCGTCTTCGACCAGGGCTTCGGGGATGTCTTCGTGACCCGGGTCGCCGGGAACATCGCCGATCCGGCGATCATCGGGAGTCTCGAGTTCGGGACCCTGGCGCTCGGGGCCAAGGTGATCTTCGTGCTCGGTCATTCGAGCTGCGGGGCCGTGGCGGCGGCGGTCAAGGGCGATGCGGTGCCGGGCCAGATCAGCACCCTCTATCAGCACCTCGCCCCCGCGGCCCGCCTCGCCAAGGGCGACATCCCGACCGCGACGCGGGAAAACGTCCGGATCCAGGCGGAGCTCCTGGCCCAATCCTCCCCGGTGATCGCGGGACTGATCAAGGAAGGCAAATTGGCGATGGCCGGCGGGGTCTATGACCTGGCCACCGGCATTGTAACGCCGGTTTCGCTCGCCTAACGTTCAGGGTGAAGGTTGGCCCTGCCACCCCAACACGGTGCGCAGGGCCGGCCAGTCCAACTCCCGAAACAGCGGCACCACCTGGTCACACCTATTGCTCTGCAGCGACGGCTTCCCAACCCAAAGTTCCCCGCAGGGCGACTCCGGAATCCAGATGGTGAGCAGCTGCACCTCGGCGGGCCGCTTCGGATCCACGAGGCCTCGCCGGATCCGGACCATGGGCACACACCCGGCGCCCCCCGACCCGGCCGGCTCGAACCGAACTCCGTTGTGGACGGCAAAGGCCGGATCCATCCGACCGCAAGCGCCGGCCTGGCGGCCGGCTTTGTCGAGCGAGGCCAGCCGCTTCTCGAGGGCCTCGAGCGCCAAGCGCGGACCCCAATAGACACCCTTCGGATCGCGGTCCGCCGGGGCGGAGAATTGCGCTTTCTGGCGTTGATAGTCCGACTCGTCGGATTTGTCGGCCGCATCGAGTTCGCCGGCGAGGGTCGTCGGATTCCGGAATTGCGTCTTCCAGCGATCGGCCCGCTTCGCGCGCCGCTCGGCTTTGGCCTGCGGCGTCATCGACGCCTCGAGCTGCTCGAGTGACGACTCGGCATTCCGGTCCATGTCGGCGATCAGTTTCTTGACTCGCTCGATCTCGCCTTCGAGGAGCGCCCCGACCGGCGCCGGCTCGAGGACCGATCGTCCGTCCTTGGTGAACACCAGCATCGAGTTGTAGAGGGTACCACCCCCGATCTGACCAAAGGTTCGCGGTTCCGCAAACATGCCCTGCAACGGGTCCTCGGCCACCAATCCGCG
>JANPEL010000238.1:0-6972 GCA_031431925.1 Gemmatimonadota bacterium | reverse complement strand
GCCTGTTCCGGCAGATGGTCGAACTCGCCCGCTAGCACCCGCTCGAAGCTCTCGACGGTTTCCGACAGCTTGACGTACTTGCCCGGGAAGCCGGTAAACTGCTCGGCCACGAAGAACGGCTGCGACAGGAACTTCTGGACCCGGCGGGCCCGCGACACCACCAACTTGTCCTCTTCCGACAACTCGTCCATGCCGAGGATCGCGATGATGTCCTGCAGGGCCTTGTACCGCTGCAAGGTCCGCTGCACGCCGATCGCGACGTTGTAGTGCCGGTCGCCGACATACTGGGCGTCGAGAATCCGGCTCGACGAGTCGAGCGGATCGACCGCCGGATAAATCCCCAACTCGGAGATTGCCCGGTTGAGCACCACCGTGGCGTCCAAGTGGGCAAAGGCCGCGGCCGGCGCCGGGTCGGTCAAGTCGTCGGCCGGAACGTAAATCGCCTGCACCGACGTGATCGAGCCGTCTTTGGTCGAGGTGATCCGCTCCTGTAGATCGCCCATCTCGGTGGCCAGGGTCGGCTGGTACCCGACCGCGCTCGGCATCCGGCCGAGGAGCGCCGACACCTCGGAACCGGCCTGGGTAAACCGGAAGATGTTGTCAACGAACAGGAGCACGTCCTGCTTCTCGACGTCGCGGAAGTATTCGGCCACGGTCAGCCCGGTCAGACCGACCCGAAGCCGGGCGCCCGGCGGCTCATTCATCTGGCCGTAGATCAGGGCCACCTTGTCGAGAATGTTTGCTTCTTTGAACTCGAGGTAGAGGTCGTTGCCTTCGCGGGTCCGCTCGCCGACGCCGCAGAAGACCGACTTGCCGCCGTGGGCCGAGGCAACATTGTTGATCAACTCTTGAATGACGACCGTCTTCCCGACGCCGGCGCCGCCGAAGAGCCCGATCTTGCCGCCCTTGACGAACGGGGCAATCAGGTCGATGACCTTGATGCCGGTCTCGAAGATTTCAGTCTTGGGCTCGAGGTCAACGAACTTGGGCGTGGGCCGGTGAATGGGCCACCGGAGAGCGTCGGCGGGAATCGGCGCGCCGCCGTCGATCGGCTCGCCGAGCACGTTGAGGATCCGGCCCAGCGGAACGGCACCGACCGGGACCGTGATGGTGGCGCCGGTGTCGACGACTTCCATCCCGCGGGTCACCCCGTCGGTCGAACTCATCGCCACCGCCCGGACCATGTTCTGGCCGATATGCTGCTGGACTTCAGCCACCAGCTTGATCGGGATCTTGGCCGTGGCGTCTTCGACGACCAAGGCGTTGTAGATCTCCGGCAGGTGGCCGGGTGCGAATTCGATGTCGAGCACCGGGCCGATGACCTGGACGATGGTGCCGAGATTCTTTTCCGTAGCCGTAGCAGTCATAATGTCTCCCCTAGCCTTCTAATGCCGCGGCGCCACCCACGATCTCGGAGATCTCTTGGGTGATTTGCGCCTGCCGGCCCTTGTTATACGCGGTCCGCAGTGAGGTGAGAATTTCACCCGCGTTGTCGGTCGCGTTCTTCATCGCCGTCCGGCGGGCGCCGTGTTCGCCGGCGGCCGTCTCGACCAGCCCGCGATACACCGCGTTCCGGACGTACAACGGCAACAGATTCTCGAGGATGGCATCCGGCCCCGGCTTCAGGATGTAATCCGGGCGGACCCGGCTCCCCTTCGTCGGCGTTTCGACCGGGAGAATCCGGATCGACGTCGCCGGGGTTGAAATCGCGCTGTTGAACTTGGCGTGGACCAAATCGACACTCGCGAGTTCTCCGGTACTATAGTCCGTCATCAGACCGGCCACGATGCTCGCGGCGTGGTCCACGGTCGGCTTGTCACCGACATCCTGGCGATCCGCCTTGAGCTTGATCCCGATGTACTTGAGGAACCCGGCCCCCTTCTTCCCGATGCAATGAAACTCGACCGTGTAGCCGGCCGTCTCCAGTTCCTCAGCCTTCTTCCGGGCTTCTTTGATCAAATTGCTATTGAAGGCGCCACAAAGGCCGCGATTGGACGTAACCAGGACCAGCGCGGCCCGAGTCGGCCCGCCCTTGGCGGGCGCCACCGGCCGGCGAAGCAACGGAAACCGCTCCATCAACTCAGGCGTCACCAGGTCCGCAATGGTTTCCCGCAACGCCTCGGCGTACGGTCGCGCGGCCACGACCCGGTCCTGCGCCCGCTTCAGCTTGGACGTGGCCACCAACTCCTGCGTCCGGGTGATGCGGCGAGTGTTCTGGACCGAACGAATCCGGCCCCGAAGCTGGCGGCTTTGGTTCGCCATTTCGGATTACTCGGCCTTGAAGAGCGATTTGAAGGACTTGATGGCCTGCTCGAGCTTGGCCTTGAGATCGTCGTCCAGGGTCTTCTTGGTGCGGATCCCCTCGAGGATGGCACCGTGCTGGGCCTCCAAGAACGTCAAGAAGTCCCGTTCCCACTGCCGAACCCGCTTGACTTCGACGTCATCGAGATGGCCGTTGGTGGCCGCGTAGATGATCGCGACCTGCTTCTCAACCGACTGCGGCTGGTACTGCGGCTGTTTGAAGACCTCGACCAACCGGACACCACGGGCCAGTTGCCGCTGGGTTGCCGCGTCGAGTTCCGAACCGAACTGCGCGAACGCTTCGAGCTCCCGGAACTGCGCCAGCGCCAAACGGAGCGGCCCGGCGACTTGCTTCATGGCCTTGATCTGCGCGTTGCCGCCGACCCGGCTGACCGAAATCCCGGCATCGACCGCGGGTCGAACGTTCGAATAGAACAAATCCGTCGTCAGGAAGATCTGACCGTCGGTGATCGAGATCACGTTGGTCGGGATGTACGCCGACACGTCGCCGGCCTGGGTCTCGATGATCGGCAAAGCGGTCAGCGACCCGCCCGGCTTCTTGATCCGGCTGTCGAGCTTCACCACGTTCGGATCTTCGGAAATCTTCGCGGCCCGCTCGAGGAGCCGGCTATGACAGTAGAAGATGTCGCCCGGGTAGGCTTCCCGGCCCGGCGGGCGGCGGAGAATCAGCGACAGCTGACGATAGGCCGCGGCTTGCTTCGAAAGGTCGTCGTACACACAGAGGGTTGGCTTGCCCTCCTCATACATGAAGAACTCGGCGATGGCGCAGCCGGAGTATGGCGCGATGTACTGGAGCGGCGCCGGATCGGACGCCGAGGCCACGACGACCACGGTGTACTCCATGGCGCCGGCTTCCTTGAGCCGTTCCACCACGGTGGCGACCGTCGACCGTTTCTGGCCGATCGCCACGTACACGCAGACGACGCCCTGGCCCTTTTGGTTGATGATCGTATCGACCGCGATCGCTGTCTTGCCGGTGCCGCGGTCGCCGATGATCAACTCACGCTGGCCGCGACCGATCGGGATCATGCTGTCGATGGCCTTGATACCGGTCTGCATCGGCTCTTTGACCGGCTGGCGGACGATGATGCCCGGGGCAATCATCTCGACCGGACGGCGGGCGGTGGTCTTGATCGCCCCCCGGCCATCTACCGGCTGCCCAAGCGCGTCGACGACTCGGCCCAACATGGCCGGACCGGACGGGACTTCGAGCAATCGGCCGGTGCAGCGAACCTCGTCGCCCTCTTTGAGTTTGAGGTAGTCGCCCAAGATGACGGCGCCGACGTTGTCCTGCTCCAAGTTGAGCACCAGGCCGGCCACCGTTTCGCCGGATTCGGCCGAGGTGAACTCGAGCATCTCGCCCGCCACCGCCGCCCGAAGCCCGTAGACCCGGGCCACCCCGTCTCGAACTTCGAGGGTGGTGCCGACTTCGGCACTGTCGACCGCGCCCAAATCAGCCGCGGCGATCTCTTTGAGAAGGATGTCCTTGATCTCGCCCGGACGGAGAGTCGAATCGGTCGCCATATGGTATCAGATCGTTGAGTGATCAGGAGTTGGCCTAGCTTGTGAAAAATATCACAATCACTAGGCCGAGGCAAGCGACGTCGCCTTGCCCTACCCCGACTGGCTCCGGCCGCCTTGCGCGGCGAATCGCTTGACCAGATCGGCCAGACTGGCGTTCGGGAGCCCCTCGACCGGCAGCCGGACCACCCGCCGGACCACGGTCCGCAGGTGGCTCAGACTGGCAAACCCGAACCGGCTGGCCGCGGTGGTTACGTCGTATCCGGGATTCGAGACGAAATCCTTGACCGCGAGGACTTGGAGCAGGTTGGAAACCCGTTTCAAGTTGGGAGCCCCGCCGGCCCCGAACTGCCGCGAGAGGTGCTCCCGGCTGACCCGAAGACGCCGGGCCAGCGAGGTCACGGTCGGCGGCTTCCCGACCGTCGCGGCCAGCAGGTCAAACGCGCGGCGTTGGAGCGGTTCGGTCAGCCGAAGCGTCGCGGGGACCCCGGCAAGGGCTTCCCGGCGGGCGGCCGCGGAGCCGCCACGGGCGACGAGATCCCCCACCATCGGATCATCAATTCCCTCCACGATGATCCGCCGAATCCCCAACGCGTCGAGCTCGAGCAACGCGGCCCCTTCGTCGGAGCGAACGACGCCGTAGAGAATCACGGGCAGGTTCGGAAACCGGCGCCGGAGGTCGGGGAGGTCGACCGTCCGGCGGGCCCCCGCGCCCAGCACGATACTATCGACGAGTTCCGACTCGACCACCGCGGAGAGGGCGGCGGCCGTTCGGCATCCGCGCAGGGCGCCGGACCCCTTCGGGAGCGAACGGCGAAGCGAGGCGAGGGCGAGCGGGCTATCGAGGAGTGCCGCAACGACCGCGGGCACTCGCTACTCGCCCGCCAATTGGGGACCGGCCACCAGCTGCTGGGTCAGCTCCCCGGCCCGCCGGAGTACCCCCCGGGCGTTCTCGTACCCGAGTTGCTCGATCGCCTCCTCGAACGACACCCAAATACACTCGGTAATGCCTTCATCGGCTTGGGGCACCGGCTCGCCGGCCGGCGACTCGAACAAAAAGAAGTGGCAGAATTTGTGAATCAGTTTGCCGCGGAGCCGGAAGTACCAGTCGATGGTCTCGAGGGTCGCATGGAGGCGGAGCTCCCCCAAGCCGGTTTCCTCCGTCGTTTCTCGCGCCGCGGCCTCCACTGGGGACTCGGCATCCTCCAAGTGCCCTTTGGGGAAGCCCCAATGGCCGTAGCTATCGCGAATCAGCAGGAAGCGATGGGTGCCCGGATCCGGAAATCGCCGAAAGACGATCCCGCCGGCGCTCACTTCCCGTTTGGCGCGGCGGGGCCGACCGCCCTCTGGACGCTTCTCCTTCGACACGATCGATCGTCCTAGAAAACGGAGAAACGGAAGAAACGGCGGGGGTTAGCCTGAATTTCGGCCAACAGGTCTTTCATGCTCTTGATCAGGGCCGTGGTTTCCAGGTATAACGTCGAGTCACGGGCCAGCAAGCCGAGACTGCCCCGGCCCGACTGCACCTTGGTGAGCAGCGTATCGGTGGTCTCCAGAATTCGAGTCAGCGTATTCTGGTGGGCTCGGATCGCGCCGAGCAACTCCTTGGCATCGGCCGAAGCCGAGCGGAGATCGGCTGACGTGGCCCTCGCGGAGTTCATGATGTCGCCGATCTGGTTGTCCTTGGTGGCATCTTCGACCCGGCCGAGCAGCGTGTTGACTCGCTTGGAGGCAGCACCGACTTCGTCGGACGTGGCGGCCAGATTGGTGGTGACTTGGTTGAACGGCCCAGTCTGTTTACGGGCAAACTCCGCCAACCGGTCGGCGGCCTCACGGAGGTCGCGGAGGCTCCGGCGGACGTCCTGAATGGCGCTGGAATCGAGGGCCGACGAGACCCGGCCCGTCATGGTGCCCAAGTCGGTGGCGATCCGATTGGCCTGCTGGGTCAATTGGCCGATGTCGGGGAGAGTGGCGCCGGGCCAGAGCTCGTCGGCCGGGGCCGCGGCCTCGGTCAAACGGGCCCGGAGCTCGGGGTCCTGCGGGGCATCGGGAAGCCCGATCACAGTGACTTGCCATTCGCCGAACAGGCTACCCGACGCGGCGATGGCCACCGGACTCGCCGGCAGATCGACATCCAGCCGGATCTTGAGATCCGCCTCGACCCAATCGTCGGGGGCCAGGCGAATCGCATTGACCCGTCCGACCTTGACACCGCGCAGCGTGACGGGCGCGCCAACGTTGAGCCCCCCGATTTCGCGGAACCGGGCCCCGTGGATGATGTCCCGGTTGCCAAGATCCGTCTCCGAGAGCCAAATCGCCCCGAAGATCACGACCGCGAAGGCGGCCACGACCGAGGTACCGACCAGGAATTCGTTCCGACGTTTCATGGGCGACCTTCAATGAACTGGCGAACCACCGGGTCCTCCGTGTGCCGAATCTCGTCGACCGTGCCGACGGCGTGGACCCGCCCCTCATACAACATCGCGATCCGATCGGCGACCGCAAAGGCACTTCGCATATCATGGGTCACCACCACGCCGGTCACCCCGAGATCCCGTTTGGTCCGCACCATGAGTTGGTCGATGACCGCGGCGGTCACGGGGTCGAGACCGGTGGTCGGTTCGTCGTACAAAATGTAGCGAGGCTCGAGCGCAATCGCCCGGGCGATGCCGACCCGTTTCCGCATCCCCCCGGACAGCTCGCTCGGAAACCGGACCATCGCATCCTGGAGCCCGACCCGGTCGAGACTGGTTTCCACCCGGCGCCCGACCTCATCCTCGGACCGCCCCTGCTGGCGGAGCCCGAGCGCCACATTGTCGAAGACCGACATCGAATCGAACAACGCGGCAAACTGAAAGACGTATCCGATCGACGCGCGCATCGCCATCAATTCGTCGCGAGAGAGGTCCGCCACCACCTTGCCGTCGACTTCCACCTCACCGCCGTCCGGTTCGAGCAACCCCACGATGTGCTTGAGGGCCACGCTCTTGCCGGTGCCGGAGTAGCCGAGGAGGACGGTGGTCTGTCCGTCCGGGATGTCGAGGGTAAACCCCTCGAGCACCCGTTTGGCGCCAAACGACTTCGACACGTTCCGAAACCGGATCATCGCGGCCTACAACAGAACCAGGG
>JANPEL010000237.1:0-4264 GCA_031431925.1 Gemmatimonadota bacterium | reverse complement strand
GAGGCCGTCGGCGACGACCTCGATCTCGCCGCCTAACGTGTCGCCGTCCCGTTTCGCCTGGTCGATCCGGGCCACAATGGCGGCCTCGGAGGCGGGGTCGAGGACCCGGACCGCCGAGACATCGGACGCGGCGTTGAGCGGGCGCGGCAGCGGATTCGGGGCAGTGACCCGGATTCCGCCGAGCGACACGACGTGGCTTCCGATGGCAATGCCGCAGGCGTCGAGGAGCCGTTTGGCGACGGCACCGGCCGCGACCCGGGCGGCGGTTTCGCGGGCGCTGGCCCGTTCCAGGATGTCGCGGGCGTCTTGGCGGTCGTATTTGAGGACGCCGACCAAGTCGGCGTGGCCGGGCCGGGGCCGGGTGACTTGGCGGCGGCGGGGTTCGTCGGTGGCTTCCGGGGCCATGATGTCGGCCCAGTTGGCCCAATCCCGGTTCTCGATCAGCAGGGCGATCGGGGAGCCGAGGGTGGTGCCGGCCCGGACGCCCGAGAGGAATTGGATCTGGTCGTGTTCGATTTTCATCCGGGCGCCGCGGCCATAGCCCTGCATCCGGCGGGCGAGGTCGTGGTTGACCCAGGCGGCGTCGAGGGAAAGGCCGGCGGGGACGCCTTCGACGAGGGTAACGAGGGCTTTGCCGTGGGATTCGCCGGCGGTGGTGAAGCGGAAGTGCATGGGGAAAGGTAATCCCCACGCCGGGCTTCAGGTCCAGGCCCCGCCCCGCTACACCTTACCCACCAAGATGATCGGCATCGTCGGCGTCGTGGAACCACCTTCGGGTTCGACGGTGACCGCCGCCGCCTCGAACGCGCCGCCCTCCGGCAGGGGGAACGCCTGGACGAGGGCATGCCCATCGCCCTCGGAATTGAACGTCATCGATGGGTACGGCTTTCCGCCCCGCAGCAGCCACAACTGGTAGACTTTGCCCTTGGCCGTCGGCGGCAACCGGAAGGCGTGCAGAACGCCCACGTTGGAGCGCCGGTTCCAGAAGAGCTGGACCCCGGGAGATCTCTCACCCGACGTGGTCAGCTGGACCACGGTCAATTCCGCCTCGGCCTCGAGCAGAGTATTGAGGGTCAGCTCGCGTTTGGCCAACTGCGCCTCCGCGGCGGCGAGCCGGGCATCTTTCCCGTTCAACTGGCCGGTGAGCACGCCGAGCTTTTGATTCAGGCTGACGGCCCAAAAGGCCAGTCCGGCCGCCAACCCACCGAGAACCGGCGCGAGCCAGCCCCGCTTCGACCGAATCGGGGCCACCTTACCCTGGCTGACCCGCTGAAGCAACCGGTCCCTGACCGCCGCCCCCGGTTGTTCGGCCGCCGCGTGCCCAAGCAGCGCGTTCACCTCACGATACTCGGCGACTTCCCTCGCAAGCTCGGGCGATTGGGCCATCGCGGCCTCGAACGCCGCGGCCTCTTCCTTCGTCAGCGCGCCGAGTGCGTATCCCGCGGCCAGTTCGCGGATCGGCTCCGGATTCGTCGCGCTCATATGACCGCCTCGAAGAAGTAGGGCCGAAGCGCGTCGCGGAGTTTCTGCATGGCGAGCCGGACCCGGGTCTTAACGGTGCCGAGCGGTTCTTCGAGACGCTCGGCGATTTCGGAATGTGACAGCCCCTCGAAATAGGCCAGTTGAATCGCCTGCCGCTGGGGCGGCGAAAGGGTGTCGAGGGCGGCGGCCACATAGCGGGCCCGCTCATCGTCGGCCACCCCGGAGTCGGGCCGTTGGCTTCCGGGTCCCATGCCTGGTGCCTGATCGGGATCGGCTGCCGTGGCGGACTGGGCCAACTTAGCGCGGCGGGTCCGGGATCGAATCAGGTCGATGGCCCGGCTTCGACAGATCATCGTCAACCAGGCGATGACCGAGCCCTTCTCCGCCTGGAATTTGGCGGCATCGCGCCACGCCTGGGAGAAACACTCGAGCACGATCTCTTCGGCGTCGGCCCGTTCGTCGGAGATTCGCCATGCGATCCCGAATAGCGCGGCGGCATACCGGTCGTAGAGTTCCCCCAACGCCCGCTCATCGCCTCCGGCCACCCGGTCGAGCAGGCGACGGTCGCGATCGGCGGCGGTGTCGGCTGCCGGGGTGGAAAGGCGAACCTGGGTCATGGCTCCCATCGGCCTGGTCGCGGTGAAGGTCTCGGTTCGGATCGGCATCGGAATAATAGCGTACGACCGTCATCCGCGTCCGGATCTAACGGACCGGTTGGGCCGGCGTCCCCGGCCCGAACAGGAGCGTCCGGCTGCCGGCCGAAACCTTGACCTGGATCACATTGACCTGGTCGGGAAACCGTTCGCAGAGCAGTTGATTGCTGACCCTGACCCCCGTCCATGACCCGGAGTGCTCGACGCCGATCTCGACACTCAAGACGCCCGATGACTCTCCGATTCGGCGCACGACCAGCGGAATCCGCTTTCCATCACCCGTGGTAAAGGTCAGGCGGTCGGCAAGGTACTTCGCCGTCGTCGCCGAATCCCGTCCCGGAGGAAAGTCCTCGAGGAACACCCGCACGATGAGGCGTCCCGGCGTCCCATCACCGGCCAGCGTGAGCGATGCCGACGTCGTGTGGATCGGATGGAGGGTCAGGCAGAGGAGCAACACGGCCAGCATCGGATCACCACGGGAGTCGGTCGAATGCCAGGGTAACGGCCCACACCCCGGCGCCCGCCGACACCAAGACCCGGCGGGCGACATCGATCTGCGGGACCCGCCCGATGGCCTCGAAGGCGGCGAGCACCACGCCGAGGATCAGGATCTGGCCCGCCTCGACCCCAAGGTTGAACCCGAGCAGCGGCACCCCGATCGGGCCGTCGAACAGCGCGGTGAGGTAGTTCGCAAACCCGGCTCCGTGGATCAGTCCGAAACCACCGGCCAACCACGGCTCGAGCCCCCGGCGGGCGGTCCGGCCTTCGCGAAGGTTCCGAAACGCCGTGATCACGATGGTCACCGGGATCAGGAATTCGATGACCGCCGGCGGCAACGCGACCGTCTCGGACACCGCCAGGGCGAGGGTGATCGAATGGCCCACGGTAAACGCGGTGGCGAGCACCGCCAGCGATCGCCAGTCGGCCGCCCGATACGGCGCGGCGAGGGCGAGCAGAAACACGATGTGGTCCAGGGCGGCGAGGTCGGCGATATGACGGAATCCGAGTTCGCCGTAGGCGATCAGTTGGTTCATGACTTCCTCGTGGCGGCGTCGATCGCCATGGCGTGGCGGTCCAGCAACGGGTCTTCGGTCCCGACGTTTCGCGCGACGGCCATGGCCGCTTTGGCTTCGCGAAACCGGCCGGCGCGGTAGAGAGCCCAGGCATAGAGATCGAACCCGTACCCGTCCGGCCGGTCCGACAAGTCGCCCTTGGCGATCCGGGCCACCGAGTCCGGATTCACTCCGGAGTCGAGGAGATACAACGCGGCGGCCCGGTGCACGTTTCCGGGGCTCGCGGCCAGCGAGGAGGCCAGGATCTGCCGGTACGCTGCGGCGAGTGCGGTGTCGCCCAACTCGTCAAACGACTGGGCAAGCACGATGAGGGTAGCGGGGTCGAACCGGATACCTAACGATGAATCGGCCAAGGCCCGGGCGGGCTCCGGCCGCCGAAGATCCAGGAGGGCTCGAGCTTTGGCGGTGAGGAGCCGCGGGTCGCCGGGCAGTGTCGCGAGGCCGCTATCGGCCCATCGGACGGCCTGGCCGGGATTCTGGAACTTGAGGGCGAGTTCGGCGAGTCGGAGATCGAACCACGCCAATTGCTCGCGGGGCACACCGGGGACGGTCGCCGCCCGGAGCCGGGCTTCCTCGAGCACCCGTTCGGCCCTTCGAGCCCGACCCCTGAGTTCGAGCCAGCGGGCGTACCGCGGGGCGACGTTCAGGGCGGTCCGCTGCACGGTGAGGCCGGTAAAGATCCGATCGGCCTCCGGGTAGCGCCCGAGTTCGAGCAAAATTTCGCCCTTGGTGGCCCGGGCCCCAGCGTGACCGGGGTCGAGCGCCAGGAGTCGGTCGCCGGCATCGAGCGCCGCGACAAACCGGTGGCGGGCAATGTTGGCGGCGATCAGGACCTGCCAGGCGGCCCGGTTCCTCCCATTGGCGGCCGACCGCTCGGCGGCCCGTTCGGCCAAGTCGAGGTCGGAGGAGCTGCCGGTTTCGCGATGACGTTCCAAGTACAGCGCCCCAAGCCTGGCGAGGTCGAGGGTCCCGGTCGGATCGTGCTCGGCCCGTCCGGCATAGAACCCGATATCGGCGTCCCGAATCCGCCGTTCTTCGGCCACGATCACCGCCGGA
>JANPEL010000236.1:0-13893 GCA_031431925.1 Gemmatimonadota bacterium | reverse complement strand
CGAGGTGGTGCGCCGGGGCCGGGTTCGCCGGGCCAAGCTCTACTACCTCCGTAATCTGAGCGGCAAGGGCGCCCGGATCCGCGAGAAGCGCGCTCCCACCGTCTAACTGGCGGCACCATGCCCGCCCGCCCGACGCTCAAGTTCGAGCGGAACGCGTGGCAAGCGGGCAAGCTCCTCCTGGGCGTTGACGAAGCAGGCCGCGGTCCCCTGGCTGGTCCAGTGGTGGCCGCGGCCGTAGTTTTTCCCCGCGATATCAAGCGCCTAACCGGCATCCGCGACAGCAAGACCCTCTCCGAGCCCCAGCGCGACAAAGCCGTCCTCCTGATCCGCAAGCGCGCCCTAGCTATCGGAATCGGCGCCGCCTCGGTCCGAGAAATCGACCGCCTCAACATCCGCCGCGCCACCGCCCTAGCCATGCGCCGCGCCATCCTGCGCCTCTACGCCGAGTGCCGAGCGCCGAGCGCCGAGCGCCGAGTGCCGAGCGCCGAATTCCGAGTCCTCCTCGACGGGCTCGCCATGCCCGAAATCGGCTTCGCCCACGAGTTCCTGATCGACGGCGACGCCCTCTGCGTCTCGATCTCAGCCGCCGGGATCATCGCGAAGACCGTTCGCGACCGCCTGATGGTGAACCTGGCCCGCCGCCACCCCGCGTATCACTGGCTCACCAACCGCGGCTACGGCACCGAGGCCCACCTCCAGGCCATCGACCAACACGGCCCCACCCGCCACCACCGTCACACCTTCGCCCCAATCGCCCAACTCGGCCTCGGCCTCTAAGCCGCCGAGTGCCGAGTGCCGAGTGCCGAGCCGTCAACGCCTCCTCCAGGCGAACCGTCGGCGCCGTCGCCGCCGAGCGAATCCGTCCGACCATGACCATGGTTTCCGGGGCCGGCTCAGCGTCGAACTCCGTGGCGAGGTGAGTCCGATATCGTTCAAACACGATCAAGGCCCCGGCCCGGTCGCCAGCGGCGTCAAAGAGGCCGATCAGTCGGCGAACAGCCGGTTCACGATCGGGATCGATTTCAACCACTCGACGGGCGGCCACCAAACCCTGGTCGAGCATTCCCGTCCTGTTCCAAGCCAGCCGACTCTTGACTGAATGGACCGGATCGCCGAGACTCACTCCCGATGCTCCGACTCAAGCACGTCCTCATGGGCCTGTGGTTCGGCCCGCTCGCCGCTGGCGTTACGGCTGCCCAGGCCCATCCCGTGTGGGATCCGGCGACCGCCGTCTGGACTGCCGCCGGCCCCGGGCTCGAATCGTCGATCATCCTCGGCAACCCCGAAACGGCTGGGAGCTACGCCATCGCCTTCCGGCTGAAGCCAGGCTCATGGATCCCGCCCCACACCCACCCGGCTGCCAAACAGGTCACCGTGTTGGCTGGCGCCCTCCTGATGGGTTTCGGGCCTAAACTCGACCGCACCACGGTTCACGCCGTGAAAACCGGCCAGATCACCGTGGTGCCGCCCGCCACCGCCCACTACGAGGGAGCCAAAACCACCACCGTGGTGGTCTTCTCCGGCGACGGCCCCCTCATCACCAACTGGATCAAACCCACCTAGTTGCCGAGTGCCGAGCCCCGAGTGCCGAGTAGCCTATTTCTTAGCGAGCCCCGTCACCGTCAGCTCGAGATTATGACTGACCCGGATCCCAAACCCGCCGTCGGTTGAGGTCAATTTGTCCGGCCCGATCAAATCGGCCTTGGCAAAGGACTTGACCTCGGTACCGTTGACGATGCAGGACGCCTTGTCGCCCTGAACCCGCCACCCGATCACGTTGGTTGACTCGCCGCTCGTGGCATCCGCTTTATGGAGAGCGGCGTTGGCTTCCGGGGCCAGCACGGTGGTCACCTTGGCGCCGTGGAACGTCTTGACCGCGAAGGTGCCGTTGCCATAGACGATGCAGTAGGCCAGGGTCTCGTTATCGGACTCGAGATCGGCTCCGCCGATGAAGATGCCGTAGGAATGGGGGTGGCTGGCCACCATCTTGTGCTCTTTGAACGTGGCGCTCACTTCGTAGTTGCCCTTGGCCGTGTGGGCGGGGTTCCAGAAGTTGCCGGCCGGTCCGGCGGAAATCCGAAAGCCACCCTCGGTCGCGGCGAACTTGGAGTCGCTAACGGTCTTCCCCTGCGACGCGGGACGCCGATCGACCCGGCCCTTCCAGTCGGCCACCTTGATGCCGCCATCTTTGACGCTCCGATCGGCATCCTGGGCAGCGGTGGAGGAGGTGGTCAGGGCGGCCAGGGTCAGGAAAGCAGCAATACGCATCGAGTGTCCTTGGTGAGGGTCAGGATAGATAGTTGCCGGCTGGGGCGTCGATTCGCAAGGGGTCGCCGGGGGCGCTTGACTGGGTTCGGCCTGCCCCCGATGTTTCGGAGTCGTATCCCGCCCCTGAATAGTCCCGATCCGACCGGAGTCTCCGCTGTGCTGCCCTCGTTTCTGAAGAAGTTTGTGCTCTGGTTTGACACCGGGGCCGTTGCCGTGGTTCCGACCGACAATCCGCGCACCGTCGATTGGGTTCGGGTCATTCCGTTCGTCGGGATGCACGCCGCCTGTTTCGGGGTGATCTGGGTCGGGTGGAGCTGGGGTGCCGTCTTGGTGGCTCTGGGGCTGTACCTAGTCCGGATGTTTGCGATCACGGGCTTCTATCACCGATATTTTTCCCATCGGGCCTTCAAGACGTCACGGGTGACCCAGTTTGCGTTTGCCCTGCTCGGGGCCAGCGCCGTCCAGCGCGGCCCTCTCTGGTGGGCGGCCCATCATCGAAAACACCATCGCCATTCTGACACCGAAGAGGACGTCCATTCCCCCCGGCACCATGGGTTCTGGTGGAGCCACATGGGTTGGATTACCTCGCCGGCCAATTTTGCGACCGATCTCGAGGCGGTGCCGGATCTCGCTCGCTATCCGGAGCTCCGTTTTCTGGATCGGTTTGACATCCTGGTCCCGATCGTATTGGCGGTGACGCTCTTCTTGGTCGGGGGCTGGCAGTGGCTCGTGTGGGGCTTCTTCGTCAGCACCGTGGTGCTCTTTCACTGTACCTGCTTCATCAACTCGCTGGCCCATGTGCTGGGCCGGCGGCGCTACCAAACCGGTGACGATAGCCGAAACAGCCTCTTGCTTGCCCTGGTCACCCTCGGCGAAGGTTGGCACAACAATCACCACCGATTCCCCGGCGCGGCACGGCAGGGCTTTTTCTGGTGGGAGGTCGATCTGACCTATTACGCCCTTCAGATCCTCCAGCGGTTCCGGCTGGTCTGGGACCTCCGCCCGGTGCCCCAGCGGGTGCTCGACGAGGCCTAGGTCCGGTCGTTAGGCTCAGTCCGAACGGATCGCCTCGACGGGCGGGATGCCGCTGGCCCGCCGGGCTGGAATCCAGCACGCAACCAGGGCCACGGCGCCGATGGCCGCGAGGCCAGCCCCGAGCGCCAGCGGATCGTATGGCGAAACCCCGAAGACGAGGCTTTGCAGGAGCCCGCTCAGCAGGAGCGCCGCTACGGCGCCGGTCGCGAGGGCCGGGGCGACCATCCGTCCCCCTTCCGACAACAACATCCGAACGACGCGTCGGCGATCGGCCCCCAAGGCCAGACGGACTCCGATTTCCCGGGTCCGCTGCTGGACCCCGTACGCCATCACACCGTAAATGCCGAGGGCCGCCAGGCCAAGGGCCACAAGTGAAAACATCGAAAGTGCGGCCGTGATGAACCGTGATTGCGCCAGGGCCAGGGCCTTGAGGCCGCCCATCGTTCGGACGTTGAACAGGGGCAGGGACGGGTCGATCTCAGCCAGCGCCGCCCGGATTGGCCCGATGCTTGGCTCAGTGTCATGGCCGCGGACCACCAGCACCATGTCACCGGGGGTTCCGGTCTGACGGTAGTCCCAATAGAGCGTGGCGCGATCCACCGGCTGGTCGGGCCCGGTCAGCCGGACGTCACCGACCACGCCGACCACCTCGGCGACCAGGGTGTCGCCCCACTCCATTTGAATCCGCTTGCCGATGGCCGATTCGCCGGGCCACAGCTGGCGGGCGCCGGTCTCGTTGATCACGACCGCCGGCGGTGCCCCGGACCGGTCGCTCGCCAGGAGGTACCGCCCGACCACCAGCGGAACCCGCATCGTGGCGAAGAACCCGTGGTGCACGAACCGGACGTCCGCCACCGGGAACTTGCCCGCTTCCGGCATGGGCCGGTCCAGGGCGCGGAAGCTGGTGGCTTGGCCCTGGTCGCTCATCGGAACGATGCTCGAAAGGGAGGCGGTTTCGACACCGGGCATCGCGGCAACCCGGTCGACTAGCCCCTCGAGCGCCGCCGAACGCTGTTCTGGTTTCGGGAAGGTGCGGCGGGGCAGACTGACCTGCGCCGTCAGCACGTTGACCGGGTCGATGCCGAGGTCGACCTGGAGCCGGTTCTGGAGACTCCGCACCAGGAGTCCGGTCCCCATCAACAGAATCACGGAGAGCGCGACCTGGACCCCGACGAGACTCCGGCGGGCCCGGCCGGTGCGATGGTCACCAACCGCTCCCCGCTGAGTCAACCACCCGGCCAACGTCCCCCCGGACGCCGCGAACGCGGGGCCGATCCCGATCAGGCAGGCCGTCAGGACGGTCGCCAGGAGGGCAAAACCAAGGGCTCCGCCGTTCAGTCCGACGGAGTCGAGCCGCGGCAGGTCGGGATTGGCCCGCACCAGGGCGGCCGTTCCCCAGGCCGAGAGCAGGAGACCGACGCCGCCGCCGAATCCGGCCAGGAGCAGGCTCTCGCCGAACAATTGGCGGGCCAGGGCCACCCGGCCGGCGCCTAACGCCGACCGGATCGCGAATTCACCTCGCCGCTCAGAGGCCCGGGCCATCAGCAGGTTGGCCACGTTGGCGCAGGCGATCAGCAACACGAAACACACCGCGCCGAACACCACGGCGATCGGGGTCCGGACCTCGTTCACGATGTCGGCGTGGAGCCCGACCAGGTTGATGTCCCACCCCTTCTGCCGCTCCGGAAAGGTCTCCCGAAGCCGGGCCGCCGCCGTCGAGGCCTCTTGCCGGGCGGACTCGACCGTCGCTCCGGGGGCCAGCCGGCCGATGACCTGGAGGAACCGGCCGCCGAACGTCCGGGCGTCGGCGCCGTACTGGAACGGGATGTAGAGATCCCGGGACCCGACGCTCGCGAAGCTGAACCCGGGTGCGAAATCGAATCGAGCCGGCAGGACACCGATGACCTGACGGGCCCGCCCGTTGACCTGGATCGACCGGCCAATCAGGCCCGAATCCGATCCGTACCGTCGTCGCCAGAGGCCCTCGGCGATCACCACGATGTCCGGCCCGCCGTCGACATCGTCGGCACCGCTAAGCAGCCGGCCCACGAGCGGAACCGCCCCGAGCAGGGGAAACAGGCCCCCGCTCGTATAGACCACTCCGACCTGATCAGGGTCGCCGTCGCCGGTCAATGGGACGCTCGACTCCATGAGGGCGGTAAGGCCTTCGACCTGTTTCAGCCCATCGGTCCACGCATAGAAGTTCGCGGGTGAGGTCGGATTCCGTTCCCGGTCACGGTCAATGGACCGCTCCCAAATCGTGACCAACCGATCCGGCGTCGCATAGGGTAGCGGCCGGAGCAACACGCCGTCTACCAGGGTGAAGGCGATCGTTGCGACCGCCAAAGCGCCGCCGATGGTCAGGACGACGGCCGTCGAGAGCACCGGTCGTTTGATCAACGAGCGCGCGGCCAAGCCAAGTTGGTTTCGCATCCGGTCTCCTGAAGAACGGGTTCGAGTGGGTCGGGGTGCGGGCGGGCCGGACCGCGCCACGCTGAGCCGGAGACCGATACCGAGAGATTGGGTCCAATACCACAGTCGCGCGACGGCCTTGCGCCGGGCCCTCTGTGATTCGAATTCCTCCCGAAGGTCGGCGATGATGTACGGCGCGGAAGGACGCGAGCCAAGTAGTCTCGTCAGCAGCCACTCGGCCACCCGGGGAGGGTGCGCGCCAGTCATCAGGCCGAACCCAGGGTGCGTTCGAGTCCGCGGGTCAGGGCGGTCACCGCCGCCACCGACCGTCGGAGCGCCTTCAATCCCGGCGCCGTCAACGCAAATTGGCGCCGGGGAACGCCGCCTCGGCGACCGGGATTCGGATCGGGGCGCCACTGCAGGTAGCCCTTGGTCTCGAGCCGCTCCAACGTAGAGTAGAGGGCGCCGCGAGTGACCCGGCGGGCCGCCGCGGTCTCGATCGCGACCCGAATGCCCGGAGCATAGGCGTCGCTGTCGAGGCGCAGGATGGCGAGCAGGACGAGTTGTTCGAAATCGCCAAGACTTGAGGTGTCGGGCACGGGTCTCCAGGTTCCGGGGCTTCGAGTCTACAATGTAGACATGTTGAGGCCACGACGCCAGTACCGGCAAACAGGCGGACGATCAATTCGACTCAAGGGGTGTTTCGAAGGGCCTTCCGGATTACCAATTTGAGGCCCGACCAGACCTCGCTTACCGCGCAGACTTTGATGTCGACGAATCCGAGCGGTAGGGCGATCTCTCGGATGGTATCCTCCGTGATGTCGGTGGCCACCCGGGCAGCCTTCTTGGGCCATGAAACCCAAATCGCCCCATCCGGCTTGAGCCGAGCCCGGGCCGTCTCAAGGATCGTGCGAAGATCCCCTCGCCGGGTCACAAAACAGTGGACGATATCGGTCGAAGCCGCCCACCGACCCCCGAACTCCACCCCCGGAGGCAACGGCGCAAGCCACTCCCGATACCCATCCGGCGCCGAGAGCACCAACACCCGCGCCCCCGCCCCAATCCCCAACTTCTTCACCAACGGCGTCCCCGAATACCCCCCACCACCCATAATTCCCCAAGTGCCGAGCGCCGAGTGCCGAGTGCCGAGTGCCGAGAAAATGAGGGCGGTGGGGCACGATCCCACAACCTACGGATTAAAAGTCCGTTGCTCTACCAGTTGAGCTACGCCCCCCAAACGAGGCGGCAAATATATACTCGGCGCTCGGCACTTGGCACGCGGCACTCGGCCTCCGAGTGCCGCCGAGTGCCGAGTGCCGAGTGCCGAGATCTACCTCCAGGCTCGGACCGAGCGGAGGAATTCGTCGAGCAGCAGGAACTTTTCGTAGACGGGGACGCCTTTTCGTTTTTGGCCGAGTTCGGTGAACATTTCGCGGAGCCGGCCGCGCCGGGTGACGTAGAAGCGGAAGGTTTCCGCGAAGTCTTCTTGGGGGTGGCGGGCGGCGTAGCCGCTGACGTGGTTGACCGGGGCGATGGCGACCCGGCGGCGTTGGAAATCGACCCAGGCATCGTCGTTGACTCGGTAGGCTTTGGTGGCTTCGCCGAAGGTGCGGCGGAAGTCTTTCGACTGGGTCCAGTGCCAGTGGTGGTAGAGGAAGCTGTGGCCGAGCTCGTGGCTGATCAGGCCGATCAGCATCGGCCACGGGATTTCGTCCCGGCGCCTAACGCCGAGGACGTAGCGTTGCTCGATTTCGACGATCTTGGGGTACCGCGGGTCCACCCCGGACACCCCGGGCCGGAGGAGGATCCGGTAGCCCCAGTCGCCGATGCCGGTGGCGCGGAGCAGGGCATGGACCTGGCGGAGGGCCTTGGGAATCAGATCCCGGCCGGTCGCGTCATCCCCGCACCAGGGGCAATGGTCCATCCAGTCATCGACCCCCCGGCTGCACCGGGGGCACTCCCCTTCGAACCGGTCGTCTTCGTTCCAGTGCTGGTCGCCGCCGCACCAGGGACAGAACGGCATCGGATACTGAACGCCACCCCCGCATCCCCAATCGCAGGTGGCGTCTTTGCGGAATCCCTTGGGGGCTTTGAGCGGGGCTTTGGCGGTCCGCTTCTCGTCGTACACCATGGTCGAGCACCACGGACAATGCAGGAACTTGGGACTGATGACCCAGCCGCAGCTTGGGCACTGATCGCCGGTGACCGCCGCCGTGTCGCGCCATTTCTGGGCCCGGCCGCAGTCGGGGCAGTGGGGCCAGTAGCGGTGCAGCGGATAGCCGCATTGGCACCGAGGATCGTCGTGGGGCACCCCTTCCCGGGGCCGTCTACGTGCGGTCATACCGTCGTACCGCCTCACTCACGATCCGTTGAATGAACTTCGGATATGGTAACCCGATCTTGTCCGCCGCGTTCGCCACTTCGTGGCCCCGGGCAATGAATGGATTGGCGTTGGCTTCCAAGACCCAGACGTCGTCATCGTTGCTCAACCGGACGTCGATCCGGCCGTAATCCCGGAGCCAGAGCGCCTTGCACGCGGTCCGGCAGATGGCCTCGATCCGCTCCTTGGCCGCCGCGGACACCGGCCGGGCGAACTGATACCGGATTCCTTTCCGCCGCCGGTACGGCTCGTCCCACTTCGTGGTCTGAGTCGCGATCCGTTCTTCAGGCGCGTTCTTCTCCTTGTCGAACACCAGTTCCGTCAGTGGCAAGACTTCGAGCGTGTCATCATTGCCGATGACGCTGGCGTAGAGTTCCCGGCCTTCGATGAATTCCTCCGCGATGGCCGCTTGTTCGAACCGCTGGTGCACGAACGCCACCCGCTCCCGGAGTTCGGCCGCATCGCTCACCACCGAGGCTTGGGCAATCCCCTCCGACGCATCGCTGGCGAGGGGCTTGACGATCAACGGAAACCGGAGCGACACCTCCCCAACGGGCTCATTCGGGTTCCAGGTCTCGAAGCCCGGCACTTGAATCCCGTGATAGGCGAGGATCTTCTTGCTCATCGCTTTATCGCGGGTCACCAGCAGGCCCAACGGGGGTGACCCGGTGTACCGAACCCCACAGGTATCGAGCAGGGCGGGGAAGACGAAGTCGTGGCGGGCGTCTCGGAACGCCTCGGCGCAGTTGACCACCAGATCGGGTTTCCAGGCACTGCAGTGGTCGAGGATGACCCGGAGGTCGTCGTGCACCCCGATCAGCAGCACCTCGTGCCGGTTGCTCTCCAACGCCTCGGCCACCTGGTACTCGAGCTCCGGCTCGTTCCCGGTCTTCCCGGCCAATTCGTCCCGCATCTGCTGGAGATGCTGTTCCGGGGTCCACCGAGGATAGGGCGTATTGAAGACCACGGCGATCCGCATCGTGGAAAAGTACCTCGTCGCCCCGATCGGGATAAGTTCCGGGATGCCTTTCGCGTCCCTGAGCTTGGTCCGGGCGGAGTTCCCTCTCTTGGCTACCCACAGCCTGCTCAACAACTGCTCCCAGGGGCCCCAGTCTCATGCCACCCGCCTCGCGGCCGATCGTTTCCTCGACTCCTGGCGGAACGACGGGATGGACTGGGAGGCCTGGATCGGCGAAGTGAATCGGGCTCGGGAGGCGTTTGCCCGACTCATCAACGCCGATCCCGATGAGATTGCGGTGACGAGTTCGGTGAGCGAAGCCGTGAGCAGCTTGGCCTCCGCCCTCGATTTTAGCGAGCGGCCAGGTCTCGTGCTTGCTGAGAGCGAGTTTCCGACCGTGGCCCACGGGTGGCAGGCCCAGGCGCGCCGCGGCGCCGAACTCGAGTGGGCCTCTGACGGCGACCTTGGCCGGCTCGTCAACGAGCGAACCCGCTTGGTTTCCGTTACCCATGCTTCGTATCTGACCGGGGCAAAGCAAGACGTGGCGGCGATCGCGGCGACCGCTCACCGCCACGGCGCCCTCGTCTTCACCGACGGGTACCAGACCATTGGCACCTGCCCGATCGACGTCCGGGCATTGGATGTCGACTTCCTCGCCGCCGGGTGCCTCAAGTATCTCCTGGGCACCGCGGGGATCGCGTTTCTGTACGTTCGGCGGTCCTTGATCGAGCGGCTGGTGCCCACCGTGACCGGGTGGTTCGGCCGGCAGGAGCCTTTGGCTTTTCGACCGCGCCCCCTGGATTGGTCCGATACCGCCGCCCGCTTCGATACCGGCACGCCGCCCCTGATTAACGCGGCGATTGCCCGGGCCGGGATCGAGTTGATCGAAGCGGCCGACCCGGCGGCCATTGATGGCTGGATCCAAAACCTCTCCGCCCGGATGCGGGCCCGGGCGCTCGGCCGAAACCTCACGGTACTCTCACCCGCCGATCCAGCCGCCAAAGCCCCGACGACGGCTATCGAGGTCGGCGATCAGGCGGGTCTCGTCGAAGGCCGGCTTCGCCGGCGCCGGATCCTCGCGTCGGCCCGCGGCAACGTCATTCGCCTCGCGCCCCATTTCTTTACGACGGAAGCCGAGATCGACCAAGCGGTCGACGCCGTAGCGGAGGAAATCCCCGGCTAAGCGTGGCCCGCGAGTGCCGAGTGCCGAGCGCCGAGTGCCGAGCCCTAAAACTCCCGCTTTCGCATTTCCCGAAACAAGTGCTTGGTGTCGGAATCCTCTTCCCGCTGACTGATCTTGAGGGTGTCGTCGTACTGCCGGGCCCGATCCTTGGGGACGGCCACTTTCGCCGCCGCCTTCTTCACCAACTTCGCGATCATCGCGTCTTCTTTCTTCCCCATCGTCGGCTCCTCCGAGGTGGTTGTGGTCGCTGTTTCAAGATAGTCGGGCCCCGGGTAGAATACGGACTATGCGAATTCTTCCCCTCTTGGTTAGCCTCGGCCTGCCCCTGATCGCCCAGTTGGCCCCTGTCGCGGCCCAATCACCCAAAGACGAGGTGCTCAAGACCGGCCAGGCGGTGTTCGAGGCCATGGGCCGCCGGGACACCATGGCCCTGAGGCGGCTGGTTCATCCCGCCGCGCACCTGATTGCCACCATCGGAACCGGCGATTCCGCCACTGCCCGGGTCAGTACCCGGGACCAGTTTCTCGTCCAGATCGCGACCATGGCCACCGTGCCGATCGAGCGGATGTGGAATGCCGAAGTCCGGGTCAGCGAAGGCATTGCTTCGATCTGGACCCAATACGACTTCCATCTGGGCACGGTCTGGAGCCACTGCGGTATCGACAGTTTGCAGTTGGTGAAAACCGCCGCCGGCTGGCAAGTCACCTCGATCATCTACACCGTCGTTCGACCAGCCTCCCGCTGTAAGCCCAACCCCCTCGGTCCGCCTCGGTAGGCTTGCGAAACCTTCGAGTTGGGGGCAACGTATGGGGCTCCTTCTCTGTATCCAAAATCGAATACTGACAATTCGGAGGCTTCAGTGCGCACTTCGCTCGCTCTCTTGCTCGTATCCGCGGGACTGGTGGGCCCGGTGGCCGCTCAGGGTCGCGGCCTTCGTGACTCGGCCGAAGTGGAGGCGTTTATTGATGGGACGATGGCCGCCTGGCTTCGGGATAAGCACATCGCCGGGGTGACGGTCTCAGTGGTCAAGAATGGCGCCCTCTTCTTTGCCAAGGGATACGGGTACGCGGATGTGGCCGCCAAGAAGCCGGTCGACGCGGCCAAGACCCAGTTCCGGATCGGTTCGATTTCGAAGCTGTTTACCTGGACCGCCGTCATGCAGTTGGTGGAGCAGGGGAAGCTCGACCTCGACCGGGATGTGAACGAGTACCTCGATTTCAAGATCCCGGCCACCTATCCCCAGCCGATCACGCTCAAGGACATCCTGACGCACACGCCGGGCTTCGAAGAAGACGGCCGCGACTTGTTCACCGAGGACTCGGCTCACATGGTCCCGATGAAGGAGTGGCTGCCGGCCCACATGCCGGCCCGGGTGCGGGTACCCGGGACCTTCTCGTCCTACTCGAACTACGCGACCGCCGTCGCGGGCTACATCGTCGAGCGGGTGTCCGGCCTGAGCTTCGACGACTACATCGAACAGCGGATTCTCACTCCGCTGGGCATGACCCAAACCACGACTCGTCAGCCGCTCCCCGGCCGTTTCGCCGCCGATATGTCGGTTGGGTACCTGTGGGACCAGGGGCGCTTCGAACCGAAGAAATGGGAGATCATTACCGGCGCCGCGCCGGCCGGGTCGGTTAGTGCCTCGGCCACGGACATGGCCAAATTCATGCTGGCCCATCTCGGCAACGGCGCGCTCGGCGAGGCCCGGATCCTGGCCGACTCGACCGCCCGCCGGATGCACTCCCGCCTTCAGGGGCATGACGACCGGCTGCCGGGTTTTGCCCACGGCTTCTACGAGCAGTCCAGCCATGGCCTCCGGATCTTCGGCCACGGCGGCGACACCGGGTGGTTCCACTCCGATTTGGCGTTGATCCCCAGCGAGAACGTCGGCCTCTTCATTTCGACCAACACCAACACCGGCAGCTCGATCAGCTTCAAGGCGGTCGTCGACGCCTTTCTCGACCACTACTACCCCGAGGATCTGGCGGTCATCACGCCCACACCCGAGGCCAAGGCAGGGGCAGCCCGGTACGCCGGTGAATACCTCTTCAATCGCACGAGCTACTCGACGTTCCAAAAGGTCTTGGGCCTGGTGAGCGCGATTAACGTGACCCCGGCCGAGGACGGGGCGTTGGTGACGACCACCCCGTTCGGCCCCCTCCGGCTGATCAGCGTCGACAGCATGTTATTCCGCGATGCTGTCAGCGGCGACCTGGTGGCCTTTCGAGCCGATGCCAAAGGCAACATCACCCACGGATTTCTTTCGATGGCGCCGATGATGGTGCTCGAGAAGCAGACCGGTTTGTTTGCCCCCCGGCGGAGCCAAATCTTGCTGGGCCTTGGTGTCGTGACGTTTCTCGGGATTCTGATCTCGGTGGTGCTCCGGTTCTTCCGCCGCCGCAGTGGCACCGAGCCCGCCGCCGCCCCAACTATCGCGTCCGGCCGTCGGGTCATGGCCATCGTCGCTCTCCTCCAGGTGATCTTCCTGATCGTGTTCGGGATCGTCCTGGCGGGGATGTCGAAAGGCCTCCCGAGCGGCGCGCCCACCAGCCTCAAGATCGGCCTCGTCTTCCCGGTGCTCGGTGCCCTCTTCACCGCGGGCGCGTTCTGGATCGGCATTACCCAGTGGCGGAAAGGCGAAGGCACGACCGGCGCCCGGGTTCGCCACCTCGGGGCCGTGACCATCGCCGCCCTATTCTTCCTCACCCTCAACGCCTGGAACCTCTTCGGCTGGAAGTATTGAGACTCGGCACTCGGCACTCGGCGCTCGGCACTCGAGCCCGAAACCTTCCCATTGTATCGTCGTACGGTATATCGTACGGCGATACAATTGGAGGGTTTTCCCTTGCAAACCAAGCTGCCGCTGTCGGCGCCGGTCTTTCATATCCTGTTGAGTCTCGCCCCAGGTGAGGCCCATGGGTATGGGATTCTTGTCGATGTTGAGGAGGCGACCGACGGGGCGATCCGGCTCGGGCCGGGCACCCTCTATGGGGCGCTCAAGCGGTTGGTGGCGGATGACTTGGTCGAGGAGTCGGTGCGCCGGCCGGCGGCCGATGATGACGAGCGCCGCCGCTACTCCCGGCTGACCGCGGCGGGCCGGCGGTTGCTCGGGGCCGAGGCGGCCCGCCTTACCAAAGTGGTCGGGATGGCCCGCCGGGCCGGCGTGCTCAAGCCGGGGTCGGCCTGAATGCCCCGATCCGGACTGGCCCATCACCTGGCCCGGTTGGCCATCCTCGCGCTACCGGAGCCCTTCCGCTCTGACTACGGCCCGGATATCGAGGCCTTGTTTCGGGCCCGGTGGCGGGACGCCGCCGACCTACTCACGGTCCCGGCAACCACCCGGAGACTTGGGCTCCTAGCGGACCTTTGGGTTGCCGTCCTTCGCGAACACGCCGCCCAGCCCCGATCTCCGAGGAGCCGCCTGATGCACACTCTCTGGATGGACATCAAGCACACCCTCCGCTGGTTGGCCCGGAGCCCAGGGTTCGCGGCCGCGGCTTTGACGACCCTCGCGCTCGGGATCGGCGCCACCACCGCCATCGCGAGTCTGGTGTACGGCGTGCTGCTTCGCCCGCTGCCATTTCGCGAGCCCGACCAACTGGCGTTCCTCACTCGCGAAGGCGAAGTCTCGCTGCCTGACGGTGATGACTGGCG
>JANPEL010000235.1:0-2984 GCA_031431925.1 Gemmatimonadota bacterium | reverse complement strand
AACGATCCCCATTGGTGATGGCAATGTCAAGCCGCTCCAGTGCCTTAAAGCTTTACACCTGGCTGCTCAGTCGAGCCGATAATCCTTGATCTTCCGATAGAGCGTTCGCTCTCCAATTCCTAGCTTTGCGGCCGCTTGGCGACGATTGCCGCGGGACTCTTTCAGCGCCGCTCCAATTGTCGCCTTTTCAACTTCAGCCATAGTCATGCCAGGGCGGTAGAGGACATCCTGCGGTGCAGTTTCTGGCACGAACTCATGCAAGGAAGCGACCGAGGTCTCCGGGATTTCAATGACTTGGACCTTCGAACCCCGCTCGTCGAGCCGGCGGCGCAACTCCTCGACCTGGAGGCGGAGGTCCATCAGGCTCCGGAGGATGAATTCGAGTTCCTGACTCGGTTGTTGACGCCCCGCCGAACTGGCGAGGACAGGCAGCAAAGTGTGGGCTCCCTCCAACACTTCGGCGGGGATATCCGCCGCCCGGATCTCCGACCCCGGCGCCAGCACCACCATCGACTCGACCAGGTTCCGAAGCTGCCGGACGTTCCCGGGCCACGGCGCCCCCACCAACCGCTGCATGGCCTCCGCGGTAATGCCCCGGAACGGGCGGTCATGGAGCTTGGCGAACTCCCGAATGAACCGGCGGAGCAACAGCCCGATGTCTTCTCGCCGCTCCCGAAGCGGCGTCAGCTCGATATTGAGGACACTGAGGCGGTAGTAGAGATCATCGCGGAACTCGCCCATTGCGACCGAATCGCGCAACGCCCGGTTGGTGGCCGCCACTACCCGAACGTCGACCTTGATCGGCTGGACCCCGCCCACCCGGAAGAACGACCGAGTCTCCAGCACCCGGAGCAGTTTGACTTGGACGCTCTGAGGAATCTCGCCGATCTCGTCGAGGAAAATCGTCCCCGTGTCGGCCAGCTCGAAGCGCCCCAACCGCCGTTCAGCCGCGCCGGTAAAGGCCCCCTTTTCATGCCCGAACAACTCCGACTCGAGCAACGACTCGGGCAGTGCCGCGCAGTTGACCGGAATGAACGGCTTGCCCCGCCGAGGCGACAAATCGTGGAGGGCCTTGGCGACGAGTTCCTTCCCAGTCCCCGACTCGCCCTGGATCAGGACGGTGGTGGAGACCGGCGCCATTTGCTCGATTTTGACGAGCACCTGGTGAATGGCTCCGCTTTGGCCGGAAATCCCGATCCGCTGCTGGAGCCGGCGGCGCTCCACCAACCGGCGGGCCAGAACAACCGCATCGCCCTGCTTGATCGGCTTCAGCATCGTTTCGGTCGGGGCCAGCCGCTCGACCCGCTCGGCTCGCTCCGAGTCGGTGGGTTCGAGGAGCACCAGGGTAAAGATTTCGAGTTCCCTGGCGTAGTTGACGAGGTCGAGCGCCGGGGCTTCGTGAACCGCCCCGGTCAGGATGATGAGATCGGGTTGCTCCCGGCGGACCGAGGCCCGGGCATCGTCGACCGCCGACACCAATTCGGTGGTAAAGCCGGCCTGTTCCAAGGCGGCGTTGAGCGGCACCGCCGTTTCGAGATCGGCGAGGGTCAGAATAATGGCAGCCATCGAGGAGCCTCAGTGCCCGGTTCGGGTGCCGGTGATCAAATCCACCGCATGCCCGACCAACGGGTCCAGCACGGCCAGTCCGTCCTTCACCCCACCTGGACTTCCCGGCAAATTCACGATCAAGGTCCGGTGGCGAGTGCCGGCCAGGCCCCGGGACAACACCGCTTTGGGGAATCGGGGGTAGGCGCTCATCCGGATCGCCTCGGCAATCCCGGGAGCCTCGCGTTCCAGTACCACCCGGGTGGCCTCCGGGGTCACGTCCCGCTCGGTCAGCCCGGTGCCCCCGGTCGTCAGGATGACATCGGCCCGACCTTCTTCGGCCCACGCGGTGAGCCGGGCCACGATCAGATTGACCTGGTCGGGCACCAGATCCCGAACCGTGACGGGGTAGCCATGTTCCGCGGCCCAGTCGGCAATGGCCTGGCCGGAGGTGTCCTCCCGCTCACCGCGCGATCCGGCGTCGGAGATCGTGAGAATGGCCACCCGCATCGGCTACTTCTTGACCGACCCCTTCTCCCAGAACGGCCGCTTGACCACCTGGGCCGGGATCTTCTCGTTCCGGCATTCGACCTCGAACCGGGTCCCGATCTTGGCCGAGGCCGCCGGCAGGAAGGTGGTGCCGATGGAGACGCCTAGCGACGGGCTTTGGCCGCCGCTTCGGACCACGTCGACCTGGTTCCCATCGCACCACACCGGGTAGTTGTGCCGGGCAATGCCCCGCCCCTCGAGCGTGAACCCCACCAATTTGCGGACCAGCCCCCGTTCCTTCTGGGCCCGAAGCGCCTCGGCCCCGACGAACGGCGAGCCCTTGTCGAGCTTCACGATCCAGGCAAGCCCGGCCTCGAACGGCGTGATGGTGTCGTCGATTTCCTGGCCGTAGAGGGCGTAGCCCATTTCGAGCCGGAGCGAGTCGCGGGCGCCGAGTCCAATCGGTTGCGCCCCGACCTTGGTGACGGCTTCCCAGAGCGCGACGGTGTCTTTCCACCGGCAATAGAGCTCAAACCCGTCTTCCCCAGTGTAGCCGGTCCGAGAAACGAAACAGTCCACGCCGCCGATCCGGCCCTGGCCGTGGTGATAGTAGCCGATGGTATCGAGCGCCATGTTGGTGATCGGCTGCAGCAAGGCCTGGGTCGTGGGCCCCTGCACGGCCAGGAGCCCAATGTCGTCGGAAATGTCGCGAAGCCGGATGTTGGCCCCGCCCTTCAGATCAACGATGTGCTCCCACGCCTTGGCGCGATTGGACGCGTTGACCACGATCATCAGCTTGTTGTCGAACCGGTAGACGGTGCAGTCGTCGACGAAGGTGCCCTCTTTGTTGAGGATGGCCGAGTATTGAACTTGCCCCGCCGCGAGCGCCCCGACGTCGTTCGACGTGATCCGGTTGACGAACGCGTTCCGGTCCGGCCCGGTCACCTCGA
>JANPEL010000234.1:0-4259 GCA_031431925.1 Gemmatimonadota bacterium | reverse complement strand
CTCTTGGTCAAGGGCTTAGCCTGGCTGAAGGCTGATCAGATTCGCGACTTCCTTCGGGCCAAGGCCACCTTTCCGTCGGCCGAAACGATGGAACGGCTTTCAACCATGGCCGTGACCGGGATGAACCGGGAACTAGTACCCGGCATCTTCCTCAGCACCTCACTCAACCGGACCGAAATCGTCCGGTTGTTGCCCCGAATTGACGCGCTCTACCTCCAGGCGCACGCCAGCGGACACGCGGCGGTCCACGTAACGGATGTCTTCTTTGCGAGCCTGAAGGACGGCAAGCCGAATCCTACCGGATCAGATACCACTGGGTCTGGCGGGGCCAGAAGAACTTCCAGCCCTCCACCGTGAGATGGGCATCGTCTTCCATCATGACGTAGACCTTCTGCCCGCCCCACTCCGGCACCGCCGTCGCGGTGTTGAGCTCAATCGAGATATAGGAGCCTAATCGCAACGGCTTCCCTACTCGCCCCGGCGCGCTACCAAAGGACACGCCGGCTCCCAGCCCGTGACCTTGATTGCCAATGGGATGGGAATAGATCATGGCCTCGATCCCCTGCTGTTTCATCTCGGCCATTGCACAGTCGTAGGCCTCGGTGTTGAGCCGGCCGGGCCGGGAACAGGTCACCATCACCGCATCCTGCAGAGCATTGGTGTTGGCCATCGCCTTCTTGAGACCGGCGGGTACGCCGCGCTCACCGGGCTTCAGTACGTAGCCCATCTTCTGCCAATCGGTATCGAACCCCATCGCGGTGATACCCATGTCGATGTGGACCACGTCGCCCCGCTTGATGACCGTGCCCTCGAGTGCCGGACCGGGCGCCGATGGGGTCGCCGAGTGCTTGCCGACCTCGTGATCGCCCCCGCCCTGGCGCTGAACCCGGACGTCAGGCTGAAACCACGTGGTGGCACCGCGCCTGGCGTATTCGTCGAACAGGAACCGGCGCACGTCACCAACCGTGGTCTGGCCCGGCGTGATCACGGCGTTCGACAAGGCCTTCTTGGCGATCTGGTCGGTGATCTTGACCAAGTGCTGGTAGGTGGCAAACTCCTCGGGAATCCGGGTATCGAGGTGGTCTTCGATCAGCGCGTCCGCGCTGATCTCTCGGCACTCGGCGCTCGGCGCTCGGCACTCGGCGGTGCTGTCGATGGCCTGGCGGATCATGGTGTAGGTGGCGTGGGTCAGGGTGCGGGTGACGCCGCGGGAGCCGTCGATGCCGAGCGCGATGGTCTTGGGCTTGAAGCGGCGGAACAGGTCGGACAGCATCTTGGACGGGTTCCGGCCTTCGGGCATCGGCTCGAAATAGGCCTTGATCGTCTCTTCCGGGTAGCCGGTGATCGAGAACGCCTTGACCCGGTTGCCGCCGTCATCGGCAAAGATGAAAAAATCACGGTTGCCGGCGTAGGGGCGGGGCGGCGCGATGGTATGGACGATCGGGTCGGTATGAAACTCCTCGTTGACCACGATCCACATCGCGACCCCGTGCCGCCGCATCATCGGCAGCAACATCTCGTGGCGCTTGGTGAGCCAGCTCTCGCGGGTGGCGAGTTGGGCGGACCACGATGGCACCACCAGCGGCTGCTGAACCATGGCGAGCAGCCCGGCAAACAGAATTCCAGTCATCAATCAGTTCTCCAAGGTCTTGAGGAGGTCGCGCCACGTGAACCAACCCGGCTTGCCCCGAATCCACTTCTCGAACCACTGGAACTCCACATGGGATTTCACCAGTTGGTTCCGGGGCGGGGTAATCCCGTGGGTATCGCCGGGGTAGACGAAGAACTCCGTCGGCACGCCGAGCTTCTTGAGGGCCATGTGGAGTTCCTCCGATTGGGGCCGCGGCACCCGCGGATCGCCGTCGACGACATGGATCAAGGTCGGCGTCTTGGCGGCCTTGATGTACTTGAGCGGCGACACCTTCCAGTAGGCGTCGAAGTTGTCGTACGGGAGGTCGCCGCCCATGTACCACTGCCGGTTCCGCTGGATGTCGCTCTGGGCGTACATCGAAATCCAGTTCATGGTGCCGGCCCCGCTCGAAATGGCCTTGAACCTCGTGGTGTGGGTCAAGATCCAGTTCGAGTAGTGGCCTCCGGCGCTCCAACCCATGACTCCAAGGCTGTCCGGATGGGCAATGCCCTGGGCGATGAGATAGTCCACGCCCGTCATGATGTCCTCAAACCCGCGGTCGAAGTACTTCCCGACGCCGGCGGTTTCCATCCGGTGGCGCTCGCCGTAGTTGGTCGAACCACGATAGTTCGGCATCAACACGGCGTAGCCGGCGCCGGCGTAGATCTGCGAGCCATAGCCGCCGTTGAAACCCAACATATCGGCGCCGGCCGGCCCGCCGTGGATTTGGACGATCAACGGATACGGACGACCCGGAACGAAACCCGCCGGCTTCAGCAGTACCCCGCCGACCAGCTTGCCGTCCTTTGACTTCCAGGTGATCTCGTCGGCATCGCCTAACGCAAAGCCGGCCACCTGCGGATTCGGATTGGTCAGCCGGGTCCAGGCGCCTTTCGTCGCGAGGTTGGCCTCGGTGCGAACCAGGTACTGGCTGGCCGGCGTCGCGGGGTCGGCGGAGGTGACCAGGATCAGGCCGGTATCCTCGTCCCGGGTGGCGGCAATGGTCCCCTTTTCCCTGGAGACCTGGGTCACCGTGTTGAGGGCTACGTCAAGCGCCATGACCTGGCTGGTCGCCTTGATCCCCTCGGTGAAGTAGATGGTCTTGCCGTCCTTCGACCACCAATCCGCCGACACGCCTCCGTCAAAGCCATCACCGAGTTTCCGCCACGGTCCGCCGCTGGCGGTAACCTCCCGGTGGTAGACTCTCGAGTCCCGCGAATAGACGAACTCGTTCGCCGCGGAGAACGCGATCCACTTGCTGTCCGGCGAAAACGACAACCCGCTCTCGCCGATACCGGTGTTCGTGGTCAGTCGTTCAACTCGGCCGGTTGGCACGTCGAGCAGGTACAGGTCGGCAGAGTTGCCGGTCTCGGTCACCGTCCGCTGGTACCGGTCGTTGGGGGTTCCGTTGAAACCAATCCACCGGCCATCCGGCGAGACCTCGACGCCGCCGACGGTGTAGTCGGCGCCGCCGGTGAGCCGCTTCTCGGCGCGGCCTTCGAGATCCACCGCCCAGAGATGGCGAAGGGGGGAGTCCTCGTTCCGGATCTTGACGTCGAACTTCTTCTCGACCCGATCCTTGTTGTCCTTGTCGACACTGTCCGGCGCGACGAAGTAGAGCGACCGGCTGTCGGGCGACACCTCCCACCAGGCAACCGGGGTGGCATGCTTGGTCAGCTGAACCGGCGGCGCAGCCAGATCGGCCACCGCCAAGGCCCACACCTGTTGTTCGTCGGTCTTGCCCGCCGAGTACACGAGCCACCGGCCGTCCTTCGAGAAGGCGAAGGCGCCGACGCCGTCCTTTGCCTCGGTGATCTTCCGGGCTTCGCCGCCGTCGGTCCGCATCGCGTAGAGCTGGCTCCCGGCGCCTGAATCGGACCGTTCCCGATTCGAACTGAACACGAAAAACGACCCGTCGCGAGCCCAGCGCGGCGCCGTTTCGTTCTTGTCCTTGGTGAAGGTGAGCTGTCGGGCCGAGCCAACCCCTTGGTCGGTCGAAACGACCCAGATGTCCGTGAACCGACGGGCCTCCTTCCAATCCGGAACTGACAACGTGTACAACGCGGAGCGGCCATCGGGCGAGAGAGCCAGGTTGCTCGTCTGGTTCAGCCGCTGCACATCGAGAAACGTCATTGGCCGCTTGGCTTGGGCCGACAGCGACGCCGCCGCGGCCAACCCGGCAACCGAAACCACTGGAATCCACCGCATCAGCGCTTCTCCTCGACCGGCGTCGGCACCACGGGATAGAGGCCGGCCTCGGCCAGCCGCAAGTAGAACGGCTTCAACTTGGCCAGGAACCCATTGACCTCCGTCACCGCAGCCGGAACCTCGGTGGCCAGCGCACTCACCGTCTGACGATTCGCCTCGCTCGGTTTCACATGGGCCCCGCCGATGTCACCACCGGTCATCGACAGGCGGATCGGAAGCGCCCGGCGAAGCTCGGAGAAGTCCATACTGAACAGATCCTCGCCCGGCGTTCGGATCCCGAGTTTCCGCTTCAGACCACCCAGTTCCTTAGTCAGCGAATCCATCGTGGCCTGGATCGGCGCCGGGACCTTCGTGGAGTCCGGCATGCCCTTTCGAATCGAACCCAATTGGTCGTCGGCGTCTCGAACTGCATCGGAGGCGG
>JANPEL010000233.1:0-10808 GCA_031431925.1 Gemmatimonadota bacterium | reverse complement strand
CTCAACAGCCTGCGGTTCGGCCCCTTGGATGACCCCCGCAACCGCTATCTGTTTGCGGGGGTCGTCAAGGGGGTCGGCGACTACGGCAACTGCGTCGGGGTTCCGACGTTAGGCGGCGAGGTCACCTTCGCGCCGGGGTATAGCGGCAACCCGCTCGTCAACGCCATGTGTGTCGGGATCCTCCGCGAAGCCGACCTGATCACCGCGCGGGCCGAGGGCGTCGGCAACATTCTGATGACCGTCGGCGCCCGGACCGGGCGGGATGGGATCCACGGGGCGAGTTTTGCTTCCGAGGACCTGTCGGCGGAAAGCGAAGCCCGCCGTCCCCAAGTCCAGGTCGGCGACCCGTTCACGGAGAAGCTCCTGCTCGAGGCCAGCCTCGAGTTGATTACCTCCCGAACCATCGTCGCGATCCAGGACATGGGGGCGGCCGGCCTGACCAGTTCGTCGTCGGAGATGGCCGCCCGCGGCGGCGTCGGGGTCGAGCTCGACACCAGCCGCGTCCCGCTTCGCGAAGCGGGGATGACGCCCTACGAAATTCTGCTCTCGGAGTCGCAAGAGCGGATGCTGCTCGTCGTCGAGCCCCACCGGGTCGGCGAGGTCCAGGCCATTTGCGCCAAATGGGAACTCAACGGAACGGCCATCGGCACGATCACGGATGACGGCCTGTTCCGGGTCGTGCACGACGGCATCACGGTCGCGGCGATACCAGGTGAGCGCTTGGTCAACGGGATGCCGATGTACCACCCGGAGGCCGTCGAGTCGCCCGACGCGATTGCGCGGCGGGCCGCCGGGCCGTCGGCCCCCCCGAAGGTCGACCTGACCGGAGCCCTGTCGGTTCTGCTCGACGACCCGACCATTGCGAGCAAGCGGTGGGTGTTCGACCAGTACGATTCCACGGTCCAGGCCAACACCGTGCTTGGCCCCGGTGGCGACGCCGGCGTGTTCCTGGTTCAGGGCACCACGTTCGGCCTGGCCATATCGGTCGATTGCCCCAACCGCTACGTCGCGCTCGACCCGTATGAAGGCGGCAAGATGACCGTCGCGGAAGCGGCCCGAAACGTGGCATGTACCGGCGCCGTTCCGCTCGGGATTACCAACTGCCTCAATTTCGGAAACCCGGACAAACCGGACATCTTTTTCCAATTCAAAGAAGCGGTCCGGGGTATGGGGGACGCCTGCCGCGTCTTCAATACGCCGGTCACCGGCGGCAACGTGTCGCTGTACAACGAGAGCCCCACCGGCGCCATCGACCCCACTCCGACCGTCGGGCTCGTCGGACTGCTCCAGGACGTCACGACTCGGATCCCGAGTGGGTTCCAGCATACCGGCGATTTGATCGGACTCCTCGGCTCGACCGCCGGGCACCTGGGCGGGTCGATGTACTGGTGGCTGGTTCGGGACTTCCTTGGCGGCCCGCCCCCGCCCTGCGATCTGGCCGCAGAACGGAACCTGCAGCGATTCTTGGCGGCGGCCGCCACGGCGCGGCTCCTCCGGTCGGCCCACGATTGCGCCGACGGCGGCTTGGCGGTGGCGGTCGCCGAATGTTGCCTGGGCGCTCCGCACGGCCACGGCACCTTGGGCGCCGGAATTCACCTCGAGCAACGTCCGGGTCTCGAGGCCGACGCTCTGTTGTTCGGCGAGGATGGCGCCCGGGCGGTCATCTCGTTCGACCCCGGCATGGTCGACCCCCTTCGGGCCCTGGCCCAGGAACACGGCGTGCCATTTGCCGTAGCCGGAAGCGTCGGGGCCGCCGGGGGGGACCTCCGGATTACCGTCGGCACCGCATCCATGGCGTGGCAGACCGGCGACCTCCGCCAGACCTACTTCACCGCTATTCCACGACGAATGTCGGCCTAACTATGTGCGGAGTCATCGGGGTATCGAACGTGCCGGACGCGGCTCGCGTCGCGTATCTCGGCCTCTACGCCCTCCAGCACCGAGGCCAGGAAAGCGCCGGCATCGTCACGGTCGACGACAGCGGCGTTCCGCACTTGGTCCGTGGCATGGGCCTCGTCGGCGACATTTTCCGGGCACCAGAGATCGCCGAACTCGACGGCGATGTCGCCGTCGGCCATACCCGCTATTCCACGGCCGGTTCGTCGGTGCTGGCCAACGCGCAGCCCTGCGTCGCCAATTACCACGGAGGGCCGCTGGCCCTCGCGCACAATGGAAACCTCACCAATGCGCCCGCCGTCAAACGGGAGTTGGTTGATAAGGGCGCCATCTTCCAGTCCTCCTCAGACTCCGAGGTGATCGTCCATCTGATCGCCCGGTCGCGGGCGACGACGCCGGAGGCCCAGATCCGGGAGGCGTTGGGCAAGATCGAAGGCGCCTATAGCCTCGTCATTGCCGTCGGCCGGACCTTGTATTGCGCTGTCGACCCCCATGGGTTTCGGCCCCTGGCGGTGGGTCGGATCGGCCAGGGCGTCGTCGTGGCTTCGGAAACCTGCGCCCTCGACCTGGTCGGCGCGACCCTGATCCGGGAACTCGGCCCGGGGGACTTTCTCGAGATTATCGACGGCATGGTGCGGGACCTGCCGAAACTCGAGCGCGCCCCGGCGCCGATGCGGTGCATTTTTGAGTTGGTCTACTTTGCCCGGCCCGATAGCACCGTCTTCGGCGAGTCGGTGGACCGGGTCCGGCGGGAGCTGGGGCGGCAGCTGGCCCGAGAGCACCCCGCCCCCGGCGCCGACGTGGTCTTCAGCGTTCCCGACAGCGCCAACATGATGGCACTCGGGTTTGCGGATGAGTCCGGCCTCAAGCTGGAGCATGGCCTGATCCGGAACCACTACGTGGGACGGACCTTCATCAATCCGACCCAAGCCCTCCGCGTCGCCAAGGTCAAGATCAAGTTCAACCCGGTCCGCCAAGTCATCGCCGGCCGGTCCGTCGTCGTCGTGGATGACAGCTTGGTCCGGGGAACCACGAGTAAGGGCCTGGTCCAGATGATCCGAGGGGCGGGGGCCCGGGAGGTGCACCTCCGGCTGAGTTCGCCGCCGATCACCGGACCGTGCCACTACGGGATCGACACCCCGAACCGAGACGAGCTGATTGCCGCCAACCACTCGATCGAGGAGATTGCGACCTACCTTGGCGTCGACTCGCTTGGATATCTCTCCTTGGCCGGCATGGTTCAGGCTGCGGGCACCCGGAACGGCTTCTGCCACGCCTGCTTTTCCGGGCAATATCCGATTCAGCCGTCCGCCCCACCGGTCGAAATGCACCATCAGTTGCCCTTCGTCGGGAGCGCGCCGTGATCGACAGCCAGACCCAACCCCTCGTCTATTTCTTCGGTCAGGGCCGGGCGGACGGGACGTCCGCCATGAAGGAAACGTTGGGTGGCAAAGGCGCCGGCCTAGCCGAGATGACCAATCTCGGCATCCCGGTCCCGCCTGGATTCACCATTGCCTCAACAGTGTGCGGCACCTATCTGGCCATGCACCAGTTCCCGCCTCGGCTCAAGGCCCAAGTTGAGGCGTCGCTGCTGCGAGTCGAAGCCGCCACCGGCAAGCAATTCGGCGCCGCCGACAACCCGCTGCTCGTCTCGGTCCGGTCCGGTGCGGCGCTCTCGATGCCGGGCATGATGGAAACCATCCTCAACCTGGGCTTGAACGACGACACCGTTAAGGGACTCGAGAAGCTGAGCGGAAATCCAGGCTTTGTCTGGGACTCCTACCGCCGTTTCGTCCAGATGTATGGCGGGGTCGTCTTCGAGGTGCCGAAGAAGCGGTTCGAGGAACGTCTCGAGGCCCGGAAGCACCGCCTTGGCGTGGCCCGCGACATCGACCTGCCGGTGACCGAATTCCAGGCCCTGGTCCGCGAATACAAGGCGCTGATCGAGGCCGACACCGGCAAACCCTTTCCGGAAAACCCGATCGATCAGTTGTGGGGGGCGATCGAGGCCGTGTTCGAGAGCTGGAACACCCGGCGGGCCATCGACTATCGCAAGCTTCATGACATTCCCAACAGCATGGGAACGGCCGTGAACATCGTGGCCATGGTGTTCGGCAACATGGGAGAGGACTGCGGGACCGGGGTGGCGTTTACCCGGGATCCCTCAACCGGGGAGAACACGCTCTACGGCGAGTTCTTGATGAACGCCCAAGGCGAGGATGTCGTCTCCGGCACCCGGACTCCGGAACACATCGAGGCACTGAAGGACCGGATGCCCCACGTGTTCGGCGAGCTCGAACGGGTTGCCCGGACCCTCGAGCGGCATTTTCGAGACGTCCAGGATCTCGAGTTCACGATCGAGCGCGGCCAACTCTACATGCTGCAGACCCGGCGGGGGCAGCGATCCGGCCAAGCGGCGGTCCGGATCGCCGTCGAGATGGTGGCGGAGGGGTCGATTTCCGAAGAGGAAGCCGTGGCCCGGATTCCTCCCAATGACCTCAATCAGCTCCTCCACCCGACCATCGACGCCAACGCGCCCATCGATCACTTGACCACCGGGCTCCCAGCCTCGCCCGGGGCCGCCAGCGGGACCGTCGTCTTCAGTGCCGACCGGGCCGAGGAGCTAGGCAAGAAGGGCAACGCCGTCATCCTGGTTCGGCGGGAAACCAGCCCCGAGGATTTCCACGGCATGGTCACCGCCCGGGCCATTTTGACCGCCCGGGGCGGGATGACGTCTCACGCGGCCGTCGTGGCCCGGGGCATGGGCAAGCCCTGTGTCGCCGGGGCCCAGGAGATCGAGGTCGATGAAGCGGCCGGCCGGTTCACGATCCGTGGCCGGGCCGTCGCCGAAGGCGACTGGATTACCGTCGATGGGAGCACCGGCAAGGTCTTCGGCGGCCAGTCCAAACTGGTGGCCCCCCTTCTCAGCGAGCACTTCACCAAACTGATGGGCTGGGCCGACGGCATGCGTCACCTCCGGATCCGCGTCAACGCCGACACCCCGGCCGACTCGCACCGAGGCCGCGACTTCGGAGCCGAAGGCATTGGCCTCTGCCGGACCGAGCACATGTTCTTCGAGGGCGAACGGTTGCCCGTGATGCGCGAAATGATTCTGGCGGAGGACGAAGCCGGCCGGAAGAAAGCGCTGGCCCGGCTCCTGCCCATGCAGCGGGCGGACTTCGAAGGCATCTTCCGGGCGATGGAGGGGTACCCCGTCACGATCCGCCTCCTCGATCCGCCGCTCCACGAGTTCTTGCCCAAGGCGGCGGAGGAGATCGCCGAGTTGGCCGGGCAGATGGGCAAGACCGTCAAAGACGTCCAGCGAATCATCGACAACCTGAGCGAGGTCAACCCGATGCTCGGGCTCCGCGGGTGCCGGCTCGGTATCATGTACCCGGAAATTACCGCGATGCAGGCCCGCGCCATTTTCGAGGCCGCCTGCACCGTGGCGGAACGGAAGGGCCGGGTCCAACCCGAGGTGATGATCCCTCTGGTGGCCCACGTGATCGAATTCCGGAAACAAGCGCTGATTGTCCGACAGGTGGCCGAGGAAGTGTTCCGGGAACGACAGATCACGGTGCCCTACTTGTTAGGCACCATGATCGAGTTGCCCCGAGCGGCCCTCACGGCCGATGAAATTGCCCGGGAGGCCCAATTCTTCTCCTTCGGCACCAACGACCTGACGCAGACCACCTGGGGCCTGTCCCGGGACGATGCCGGGGTGTTCCTCCCATCATACGTCGAACGGAACATCATCGAAGCCGACCCCTTCCAGGAACTCGATATCGCCGGGGTCGGCAAACTGATCAGCATGGCCGTGCAGTTAGGCCGCGGCACTCGACAGGATCTCAAGATCGGGATCTGCGGCGAGCACGGCGGCGAGCCGAAGACGATTGCCTTTTGCGAGGCCCAAAAGATGAACTATGTCTCCTGTTCGCCGTTTCGGGTCCCGATCGCCCGCCTCGCGGCGGCCCAAGCCGCACTGGCGGAACGCGGCACGATGGATCGCACCCGGGGTACCTTGTGACCTCCTCCCCATTGGTCGGTATCGTGATGGGATCGACCTCGGACTGGGACACCCTCCGGCACGCCGCCAAGCGCCTCGATGACTTCGGCGTCCCGCACGAAACCCGGGTCGTTTCCGCCCATCGCACCCCTGACCTGCTGTTCCAGTATGCGTCCGAAGCGCTCGGTCGCGGCTTGCATTGCATTATCGCCGGGGCCGGCGGAGCCGCCCATCTTCCCGGCATGCTCGCGGCCAAAACCATTGTCCCGGTCCTCGGCGTCCCGGTTCCGAGCACGTACCTTCAGGGGCTCGATTCGTTGCTCTCGATCGTCCAGATGCCGGCCGGGATCCCGGTTGCGACCTTTGCGATCGGCGAGCCGGGGGCCCACAATGCCGGCCTGTACGCCGTGGCCATGCTGGCGCGGCACGATCAAGCCCTGGCCACCCGGCTCGAGGCGTTTCGGAAGACCCAAGAAGCCAACGTTCTGGCCGCCACCCTCCCGCCCTCGCCATGATCCCGCCGGGGCAAACCCTCGGCCTGTTGGGCGGCGGTCAGCTCGGCCGGATGTTCACCCTGCGAGCCCGGGAGATGGGCTACGAGGTGGTCGTCCTCGAGCCCGATCCGTTGTCGCCGGCGGGCGCCGTCGCCACCCGCCATATCTGCTCGGCGTACGACGACCGAGCCGCGCTCGAGGATCTGGCCCGTTCCGCCGCGGCGGTGACCACCGAGTTCGAGAATGTGCCGGCGGCAGCCCTCGAATATCTCAGCGCTCACACCGTGTGCCGCCCCTCGGCCGCCGCCGTGGCCATCTGCCAGGACCGGATTACCGAGAAGACATTCCTTCGCTCGGCCGGCCTCGCCACCGCTGATTTCGAGGCGGTCGAATCGATGGCCGACCTTCGCCGAGCCTGGGATCGAATCGGGGCGCCGGCCGTGCTGAAGACCAGCCGGCTCGGGTACGACGGTAAGGGGCAAGCAGTGGTCAATCGGTATGACGAGGCCGAAGCGGCGTTCGAACGGTTCCGACAGGTCCCCTGCGTCCTCGAACGCCGGTTGGCCCTCGCATCCGAGATCTCCGTCGTCCTGGCTCGGGGCCAGGACGGCTCCGTGGCGCCGTTCCCGGTGGGCGAGAATGTTCATGTCGGCGGCATCCTCCACACGACCGTCGTGCCGGCCCTCGTGGCACCCGAACTCGCCACCGAGGCGGTCCACACGGCTATGGCCGTCGCGAATCGGCTCAACTACGTCGGGGTCCTCGGCGTCGAGATGTTCGTCGCGGAGGGGGGCCGGATCTTCGTCAACGAATTGGCCCCCCGGCCCCACAACTCCGGACACTACACGATGGACGCCTGCGGAGTGGACCAATTCGAGCAACAGGTCCGCAGCCTGGCCGGCCTGCCGCTTGGCGAACCCCGGCTCCTGTCGCCGGTCTGCATGGTCAATCTCTTGGGCGACCGCTGGGCCGCCGGCGAACCAGACTGGGCCGCCGCACTCGCCATCCCCGGGGTTCGGCTCCACCTCTATGGTAAGAAGGAGGCCCGGCTCGGCCGCAAAATGGGACACCTCAATTGCCTCGCCCGGTCTCCGGGTGAAGCGCTCGACGTGGCTCGGCTGGCGTTCGCCGCGCTGAACAAATCGGCCCTATCCTAGAGGTACAACCAACTGTTGTAAAGAGACTTGGGATCATACAGATAAGCTCATTTGTCTCTTTTAGTTGGAATGACGACGAAGCCGAGGTGGGCAGAAAACAAAGGACCGGCCATCCCGAGGGAAGGCCGGTCCTTTATCCAATGGAGGCGCAGGGAATCGAACCCTGGTCCGAATCAGCATCCAGCAAAGCCACTACGTGCGTAGGCCGATCTTCGTGCGCTAGTCCGACGCCGGCTACCGGCCATCCTTCGTCGAACCGAGCCCTCGTTTTCTTACTCGGGACGTGAGGACGCCGCCACGAGCCAGCCTGAATTTGCGGTCCGGTTGAGGCGCCCCAGGCAGGCTCCCTTCTCCGGTGGTGCGGTAAGCGAGCCTTAGCTCAGCTTACGCAGCCAATGCCAAGTTAGAGTTGGCAGATAAAATTTTCCAAGTGTTTTACCAGGGCCTGGTCCTGGGCACGCGTCTCCACATTCTCCTGACCCGTCGAAGCCAGTCGCCCCCGGGTGCAATCCATCATAACGACCCGCCCCCGCCTTGACAAGAGGATCGGCCCGGATACCAAATGCCTATGTCATTGCTCCTCAACGGCTTACGCCTGAGGATTGCCGCCGAGCCACCCCCGCTTCCGAAACCACAAGGCGATGGCGACGCAGACCCCAGCCATGAGGGCTAAAACGGCTGGGTACCCCCACCAGCGGTCCAACTCGGGCATGAGGCGGAAGTTCATCCCATAAACACCCACGATGAACGTCAGGGGCAGGAAGAATGCCGAGAACACGGTCAGGACCCGCATCACTTCATTGGTTCGATGGCTCGAGAGCGCCACGTGGATGCTGATCAGGTTGTTGATCTCCTCCAGCAGCTGGTCGGCGTAGAAGTAGTAGCTCTCGGCGTTCTCCTTGACGTCCTGAAACACGGCGCCGATCCGCTCCTGGGGCGGGACCAACCGTTGGACCACCGTATTGGTTTGCCACAGCACCCGCTTGATGACATTGACTCGTCGCTTCAAGTTGTGGATCGCCGTGAGATTCGGCGAGCGCCGGGTCTCATCGAGGACCGCATCCTCGAACTCGCCCGCCACGACCTCCGCCTGGTCGAGCGGGGCGTCGAAGGAATCCAGGGCGCCATTGAACAGGGCGCCGAGCACGGCGGTTTCCGTGCACGGTTCCTTGACGTCGGCCCCAAATCGGGTCCGCGCCGCCTGAACCACGGCGAGATCGGCTCGATGAACGGTTACCACGAGGCCCGCCCGGTAGAACACGGCGATTTTTCGGGTGGTCTCCTGCACGCTCGATGCCTCGGGAGAGCACCCGGCATCGAACACCCGCAAGATCACGAAGGTCGTGTCGCCGATCCGCTCATGCTTGGGCAAATGCCACGGGTCGAGGCAATCCTCAACCGACGTGTGGTGAAACCCGAACTCGGTAGCCAGGGCCGACAACTCGGCCCGGTCCGGGGCCACCAGGTCGATCCAGGTGAAACTCGGTGCGCCGGTATGAACCACCGTCTGGCGCATGGGTTATTCCTTTCGGGCCAAGCGAAGGATCCTTGCGGCGGCCGCGGCGGCCCCAAAACCATTGTCGATATTGACGACCGTCACGCCTTCAGCACAGGAGTTGAGCATCCCGAGCAAGGCGGCGAGCCCGTTGAACGAGGCGCCGTACCCGACGCTCGTGGGTACCGCAATCACCGGCTGGCCCACCAAGCCTCCGACGACACTGGGCAAGGCACCCTCCATCCCGGCCACGACGATGACGACGTCGGCCCGGTCGATCTCCGGCCTGGCCGACAAGATTCGGTGGAGACCGGCAACCCCCGCGTCAAATACCCGGGTCACCACGGCGCCGAAGGCTTCCGCAACTACAGCGTCTTCCTCGGCCACGGGGATGTCGCTCGTCCCGGCCGTGACCACGGCGACCGTGCCCAAGATCGGCACTGGAGTCGCCGGGGCGAGCCATGCGGTTCGACCTTCAAGATGCAGCCTGACGCCGGGGAATCGGTCGGCGAGGGCCCGCGCCTGCTCGCCGGTAACCCTGGTGCAGAGGAAAGAACCGCTGACCGCTTCCAATCGTTCAGTGATGGCGATCAGCTGAGCCACGGTCTTGTGGCTGGCCAGCACCACCTCAGGATGGCCGTACCGGAGGCTTCGGTGATGGTCCACCTTGGCCAGGCCGATGTCCTCGCCGGGAAAATGGCGGAGCCGCTCCAGCGCGTCGGAAACGCTGAGCGAACCATCCGCAACCGAGGCGAGCCACTCGGCGAGTTGCGCCTTCACACCGAGACCGGTCGGGTCTCGAGATAGTCTTGAAAGATGGCCTGGGCCGCCGTCATTGTCTCGACCTGGAAGAGTTTTTCCCGGAGCGCGCTGGCCTGCGGTAACCCCTTGGCGTACCAGCCGAGGTGTTTCCGGAACTCGATCACGGTCTTGCGGTGGTCGCCCTGCAACCGGAGGGCGAGCGCCGCGTGTTCGAGCGCCACGGCAAACCGTTCTTGCGGACCCGGATGGGGCGGCCGTTCGGTTCCGTCGAGAAGAGCCCGGCTTTCCCGAAAGATCCACGGGTTCCCGAAAGACCCTCGGCCGATCATCACCCCGGCGCATCCGGTATGAGCCCGCATCCGGATCACGTCTTCAGGCGTTTCGATATCGCCGTTCCCGATGACCGGGATATCGAGCGCCTCCACCACCTTGGCGATCTCATCCCAGCTCGCTTTCCCGGTAAACATCTGGGTCCGGGTCCGCGCGTGAAGGGTGAACGCTTTGGCGCCGGCATCCTGCATCCGGAGGGCAATGTCCACCGGGTTCCTGGTATCCTCGCTCCATCCGCTCCGGGTTTTAACCGTCACCGGCAGGTGGGTGGCCGCGACCACGGCCCGGATGATCTGGCTCACGAGGTTGAGGTCGCGGAGACAGCCCGAGCCGCCGTTCCGCTGCACGACCTTCTTGACCGGACAGCCGAAATTGATGTCAATGAACGTCGGGTGGTACACGTCGGTGACGATGGCGGCCGCCCGGCCCATGGCCTCGGCATCCGCACCGTAGATCTGGACGCCGAGCGGCCGTTCCGATTCGCCGAACTCGCATCCTTGGAGGGTCTTTTGAATGCCCCGCCGGATCGCTTCGGCAGCCAGGAACTCAGTCATCAGCACGTCGGCCCCGAGGCTCCGACATACTTGCCGGAACGGCGCCTCCGACACCCCGGCCATCGGGGCCAGAATGAGGGGGACTTCGATTGCTGGGGCATACGGTAACCGCAT
>JANPEL010000232.1:0-37066 GCA_031431925.1 Gemmatimonadota bacterium | reverse complement strand
CGAGATCCGACTCCACTACGCCGGCCTTCCCGACCAGTGAGATCCGCACCGACGCCATGGGGCGCCCATTGGCCCGGTCCACCACCCGTCCCGCCACTCGGCCGGTCGGTGGGCTCGCCTGTGACGAAGCGGCCGGCACTCGGCCTGCCCCAAGAGCTATCAGCACGGCGGCCGCGAGTGCGGCACCCCGGGAACGATGACGATTCATGATCGGCGGCACCTCAGGCCCTTCGGACTGACGAGAAGCGAACGGGAACGGCGGAAGATCAGAGCGTGATGTTTCAGGCACAGGCGTCTCGTGTATCCAGTCGGTCACATCCAGGTATTGATTGGATGGGCGGACGATCAGAAGCTCGGCGGCACCCAACGTTCCGGCCGCACACTACCGGCCGGCCAGCCGCCGGAGAGAAAGGCGGTCGCGGCGTCCGCGAACCCCGTGGGGTCGCCGACCCACGGGAAGAGGTACGGCGGCGGCACGAGCAGGACCCGGGCATCGGCAAGGTGTTGGGCCCACCGGGTCGCGGCCTCTTCGACCAAGGGCGACCCGCTCGCCTCGATGACCAACGTGGGAACGTCCACCGGGTTGAGTTCCGGCCGGAAAACCCACTGGCCGAGACTTCGCTGCACCACTCGGGTGGTCCGCTGGCTGGTCACAATTCGGTCGGCGGGGAAGTCACAAACGGCCCGGGCCATCTCGTCGTAGGGAGTCCCCACGTCGGGGCGAATCGGGGAGAAGAAGACCGGCCACGCCCGCCCACAATAGACTGGTGCCTGGTCGACGGTGACCTCTGGTTTGAGATCCGCCAACAGCTGACGGTACTTCGCCGAATCGGCGGGTACGGCATTGAGTTCGTAGAACCAGCTGTAGATCACGGGGAACGGGCTCAAGAGCAGGAGCCGGGACACCCGGCCAGGATACCGGGCGGCGTAGATGGCCGCGACCGCGGCGCCCCAATGGTGCCCAACGAGGGCGGCTCGCTCCAGCTTGAAATGCACCCGGACCGCCTCGACATCCGAGACGTCGGCACCGAAGGACAGTTGGCTGGTGTCGGCCACCGCGGCCGAATTGCCTCGACCTCTCTGGTCGTAGAAGATCAGAGTTCGGCCCGCCAACAGCGGCGTGAGCGGATCGATCAAGTAACCCTGGTGGAGGGAGCCACCGTGGAGTACGATCGCGGTATCGGCCCCGGTGCCAAAAACTCGGAAGAACAACGACGGTCCATCCGGGCGCTCAATCTGGCCTTCAGCAACAGCCGACTGCTTCCAGGAAGCGCCGGCACAGGCCAGCGATCCAAGCAGGAGGCCACCAACGATCACGGTCTTCAGCATGGGCCGAACATGACGCGCGGCCCGGCCACCGGCAATCGACGTCACCGGTGTGTGACTGAGCTGTTACCGGTCACGCGGGTTTCGGTGATTCGATCGGGCGATGATACCGACGTCCCCAAACCGACCCTTCGCCAATGCGCGTCAGATCTGATTTCGTTTTTCTGGCGGCACTGGCCGCTTGCGGCGGTGAGGGGCTAACGCCGCCAACGCCACCACCGCCGGCGGCCCCTCCGGCCCCCGAGCTGGGCTGCCAAACCTCGCTCGATGTGGCGTTGTCCCCCGGGCAATCTTCAATCATCGGCGCGGCGGCGGCGGCCGGCTGCGTTCGATTGAGCGGCGGGACGGCCGGGGCCGAGTACGTGGCGGTCAGCTACTCCGCCGCCCCGGACCGGCTACCATCGGGACGATCGGAAGCCTACCGATGGTGGGCCCGGACGCCGACCGCTGCCACGCCGGCGCCCCGGGCGGCAGCCGAAGTTGCCGCCGAGCCGGCCGACCCCGGCCATCAACTCCATACCCGGCTTCGGGCCATGGAATCAGACCTGGCCACCCTGGCCCGAGGCCGCGCTCACCGGCCGCCCGCCGTCCGGGCCGCACCCCCGAGCCTCGGAAGCCAGCGAAGTTTCGATGTCTGCGGCAACGTGGCGTGCTCCGAGCTGACCGCGGTGCCAACGACTGCGGCCTATGTTGGGACCCGAGTGGCCATCTTCGTCGATGACTCCTTGCCACCCGATGGCTTCACGCCGGACGACTTTGCCCGGCTCGGCGCCCTCTTCGACCGCCACATCTATCCGGCGGACACCGCCGCGTTCGGGCGCGAGTCGGACGTGGACGGCAACGGGGTCGTGTTCTTGGTCATGACCAAGCAGATCAACCGATTGTGCTTCGACGCCGGCGGGATCGTCACCGGATACTTCTTTGGCCGCGATCTAGTCCCCTCCGCGCCGGGGTCGAACGGCGCCGAGGTTTTCTTCTCGCTGGTTCCCGATTTCCTGGGCACGGCGGGGTGCCGGGTCACCAAAGACTTCGTCGAGCGGGTGCTGCCGCCGACCTTTGCCCACGAACTGCAGCACATGATCAGCTACCACCAGCATGTCTTGGTCAAGGGAGGCCCCGCGGAGGAAACCTGGCTCAACGAAGGGCTCTCTCATCTGGCGGAAGAGTTGGCCGGTCGGGCGGTGCCGGACGGGTTCTGCGTGGCGAACGACTGCTTCTCCCAATTCACCTTCAACGTGGTCTCGAACGCCTACCGATACCTCCAGGCACCCGACGAGTGGTTCTTGCTCTATCCGACCGGGTCAACGGGTCGTCTGGCGGAACGGGGAGCCTCCTGGCTGCTGACTCGCTGGTTGCTCGATCACTTCGGAGGTGCCGGCTCGCTGACCCGGAGGCTACTCGCGACCGCCGAAACCGGCGCGGCCAACATCGCCACGGCCACCGGTCAGCCGTTCGAGACGCTCCTGGGCGAGTGGCACCTAGCCAACTATCTCGACGACCTGCCCAATTTCACGCCGGCGAACAGCCGGCTCCGTTACGCCAGCTGGAATTGGCGGGTGACGTTCCCCTCGCTTCGAGCCCAGTACCCCTCGCTCTATCCGCGGCTCTTTCCCCTGGCACCCGACAGCACGGCCGGCCGATACGACTTCTCAGGGACGCTGCGGGGCGGCTCGGGGCGGCATTTGCGGGTGGTGATCCCGGCCGGTGGCCAGCCGGTTGATCTCAAGCTCTCCGATCTGGCCGGCGGGGTCCTTCCGGCGGCCATCGCGGCCCGAATCGCGATCATCCGGATTCGCTAGGCTTACGCCCCTCCGGCGGCCCGCTCAGGGGTGGAAGTTGACCAGTGGCAGCCACCGAAGGCCGCGAGGATTGTTGCCGGCCCGATTGAGCAACCCGATCTGAAGGCCATGGAGGGCCTTCGCCGAGTTGATCAACCCGATGGCGATGCCCCTCTGCTCCCGGCGGAAGTGGTTGTAGGGGGCCACTGAGAATCCGAGGAGCCGGTCGGCCTCGACCCGGTACCCCGCCACGGCAATCCCTTCCACCACGTCGCGGGCCGAGATCACCAGCCCGGCGGCCGTAAGCCCGCCGATCCGCTCGGCACCGGCGACGGTTACCCCGGCGAAGTTGAAGCCGAGGATCTGGTCGCGGCTCAAGATCGCCAGACCCGCTACGGTCAGACCGGCAATCCGGCCCCGAGAGGCCACCGTCACACCCCCGATGTTGATGCCCCGAAACCCCTGGTCGCCGATGACACCAAGGCCTCCGACCGTTAGGCCCTCGCTGACCCCGCCGGTCACCACCGCCAACGGCGCGAGGGAGATCCCGGTCACCCCGCCCTTGGCGAAGACGCCAAGCCCGCCAACCGTGATCCCGCGGGTCCGACCGAGTGACGCGGTGCCCAACCCGCCGACATTCAACCCGAAGATGGAGCCCTCGGACACCAAGCCGCCGCCGCCGATGTTGACGCCGCTCATGTCACGGGCGGCCAGCACCCCAACTCCTCCAAGATTGATCCCCCGGAGGGAGCCGCCCTCCGGACCAACCAGTCCCACCGAGAGCGCGTTGAACTTGGCATCCCGATTCCCGTCCTGCTTGGCCTTCCAGAGCGACACCGAGACCCCGGTGACCCGCTGGACGTTGGCATCGCGAAGATTGAGCCGGAATCCGGTCCACCGGAGAGAGTTCCCGACACTCAGACCGGTTCGAGCCACGCCGATCGGGATCGAGAAGCCGGCGGGCGGCCGGACCGAATCGACCGGAGCTCCGGCCGGGGCTTGAACCGCCAATAGTAAAAACAACGCCGAGACCATAGGAAACGCCGGGGTGAGGAGCCGACATACTATCGGACAGCGCCACCAACCGCGAGGGCCGTGACTCGACTGAGACAGGTTGCTTTCATGTCCGTCACCTGCCCCGCCCCCCTACCATCCGTCGCCCTCGGCGGACAAGTTTCCCCGATGCGGATCCGAAGTCTTGTCGCCGGGCTTATTTGCGTCGCTGGAGTGGGCATGTCCGTCCCATCGCTGGCCGCCCAGATCACCCCGATTACCGTCCCCAAAAACAAGCTCCGGCTCGATTTCATGGGCCAGCTCCAAAGCTATGATTGGCGCTGGAACGACGGCTCCCGGAACGAGGCCGCCGCGGCCTTCAACCGGCTGATGGACGCCTCGTTCATTCCGAGGCTGGCGGAGGCCGAGCGGCGAGTCCGGGCGATTACCGGCCGGGCCGACCTTTCCCTCAACGTGGGCCGGTCAACCGCCTCGCAATTCGTGAATCTCGGCACCACCGGGTTCGGCGGCGCCTACGGCCTCACCAAGGCCATCACGATTCACGGTATGGTGCCGCTGATTGCCGTCAAGGTGGCCCCCCGGGTGTTGGTCGACTCTACGGGATCGAACGCCGGCTTCAATCCGGCCAGCGAGATCTTCGGGAACGCCTTGGGCCGAAGCCAGACCTCGTCGTTTCTCTCGGTGCTCCGAGTCGCCATCAGCAGCCTTCGGTCCCGGATTGCCGCCGGCGAGTACGACAACGATCCAGCCGAGCGCCAAGCCGCGGACCAAGCCTTGATCCGGGGCCAACTCCTCGACACCGAGTTGACCGCCCTGCTCCAGGACGGGTCGGCGGATTTTGCCCCGCGGGACAACTCCGAAGCGGGCCAGCTGATCCTGGCCGCGATCAACGCGTTCCGAAACACGCTCGGATCCCTCGGCGTCACGATGGATACCGGGACCCCGGCCTTCGCCGCTCAGGGCCTCGACTACGACCGGTTCGACGACTATCTCACCAATCCGGACGGGACGATCGGGATGCGTCCCATCAACGACATCCCCGCCCTCTCGTTCCTCGGCGATATCGAGGTGGGCGTCGCGGTGGCGGTGATCGACCGGTTTCCGAGCACCACGTTCGGCTCCGGCCTTCGGGCGGTGGTCGATGCCACGGTCCGGCTCCGGACCGCCAAACTCGACAACCCCGACCGCCCGTTCGACGTCGGCACCGGCGACCGTCAGCCCGACGTGGAGCTCTCCGTGACGGCCGACTACGTGAAGGGCCGGCTCGGCGCCCGGTTTACCGGGGGCTACAACCTCCAGTTGCCCGGGAACCAAAACCGGCGGATCACTCGCTACGACCAGCCGATTGCCCCGAAGACCACCCTGGCCGGAGTGCGACGCGATCCCGGCGATGTGATCCGAGTGAGCGCCCACCCGTTTTTCCGGCTGGCGCCCTACCTGTCGTTCTTTGCTGGGGCCGACTATTGGACCAAGGGGCGAGACCGTTTCGGCTACGCGGTTGGCCAAACCGAGATTGTAGGGGTCGACGTTGATGTGCTCGGAGACGGCACCCGTTCCGATGCGCTGCTGCTGTCCGGGGGTCTCTCCTACTCCCACGCCGGTCTGAGCAAGTTGGGGGCGCTCGGTCTCCCCATGGACGCGAGCTTCCGCTACGAACGGATCGCCCGATCCACCAAGGGCATCATTCCCGATGTCCATTCGGTGCGGATTGATTTGCGATTCTACACCCGGCTACTGGGCGGGGGCCGTTAGGCCTGGACGGCGGCGTTCTTCGGTCCGAGGAGGGCAAGCGCGTGACGACGGGCCGAGTCGCTGTCGGCATCGCCTAACATCCGGGCAATTTCCCCGACCCGGTCCTCGCCGTGGATCACCTCGACGGCGCTGGTGGCGATGCCCGCCTTGGCTCGCTTCGATACCACCAAATGACGATCGGCCCTGGCGGCAATCGTCGGCAAATGGGTAATGACGAGCACCTGATGGCGCTTGGCGGCATCGGCCAGGGCCTCGCCCACTTGGGCCCCGACCTCGCCACCCACCCCTTGATCGATTTCATCGAATACCAGCGTCGGGATCGCATCCTGACGCGCCAACGCCGAGGTCAGGGCCAGCATCAGCCGGGACAGCTCACCGCCCGAGGCTGCCTTATGCACCGGTCGAGCCTCGAGCCCGACATTGAGTTGGACGGAAAACACCACCGCCTCGGCGCCGTAGCTGCCGATCTCTGCCGCCGGCATGAGCATCACCTCAAACCGGCCTCCGGGCAGCCCCAATTTCGGGAGTTGGCGGTTGACCGCTCGGGCCAGCCGGTCGCCGCCGATCCGGCGCCGTTCGGTCAGTCCCTTGGCCAGAGATTTGAGTTCCCGCTCCGCTGCTTCGCGACGGGCCGCCAGCGCCCTCAAATCGAAGGCCGCGGCATCGAGCAGATCGAGTTCGCCCGCGGATTCCACCCGGGTGGCCAGCACGGCATCAATCGACGCGCCGTACTTCTGGCCCAACCGATCGAGGACGCCGCGGCGGGTCTCGAGGTCCCGGAGCCGGCTCGGGTCGTCCTCAATGGCGCGGGCATAGTCGCGGGCCTGGCGGGCCAGTTCCTCCAGCGCGGCGTACGCCTGGTCGATCAGCATTCGCCAATCGGCCACCCCGGGGTCGACTCGTTCCAGCCGCCCGAACGCCTGTTCGGCGGCATGAAGCCCCTTGAGCGCGCCATCGTCCTCGTCAAGCGCTCCCGCCACCCGGTCGCCTAACGACCGGAGCTCCTCGGCATTGGCGAGCTTTCGAATATCCTGGTCAAGCCGCTCGTCTTCACCGACCTGGAGTTTAGCCGCGTCGATTTCCTGGACCACGTGCCGGAGGTAGTCGGCCTTCTTCCGGACTGCCTCCCGGCGGTCGATCAACTGCCGTTCCTCCTCCTGCAACCGGCCGAGCCCCGCGTGGCACTCCGCCACCTGCCGGGCTTCCGCGACGGCCCCCGCAAATCCGTCGAGCACCTCGCGCTGAGTTTCGGGTTGGAGCAGCGAAACGGTCTGATGTTGGCCGTGGAGATCGGCGAGGGCACCGCCCAATTGCTCCAGCGCGGCCACGGTGGTCGGGCTGCCGTTGACCCAGGCCCGGGACCGACCCTCCGCCGAGACTTCCCGGCGAACCACGATCCGATCGTCTTCCGGATCGAGACCCAGCGATTCGAGCACCGCTTTGATCCGGCGGGGGAGCCCTTCGAACACGCCTTCGATGATGGCTTTCTGAGCCCCGGGCCGGACCGCGCCGCTTTCCGCCCGGCCGCCGAGCAACAACGCCAAGGCATCGACGAGCATCGACTTGCCGGCGCCGGTCTCGCCGGTCAGGACGTTGAGCCCTCCGCCGAGGTGGAGGGTGGCGTCGGCGACCGTGACCAGATCGCGGACCCGGAGTTCGGAGATCACTGGATGTTGTCGCGCTCGGCCAGATCGCCCCATCGAAGGCTCTGGCGCATCCGGGCGAAGTAACTCCGCTGGTCGAACCGCACCAACGGGATCGTGTGGTCGCTCCGGGCGATCTCGATCGTATCATCGGGGCCGAGGGTCATGGCCTGCTGGCCATCGACCGACACCAGGAGATCCTCGGCCCATCCGCTGATCGGGGTGATTTTGATCACGGCGGTGGACGGAATGACCAGCGGGCGAACCGCCAGGGTGTGGGCGCAGATCGGCGTGATCACGACGGCCTCGACGTCGGGCGCGATGATCGGGCCGCCGGCCGAGAGCGAGTAGGCCGTCGATCCGGTCGGGGTGGCGACGATGAGTCCGTCCGCGCTGTAGGGCCCGACATCCTGATCGTCGACCCGGACGCCCAGCTGGATCATCCGGGCCACGCCCGCCTTGTGGACCACTACGTCGTTGAGCGCCGGCGGCAGCGGGAACCGGGGATTGCCGGCCCCGAAAATTTCGGCATCGAGCGCCATCCGGGGTTCGATGACGTAATCACCGGCGGCCAGCCGAGCCAGCGCCCCGTCGAGCTCGTTGCGGGTGCAGGCGGTCAGGAACCCGACCCGGCCCAGGTTGATCCCGAGCACCGGGACCGGCTTTCGGCCGAGCGAGCGGGCCCCCCGGAGCAGCGTCCCGTCGCCGCCTAACGTAACCAAGGCGTCGAGGTCGGCGATCCCGATCGGGGGCACCGACCCCTCCCACAGGGGCGCCAACTCGGGTTCGGTAAAGAAGGTCAAACCCAAGGCGGGCGCGCGCGCGGCCATGCCGGCCAGGATCCCGGCCAAACCGCGATAGCGGGGATTCCCGACGACGCCGACGTTCATCGCGCTTCGACGCTACCCTCGTGGTGGAGCGCGACCACCCGGGCCGCAATCCCGGTGGCCGACAGACCGAAGCTCTCGAGCTGTTCATTCCGCGGAGCCTGTTCCACCAGCCGATCGGCAATGCCCATCGTGACGACCCGGACCCCGGGGTGGGTGTCGGCCAACTCGCGACCGAGATAGGCCCCGAACCCATTGACCACGGTACCCTCTTCCACGGTGACCAGCAATTTGGTGTCCTGCGCCAGCTGGTCGAGCAGGGCCCGATCGTAGGGCTTGAGGAACCGGCAATTGACCACAGCCGCCTCGATCCCGTCCTGGTGAAGCCGGTCGGCCGCCGCGAGCGCCGGGCCGACCATCGTCCCCACCGCGAGGATCGCCGCGTCCTTCCCGGGCCGGAGGAGTTCCCAGGTCCCAAAGGGCACGGCGGGCGTTTCCGCAACCGGGCGGGGCGCGGCCGGCACCTTGTCCCGCGGATAGCGAGTGCAGAAGGGACCGCCGTGATGGGTGAGGCCGGTCTTCAGGAGCCCGACCAATTCATCGGCATCTTTGGGCGCGGTGACCACCATGCCGGGCACCGCCAACATGTAGGCAATGTCGTAGAGACCCATGTGAGTCTGGCCGTCTTCGCCCACCAGGCCGGCTCGGTCCATGCAGAACATCACGGGCAGGTGCTGCACCGCGATGTCGTGGATGATGTTGTCGTAGGCCCGCTGCAGGAAGGTGGAATAGATGGCGCACACCGGCCGGACCCCTTGAGTGGCCAGCCCGCCCGCAAACGTGACGGCGTGCCCCTCGGCGATCCCGACATCGAAGAACCGTTCCGGCCATCGTTTCTGAAAGATGTTGGTCCCGGTCCCCGACGGCATGGCCGCGGTGATGACGACGAAATCGCGATGCTCCGCCGCCAGATCGGAGAGGGCATCGCCGAAGACCTGGGTCCAGGTCGGGGGGCCGCTGGCCTTCTTCCGGGCCTCGCCCGTGTCGGGATCGTACGCGGCCAGCCCGTGCCACTTTTCCTTGTTGTCCTCGGCGTAGGAGAAGCCCTTCCCTTTTTCGGTCAGGACATGGAGCACCCGGGGGCCCTTGAGCGTCCGGACGAACCGGAGCGTATCGCAAAGCTTGCCGAGGTCGTGGCCGTCGATCGGGCCGAAGTAGCGGAAGCCGAGCTCCTCGAAAAACATCCCCTCGGAAAAGAGATTCTTGGCGCTCTCTTCGACGTTCTTGGCAAACTCGACCACCTCGTCACCGAACACTTTGCCGGCCTTGAGGGTCCAGTGCTTGATGATCTCCCGGATCCGGTTGGTGAACGGGGTCGCGACGATCCCGCCTAACGTCTTGCTGATGGCGCCGACGTTCGGGGAAATCGACATCCCGTTGTCATTGACGATCAGGAGAATGTCCCGGTCGGAGTGCCCCGCGTTGTTCATGCCCTCGTACGACAGGCCGCAGGTGAGCGCACCGTCGCCGACGACCGCCACGACCTTGTAGTCGAGGCCGAGGAGATCCCGGGCGGTGGCCATGCCGAACGCGGCGGACATGGCGGTGCCGGCGTGCCCCGCGCCGAACTGGTCGTGCGCGCTCTCGCTAGACTTCAGAAACCCGGACACCCCGCCGCGCTGGCGGAGCGAGTCGAAGCCCTCGTTCCGGCCGGTCAGGAGCTTCCACGCATAGGCCTGGTGCCCCACGTCCCAGACGATCTTGTCGGTCGGCGAATCGAACTCGTAGAGCAACGCGATCGCGAGTTCGACGCACCCGAGACTGGCCCCGATGTGGCCGCCGGTTTCCGAACACGACTGGATCAGCCGGTCCCGAAGATCTTGGGCAAGCACGGGCAATTGATCGCGCCCGATCCGTTTGAGATCGGCCGGACCGCGAATGGCTGGCAGTAATGACATGTTGAGCCCTCAGGACTGACGATTCACAATATAATGTGCCAGACTCACCAGCGAGGGCGACGCCACCCCGCCGCGCTCCAGCCATTCCACCGCTCGGTGCGCCAGACGCTCCGCCTCGGCCCGGGCCCCGTCGACGCCGAGGAAGCTCACGTAGGTCGATTTCTGGAGCGAGACGTCCCGGCCCGCGGTCTTCCCGAGTTGGGCCGTAGTGGCGGTGGCGTCGAGGACATCGTCGGCCACTTGAAATGCCAGGCCGATTTCGCGGCCATACCCGGCCAGCGCCTCAATGGTCCGCCCGCCGGCTCCAGCCGCCAGCCCCCCGACCACACAGGCGGCCTCGATCAGGGCCCCGGTTTTCCGGGCGTGGATGGTCGTCAGGTCGTCGGCCACCAGCGAGCGCCCCTCCGCCGCCAAGTCGAGCCACTGCCCCCCGACCATGCCTTGAATGCCGCTCGCCTCGAGCAGCGTCCGGGCAATGGCCTGGTGGGTGGCATCCGACACCCCGAGCTCCCGATTGGCTTCGCAGAGCACCTCAATGGCCACCGGCACCAGCAGATACCCGACTCGGGTGGCGGTCGGCGCATCGAACACGACGTGGGTGGTCGGCCGCCCCCGCCGTCGAGCATCATCGTCCATGCAGGGCAGATCGTCATGGACCAGCGAATACGTATGGATGATCTCGACCGCCGTGGCGAGGCGGGTAATGGCGTCGTGGCGACCGCCCGCCGCCCGGTAGCAGGCCAGCACCAGAGCCGGCCGGACTCGCTTGCCCGCCGTGCCGAGCGCGTAGGCCAAGGCCTCACCCAACGGGCCGGGGCTTTCGGTCCGGAGCCGCTCCGCCACCGCCAGCAGGTGCTCGTCGGCCACCTCCCGCGCCTCGGCCAACAGCTCGGCCGCGGGCGCCAGATCAGGCATCAAACGACGTCAGCTTGAGCACGCCATCGGCGTCTTCCAGGACCCGCTCGACCCGCGCCTCAGCCTCGGACAACCGGTCTTTGGCGGTCTTCAGGTACCGAACCCCCTCCTCAAACAACGCCAGGGCCCGATCCAAATCGATCTCGTCGCCCTCGAGCGCCTGGACGATCTCTTCGAGCCGTTTGAGATCAGTCGTCAGCGGATCTTCACTCATTCCGACCTTGCCTTGATGGTGCCGTCCGAAACCCGCAGTGAAAACGCCGTGCCCGCCGGCAGCTGATCGCGGGTCAGCACGACGCGGCCATCGTCCAGCTGGGCCACCGAGTATCCCCGCCCCAGCACCGCGAGCGGGCTCAGCGCATCGAGCGACGCCGCCAACCGTTCCCACCGCCGCCGGGGAACCTCGACCCGGCGCCGGATGGCGTGCCGCGCCCGGAGCGACACCCGGGCCAGCCGCTCGGACAGCACCCGGCTTCGCCGGCGGAGCCCGCTGCCTAACCGGCTGCCCAGCGAAGCGACCTGCCGGCCAATCGCGCTCCGGTCCGGGAGCGCCATGGCCGCCGCCGCCGAAGGCGTCGGGGCGCGAACATCGGCCACGAGATCGGTCAACGTCACATCCGTCTCGTGCCCGACGGCGGAAATGGTCGGCACCCGAACCGCCGCCACCGCCCGGCAGACCGGTTCCGCGTTGAACGCCGAGAGATCATCCCGCCCCCCGCCGCCGCGGCCGAGAATACAGACATCGATGCCCTCGAGCCGATTGACGATGGCCAAGGCCCGGACCAATTCGTCCACGGCATCGTCTCCCTGAACCTTGGCGGGGACCAGCACGATCCGAACCGACGGCCACCGCCGCCGCGCCACGGTCACGATGTCATGAACGACCACGCCGTCGGCGCTCGTGACCACCGCCATGGCCCTCGGAAACGCCGGCAGGCTCCGCTTGCGGGCCGGGTCGAAGAGTCCGTCCTCGGCCAACCGCTCCCGGGTGCGTTCGAGGGCCTGTTGCTGGAGGCCGACGCCGGCGGTGGGAAGCAGGGCCACCGCATTGATCCGGAGTTCGCCGCGGGCGGCCCAGACGGTCGGGGTGCCAAGGACGTACACCTCCACCCCGTCAACCGGCACGAGGCGTTGGCGCTCCGCGTACGAGCGCCACATGACGCAGCGAAGTTGGGACTCCGCGTCTTTCAGTGTGAAGTACCAGTGACCGGCCTCATAGGCCTTCATCCCAATCACTTCGCCCTTGATCCACACCTGCCCCACCGCCGATTCGGCCGCCAACCGGAGGGCGGCCCCGAGTTCGGACACCGTGTACGCCGGGCGGTTCGTCGGCTGGGACGGCTCTTTGCCGAAGAGATCGGGCGACGGGCGGGACTGCCGTTTCACCGGCTCTGTTTCGCCGCTTGAACCGTATTGAGCAGCAACATCGCGATGGTCATCTTCCCCACTCCGCCCGGCACCGGCGTGATCCAACTCGCCACCTGGGCCACCGGCTCGAACGCCACGTCGCCGACGATCCGATAGCCCTTGGGATGAGTGGCATCGGGAACCCGGTTGATCCCAACATCGACGACGACGGCGCCCGGCTTGACCATGTCGGCGGTGACGAACTCCGGCTTTCCAATGGCCACCACCAAGATGTCCGCCTGGCGGGTAATGGAGGGGAGGTCGCGGGAGCGGGAGTGACAGATAGTGACGGTGGCGTTCCCGCCCGGGGTGTCTTGGACGAGGAGGGTCGCGATCGGCTTGCCGACGATGTTGGAGCGGCCGACGATCACGGCATGGGCGCCCTTGGTCTCAATCCCGGCGCGGATCAGCATCTGTTGGCACCCGTATGGCGTGGCCGGCCGAAAGGCGGTCTGATCGCCGACCGAGACCCGCCCGACATTCATCGGGTGGAACCCGTCGACGTCCTTGTTCGGATCGATACGAAGCAGGACCCGCTCGGTGCTGATGTGCTTGGGGAGCGGCAGCTGAACGAGAAACCCGTGGATCCTCGGGTCGGCATTCAGGCGGTCGACGATCGCGAGCAACTCAGCCTCGGTGGCGGTGTCGGGCAGCCGGATCGTTTCCGAGTGCATCCCCGCTTCGAGACAGGCTTTTCCTTTGCTGGCGACATAGACCCGGCTGGCCGGATCGTCGCCGACGATCACCACGGCCAACCCGGGCTGCACGCCGCCGGCCACCAGCCCGGCGACATCCTTCGCAATGTCGGCCCGGATGGTGTTGGCGATGGCGGTCCCGTCGAGAAGCCGGGCGGTCACTTGGCGACCCCGGTGGCGCGGGTCTCCCGGATGACCGTGACCCGAATTTGTCCGGGATACTGCAACTCGCCCTCGATCCGCTTGGCGATGGCCTCGGCCAACTCTTGGGCTTTGGTGTCGTTGATTTTTTCGGGAACCACGATGACCCGCACTTCCCGGCCGGCTTGAATCGCGTTGACCTTCTCGACGCCCTCGAAGCTGGTGGCGATCTCTTCGAGCTTGGTGAGCCGCTTGACGTAGGTCTCGAACGCCTCGCGTCTCGCGCCGGGCCGCGACCCGCTGATGGCGTCGGCGGCCTGGACCAGGACCGACTCCGGGGTCTCGTGGGCCACGTCATCGTGGTGGGCCGCGATGCAATTGATGACCAGCGGATTCTCCCGATACTTGGTGGCCATCTCGACGCCGAGCTGAACGTGAGTGCCTTCGCTCTCGTGGGTCAGCACCTTGCCGACGTCGTGCAGCAGCCCGCCCCGCTTGGCGAGCATGACATCGAGGTGGAGTTCCGCCGCCATCATCCCGGCAATCCACGAGACCTCCTTCGAGTGCTCGTAGATATTCTGGCCATAGCTGGTCCGATAGCGCATCCGGCCGATCAGCTTGATCATCTCCGGATGAAGCCCGTGAATGCCGGTTTCGAACGCCGCCTGCTCGCCGAGCTCGACGAGCTGATCTTCCAGATCCTTCTGAATCTTCTTGACGATTTCTTCAATCCGGCCGGGGTGAATCCGGCCGTCGGTGATCAACGCGTCGAGCGCCCGCCGGCCCACCTCGCGGCGAATCGGGTCGAAGCAGGACACAATCACGGTGTCAGGGGTGTCATCGATGATCAAATCGACCCCGGTCGCGAGTTCAAAGGCCCGGATGTTCCGTCCTTCGCGCCCGATGATCCGGCCCTTCATCTCGTCACTCGGCAACGCCACGGCCGCCACGGTCGTCTCCGCCGTGTGCTCGGCGGCCACCCGCTGGATCGACATCGCGATGATCCGCTTGGCATCCTTTTCGGCGTTCTTCTTGGCCTGGTCCTTGATGTCCCGGGCCAGAGCCGCGGCCTGGGCTCGCGCTTCGTCCTCGACCCGCTGAATGAATTCTCGCCGAGCCTGTTCGACCGTGAGGCCGGCCACCCGCTCCAAACGCTGCCGCTGCTCGTGCACCAGCGCGTCGATTTCCTTGGTCCGGGCCTCGAGGGTGAGTTCCTTCTGGGCCAGGGCGCCCTGCTGCCCCGAGACCGCCTTGGATTGGCGGTCGAGCTCCTCGTTGCGCTTGGTAACTCCGCGCTCCCGCTCTTCGAGTCGGCGCTCGGTCCGGTCGATTTCTTCGCGTCGCCGGCCGAGGTCGCGGTCAAACTCTTCGCGGAGCTTGAGCGCCTCCATCTTGCCTTCTACTAACGCGGCGGCGCGGGCCTTGTCGGCCTCGTCCCGGGCTTTGGTGACGACTTGCGATGCGTCGCGCTCGGCGGTCGCGATCAGGCCGGCGGCGTCGCGTTTCTTGGAGCGGAGGACGACGGTGTAGCCAACCAGGGCCAGCACTATTCCAGCAACTACTCCTCCACCCGCGAGGAGCCATTCGAGGATCGACATCAGTGTATCTCCGCACGCGGCGAGGGCGCCACGAATCGGTTAAGGCCCAGAGGCAACCTAGTCTTGGGCTCGGGGACCCCGTACTGCCGGGGGAAGTAACCGCGCCAGCTGATCCGCCACCGCATCAATTCGGTGGGTGGTTGCCGCATCGTGCTGGCGCGCTTGAAACAGTTCATCCGTAACCGCAAGCGCCGCGAGAATCGTGGCGCGATGACCATCGATGGTCGGGGCCGCCGTCCGAATCCGCTGGACCGCCGAGTCGAAATACGCCGCGACGCCGCGGGTATACTCGGCGGGGTGATCGGAACTCACCATCAGCTTCTGGCCGGCAATGACCACTTCCACCGGCTTCGGCCCGCTCACCGGGCGTCTCCCGTGACCTGATCGCCGACGAACCGGAGCCGGGTCTTCAACTGCTCGAGCTGCTCGCGGGCCGCCCCGATCCGATCTCGGAGCCGGTGGTTTTCCGACTCGACCTCGCTGATCCGGCCGCGGAGCAGCACCAGATCGCCGGTGGTCACGTCCGGCACCCGGCTCTTGGCCTCCTCGACCAATGATTCAGCCTTGAGACAGCGCCGACGCCAGCCGGCCAACTCGGTTTCGAGCAGGCCGGCAACCCGCTCGAGGGCTTCGAGCGCCTGATCAGGATGTTCGGAGTGAGACGCCAAGCTGTTTCTCCAAGCCGCCCCGAATCCGGGTGACGGCGCTGTCGACTTCAGTGTCCTTCAACGTGCGATCGCGGCGGCGAAACACCAATCGGAACGCCACGCTGCGGGCACCCGCGGCCACCCCGGTCCCTCGGTATTCGTCGATGACCGTCACCGACTCGAGCAACCCGGCCCCGATCTTTCGGATCTCAGCACCGACCGCATCCGCGGTGACCGACCACGGCACCACAAGACCGAGGTCGCGAATGGCAGCCGGAACGGACGGCGGAGGAACAAAGGCCGGCACCGATCGCGGCGCCGCATCGAGGTCGATTTCTATGCCGAACAGCGGCGCCGCCCACGGCGGCGCGTCCGCCGTCAACCCCAGGGCCCGGCCCACCACCGCCCCGCCGACCCGTGCAACCAACTCCCCGCCTTCAACTTGTACCAGGGCCCCGGGATTCGCCAGGGAGACCGCCCGCTCGAACAGGCCCTTCAGATCCCACCAATCGAGGTCCGGGCCTTGGCCTGATTCCGACCAGTGAGCAGGGCCCCGGGAGCCGGTGACGACCGCCGCGATCCGGGTGGTTTCGACCGGGCGGCTCGGGGCGGCCTGGAAGGCCGTCCCGATCTCGAACAGCCGGACGTCCCGGACCTGGGCCGCCCAGTTGGCTTCGACCTGTCGAATCAATCCCGGCAGGAGCCGCTCGCGGAGGAATCCATGATCGGCCGACAGCGGATTGAGCACCGCCACCGCCTGCTCGCTGGTGGCGGGACCAATCGGCAGCAACACCACCTCGTAGAGCCCCTCGGCGGCCAGCCCCTTTCGGGCCATGGCCGCGGCCCGGTCGATCGGGGCATCGAGCTGGGCCCCGGGCCGGTACGGCCGGATCTGATCCGGCAGCCGATCGTACCCGTAGATCCGGGCCACTTCCTCGACCAGGTCGATTTCCGTCGTCAGGTCCCGGCGCCAGCCGGGAACATCCACCGCCAAGCGGCCGTCGTCCGGCTTGGCCAGCACGGTGGCGCCGATGGCGACCATGGCCTGCTCGATCGTGGCAAGCGGAAGATCGAGCCCGACGATCTGGGCCACTCGTTTTTGGCGGAGGAACACCCGAGGCGGGTTGGACGGCTCGGGCCAGACGTCAATGGCGTCCGCCACCCGGCCGCCCGCGGTCGCGACCACCAAGTCGAGCGCCCGCCGGAGCGCGTCGGGAAGCCCCCACAAATCGGTGCCCCGCTCATACCGCTGACTCGCTTCGGTAACGACGCCTAACGCCTTCCGGGTGAGCCGGGTGGCGGCCGGGTCCCACCAGGCCACTTCGAGTACCACGGTGGTCGTGGTGTCGCTCACTTCGCTGTCCCGGCCGCCCATGATGCCCGCCACGCCCACCGCGCCGGCGCCGTCGGCTACCACCGTCATCTCGGCGGCAAGGGCCCGGTCGGTTCCGTCGAGCGTGGTCAGGGGTTCGCCGGCGCGGGCCAGACGGGCGCCGAGTCTCCCGCCGCGGAGTTTGGCGCCGTCGTACGCGTGCAAGGGCTGCCCCAACTCGAGGAGGACATAGTTGGTGACGTCGACGACGTTGCTGATCGAGCGCTGCCCGACCGACTCCAGCCGGCGCCGGAGCCACTCGGGCGAGGGCCCCACCATCACCCCTTCGATGACCGCCGCGGTAAACCTCCCGCACGACGATCCCGGCTCGACCGCGATCGTCAGTCCGCCGGCCAGCGTGCCTGAGGCCCCGTCGGCTCGGCGAACCGAGTGTCCTTCGGCCGGATTGGTCCCGGGAATCGACGGCAACCGGAACGCCACCTTGAGCGACGCGGCCAACTCCCGGGCAATGCCTTTGTGGCCGAGCAAATCGCCCCGCATCGGCGAGACGTCGAGCACCAGCCGGTCATCGCCGAGCCCGAGGACGTCGAGAATCGGGCTCCCGGGCGCGGCCTCCGTCGTCAGCGTCAACAGTCCGTCGTGGTCGCTGCCGAGCGCCAATTCGTCGGCCGAGCAGAGCATCCCCTCGGACAACTCACCCCGGAGTTTCCGTTTTTCGAGGGTAATCCCGTTCGGCAGGGTGACCCCGACCGCCGCAAACGGGTACTTGGCCAGGAGCGCCACGTTCGACGCGCCGGTGACGACCTGACGGCGTTGACCGCCCCCGATGTCGACCTGGCAGACGCTCAGCCGATCGGCATTCGGATGGCGGGCCAACTCCACCACCTGCCCGACCACCACCGGCGCCAGGTGGGCATTGACCGGCTCGACCGCATCGGCCGGCAACCCGAGCATGGCCAATCGGGGCACCAGGTCGTTAATCTCGAGCGGGCGGCCGAGGAACGCCTCCAGCCAACGGCGAGATACGTTCATTTCTCCACTCCTCCGAACTGGCGGAGCAACCGCATGTCCCCGCTATAGAGATACCGGATGTCGGGCAGGCCGTACCGGTTCATGGCCACCCGGCCCGGTCCCATTCCAAACGCCCACCCGGAATACCGCTCGGCGTCGACGCCCGCGTTGGTCAGCACGTTGGGGTGCACCATGCCGCATCCGAGGATTTCCATCCAGCCGGTCTGCTTGCAGGCGGGGCAACCGCTCCCGTGGCACAACTGGCACTCAACGTCGAGTTCGCCCGACGGCTCCGTGAACGGGAAGTAGGACGGCCGGAACCGGACCTTGGTGGCCGGCGTGAAGAACCGATGGATGAACTGGGTCAGCGTGGCCTTCAAGTCCACCAGTCCGATGCCCTCGTCGACGGCCAGCCCCTCGATTTGGGCAAAGGCGGGCGCGTGCGACGGATCGAAGGGGTCGTTCCGATAGACCATGCCGGGAATAACCACCCGATATGGAGGCGGCCCCGATTGCATGGTTCGGATCTGCACCGGCGAGGTGTGGGTCCTAAGCAGCAACTTGCCGCCGTCTGCCGCCTCCGTGCCGTCGGACAAGTACAACGTGTCGTGGGCATCGAGCGCCGGGTGGTTCTTCGGAAAATTGAGCGCGAAGAAGTTCATCCACTCGTCTTCGATCTCAGGGCCAACGGCCACCGCGAACCCGAGCGACCGGAAGATGTCGCAAATCTCGGCCACCACCTTGGTGACCGGGTGCTCGGCACCGGCCCACCGGTGTCGGCCGGGCATGGTGAGGTCGAGCCCCGCCCCAGCGTCGGTCTCGACGCCGGCCCCGGCGGTGGCCTCGGCGTCAATGGCGGCCTCGAAGGCCTGCTTGACCCGATTGACGGCGGCCCCGAAGGCCTTCCGCTGGTCGGGCGGCAGGTCGGGAAGTTGCTTCAGCAGCGCCGTCAGCAGCCCTTGTTTCCGGCCCAGCACGGCAATCCGCTCGGCCTCGAGCGCCTCACCGGTCAGGGAATGAATCGCGGCCAGGCGGGGCAACAATCCGTCGAGTTCGTGATAGCCAGTCGGTTCCATGTCACTCCTCAAAACGATCCTCCCCCGCGATCACCGAATGGGGCGCCCGCGGGGGAGGTCAGATCGAACAGATCAGGTCGCGCGCGCCGAATCAGGCCCCTTTGGCCAACTCCGCCAAGCGTGCAAACGCGTCCATGTCGGTCACGGCCATCTCGGCCAGCATCTTCCGGTCGATCTCGACGCCGGCCTTCTTGAGGCCCGAGATGAACCGGTTGTACGAGAGGTCGTGAATCCGGGCGGCCGCGTTGATCCGGGTAATCCAGAGGGTCCGGAAGTCGCCCTTCTTTTTCCGCCGGTCGCGGTACGCGTACCGCATGGCCCGTTCGACGGTTTCCTTGGCGGCCTTGTAGAGCTTGCTCCGGCCGCCGTAGGCACCCTTGGCGGCTTCCATGACCTTTTTCTTGCGCGCATGGTGCGCCACATTGCTTTTTACGCGAGGCATCGTGTGTCTCCGGCGTTAGGCCAACAGCAAGCGCTGGACACGCTTGAAGTCGGCAGAGCTGACCAGCGCCGGCTTCCCGAGCGCATTCTTCCGCTTCCGCGTCTTCTTGGTGAGAATGTGGCGGCGGTTGGCCTTCCCCCGCTTGATCTTGCCACTTCCCGTGAAACTGAACCGCTTCATCGCGGCCCGCTTGGTCTTCTGCTTCGGCATGCCTGTCTCCTAGTTACTTCGGTCCAAAGACCATCGTCATCGTCCGACCCTCGACCCGGGCATCGAACTCAATTTTTCCAACATCCACCAACTGCTCCGCCACTCGGTCCAGCACGGCCTTGCCCAGATCGAGCCGGGCCATTTGCCGGCCGCGAAACATCATCGTGACCTTGACCTTATTGCCTTCTTTCAAGAACTCGCGCATGTGCCGGACCTTGAAGTCGAAGTCGTGATCGTCGATCCCGGGCCGGAACTTGATTTCCTTGACCTCGATCACGTGCTGCTTCTTCTTTGCCGCTCGGGCCGCCTTGGCTTCCTCGAATTTGTACTTGCCGTAGTCCATGATCTTGACCACCGGCGGCCGGGCCATCGGGGCGACTTCGACCAAGTCGAGCCCCTTCTCTTCAGCCATGGCCAACGCATCTTCGACTGCCAAAACTCCCAACTGCTCGCCCGCGTCGGAAATGACTCGAACCGGACTGATCCGGATCATCCGATTGATCCGAACCCTGCGCTCGCGCTCGTTGGTGCTCAGTTGGTATTCCTCCTGGTAAAAAACGAAAACACCCCAGGCGGCTGGGGTGTCCACAACGCTCCCGGCACGGCGGCCGCGAGCGAATTAGTGGACCCTCTTGCCGTGCGTATCCTGCTTTGCATCGGGCTCGGGGTGGGAAGCCTCTTCGGGCCTCCGCTTTCAACGCTCACAAGGGTAACGAGTTAGAGCCCGGTCGTCAACCGGGCGGGTGGCTAGCGCGGCAACCGGCTCCGGCTGGCCCTGGCATTGGTGTCGGCAATGTGGCCGGCCAGCCGGTCGGCCAGGTCCTCGAGCTGCCGGTTTCGCTTGACACCGGTTCGACGAAACACGTTCCGGGCCCCGAGGAACGAGCCCCCCAACACCGTGACCAAGCTGGCCAACCCAATCAGCGGCGAGTGAAACGCCCCCATGCTCACCCCAAACGCCATGAAGCCGACGCCCCCCCCCAGCCCCCCCATCAGCCCGCCGAAGACCCCCCCGGCGGTCGGCGTCAACGACTCGTCGATCAAGATCCGGGTCCGGCCTCCAGCGGGGGAAATCGAAACACTGACCGCCCGGCTGGGCTGGTGCTGCGTTCCCACGGTCCGCCAAGCCAGCGCCCGGCCGAGCGTCGAGGACTGACCTTGGGCGCCGATCGTGATCCGGATCTCATCCACGATGGCCGGGTACTCGGCATCGCTGACTTCGCCATCGACAAATCGTTCGACCACGATCCGGTTGGCTGAGCCGGTGAACCAGTGCGGCTCCAGGGCGAGGGCGGCCGGGCGGTGAGCCAACTCCCGGGCGGCCCGCTCGACGTGCTGCGGCGAGATCCCGACGTCGGCGGCAATCTGCTGGATCCCGCCGAGCGACAAGTTACCCGACTGGGTCGGCAACGCATCGAGCTCGGCCGCCCGAGCCACGATCCCGGCCACCTGGCGGTCGGTGAACCGGGGCTTTTCGCCGAACGCCTCGGCCAGGGAGTCGACCAGCGATCGGGGCCCGGCGATCCGGTGCTCCGGCCGAAGCAGGAGCCCCCGGACCAGCACCTGCTCGACCGAGCCCGGCAGCCGGTCCAGACGGAGTCGATGCTCCGCCGGCGCTTCAATCAACCGGAGCACCCGGCCCGATTCCTCGCTGGGCCACATCCCCGGAACGTGGCCCACCAGCATCTCATAGATCACACAGGTCAAGCTGAACACGTCGGACCGTTCGTTCAGCTCGGAAAACCCCGCGGCCTGCTCCGGACTCATGTACCCGACCGTGCCGACCGGAAACCCGGTCCGGGTGATCGACTTGTCGGACGCGGCGGTGACTGCCTTGGCGATCCCGAAATCAGCCACGATCGCGTGGCCGTCGGACAGCAGGATGTTCTCCGGCTTGATATCCCGGTGGATCACCCCCTGCCGATGGGCATGCTCCAGCGCATCACCAACCTGCCGGGCCAACCCCACCACTTCATCCGGCAACATTGGGCCCCGGTCCATCCGGCCCCGGAGCGACTCGCCCTCGATGAACGGCATGACGTAGTAGAGGAATCCGGCCGCCTCGCCGGAATCGATCAGCCCAAGGATATGGGGATGCTGGAGCCGGGCCGCGATCCCGATTTCCCGGAGAAACCGCTCGGCGCCCAGACTGGCAGCCAGGTCGGGACGAAGCACCTTGACCGCCACCCGCCGGCCGTGCTTCTCATCCCGAGCCAGGAACACGGTGGCCATCCCGCCTTGGCCGATCGGACGCTCGAGCGTGTAGCGGCCGGCCAGCGCCTCAGACAACGCCGGGGGAACGATCGGTGCCTCCATCAGACCCCCTCGAACGCCGCCGGGGAAACTCGCACCACGTCGGCCAACGCCGGTCCCCGGTCGTCCGAGCCGAGGCGGCCCATGATCACCTCGGCGTCGTGCTCGAAGAAGAACCACCAGCCCTCGTCCTCGGCAATCCGGAGCAGCCGGCGCTTCGATTCGAGGGTCTTCAGCGGTTCGAGGTCATACCCCATGATCCACGGGAACCCGAGGTGATGGCTGGTCGGCATGAGGTCGGCCAAGTAGACCAATGTCTCTTTGTCGCTTTTCAACACGACACTCTGATGGTACGGAACATGTCCCGGCGTAACCCACACCGAGATACCGGGAAGCACGTCGACGTCGCCCCGAAGCAACTTCCATTTCCCCGCCTCCGCAACCGGCTCGAAATTGGCCGCCATGTAGGACGCCCTGGTGCGCTCGTTCAGGTTTCTCGCGAACTCGAGCTCTCCCCATTGGGTCACATACGTGGCGTTCGGAAAGGTCAACCGCGGCCCACCGACCGACACCCCGTCCCCGCCCGATTCGACATAAGTATTGCCGCCGGCGTGGTCGAAATGGAGGTGGGTATTGATGACCCAGGCCACGTCGGCGGGCGAATGGCCGAGCGACTGGAAGGCGGATTCGAGGCGGGTCCGGCCGCCGGCGACGGCGTTGTCGATCCCGTAGGTGGCGAGGAACTTCGGGTCTTCTTTGTTGCCGACGCCGGTGTCGATCAGGACCAGTCCATCGGGATGCTCCACCAGCAGGCATCGCAACGCGAGTTGGATCCGGTTCTGGTCGTCGGCAGCAATCCGCTTGGACCAGAGGGGCTTCGGCACGACCCCGAACATGGCCCCGCCATCGAGCTTGAACCCGCCGGCATCGATCGCATGACAGGTCAGGTTGCCGAGTCGAAAGGTGTGGACGAGGGCCATGTCAGAACGCGTCCTCCGGGGCACTGGTTCGGCGTTTGCCCTTCCGCCGCTTTTTGCGCTTCGTCTGCATGGCTTCGAGGTCGGCCAGGGTTCGGGCGCCGGTGCCCCGGGCCAGGTCGAGCAGCCGTTGGAGCACCAGGGCGGTCGCGAGCGCGTCCCCGCCGGCCCGGTGCCGGGCGGGGTTCGGAACGCCGAAATACTCCTGCACCACATCGAGCCCGTAGGATGGCAATCCCACAATCAGACTCCGGGCCAGGCGCACGGTACAAAGCCGCGACCCTTCCAACCCGACCGACTTGGCCCGCTTCAGTTCCGACGCGACGAAGTGCCAGTCGAACCGGACGTTATGCGCCACGAACACTCGGCCGGCCAAAACCGACACCAGGTGATCGGCCACGACATCGAAGGTCGGGGCATTGCGAACCATCGCATCGGTGATCTTGGTAATCGACACCACCATCGGGGGGATCGGCCGCTCCGGGTTGATCAGGCTGTCGAACACCATCTCGCAGCGACTTCCCTGAACCACCGCCACCGCGACTTCGGTGACCCGATCGCTGCCGCCCGCTCGGCTGCCGGTGGTTTCGACATCGACCACGGCGAATCCGGTCTCCTCGATCAACGGCGAACCCGACGCCCCCACCACGAGCCCCCACCGGCCATCCGGCAGCCGCCGAACTCGCGGATCGGCGCCGAGGAGCGCCACCGCCAGCCGTTCGGCCACGGCCACCGGGGCCCGAGCCATCCCGAACACGTCACGGGTCAGCACCGCGGCCGACTCCGGCCCCCGGAGCAAGAGTTCGATCGCCCGATCGGCCAACGCGCCGGCCGGTACCGCCGAAAGGCCGGTCACCAGATGTCGGCCCGCCGGATCGGCAGCGTCATGCAGCGAGGTCCGCCACCACCCCGGACCAGCTCACCACCGGGGATGGTCACCACCACTCGCCCGCGCGATTCGTCCCAATCGTCGAAGGCCAGAAAATCCTGGCTCGGCACCACCGCAAAGCCGGCCTTCTCGAGTTCCCGCAGGGTCACTTCGTTCCGCTGATAGCTGATGGCCACGCCGGGACGCACCGAAAAGAAATTGCAGCCGCTCGCCCACTGTTCCCGCTCTTGCGACAACCGGTGGTGGCCCCCGGTCATGACCGGCGTGAGCGGCATCCCGACCTGCTTCAACGCCGTGAACAGATCGCTCCGCTCCCGGACCGTCTTGGCGCCTTTGCGCCGGTGCAGAATCGTGAGCCGTTCGGGACCGAGGAAGGCCGGCGGATAAACCGCACAGAGGTCCCGGTCCAGCTGAGTGAATAACATGTCGAGGTGGATGGCCGTCGGCTCTCTGGGCATGATCACGACGACGACATCGGTCACCCGGGTCTTGGCGAACGCCTCATCGCAGAGCAGATCGAGCGCGGCCGTTGACGACCGTTCCGAGTACCCGACCACCAGCAGGTCGGGCCGGAGCACGTGCACGTCGCCCCCTTCGAGGGTGTAGTTGCTCCGGCGCTCCTCGGAGCCGTCGTACAGGATGCCCGCGTTGGCCAGGTCCGGATGGAACCGGAACAGGGTCTTGATCAGGAGCTCTTCGGTCCAGCGAATCCCGAAGCGCATCGAGCCGACCACCGCGTGGTCGCCGATGACCATCCCGATATCGCGCGGAAAGAACAGATTGGGCAGCGGTGGCAGCACGAACCCGACCTCGTTGACCGTTCGGGAAATGGCCCCGCCGGGTTCTTCGACCCCCTCGATCAACATCCGGACCAGCGCCTTCGGGGCGAGCGCGGTCAGCTGTTGGGCCAGCGGCTCGGACGCCACCACATCCATGGTTCGGGTCACCAAAAACTCGCGCGCTTCGGAACCCGCCAGGGTCTGCGCTAACAGTTCCGTGACCTCGTGGACCTTGGCGAATTTCTTGAGCACCGCCACTAAACGCCGGTGCTCGCGGGCCGAAACTTCGAGCCCGATCAAATCATCGTAGAGGTAGTCTTCGCGGGTTCTCGGGGTAACGGCTTCGAGTTCTTTGCCCGGGGTATGAACCAACACGGTCTCGAGGGGACCGATCTCGGAGGTGACATGAACTGACGGCATCTGGGGAAGGTAACCGGGGACCCCTATTTGCTTGCCAGAGCGTAGCTCAGCGCCTCCAATTCCAACACGAGATTGACGGCCTTCACGGCGACGGCATCAGGAACCTGGAGCGGCACCGGCGCAAAATTGAGAATGGCGGCCACGCCGCACTGGACCAACCGATCGGCGATCGGCTGAGCCGCCTCACCCGGGGTGACGATGACGGCGATATCGGGCTTGAGCTCGGCAGCCTGCCGCTCCAAGTCCGCGACGTCCGACACCACGAGTCCGTTCCATGGCTGCCCGACCTTGGCCGGGTCGTTATCGAAGATCGCCACAATATCGAAGCCCCGTTGGTTGAAGCCCCGATACTGGGCCAAGGCACTGCCGATCTTCCCGGCCCCCACCACGACCACCCGGTACCGCCGGCCGAGACCGAGGATTTCGCGGAGCCGCCGAATCAACTGGGGCACCGAATAACCCAGCCCTCGCTTGCCGAACGACCCGAAGAACGACAGGTCTTTTCGGACCTGGGCGGACGTCGTCCCGCCTCGTGCCGCCAACGCTCCGGAGCTCACCGTAGTGGCACCTTGGAGTTGGAAGTCCTCCAGAAACAGGAGGTAGAGGGAGAGACGTCGGACGGTGTTGTCGGCGATGGTTCGCATGGCATGTGAAAGTTTTCACAAAGTTAACGGATCGGCCATCCCTTCGTCAACGACAACCCGGAACAGCCTGACGAACTCCTCGACCCCAACCGTTTCCGGCCGCTGATCGGTCCGGAGCCCGGCCCGCTCGACCAACCCGCGTGCGGGCCCATCCTCGAGGTCGAGCACGGTGCGAAGGGCCCTCACCAACTGTTTCCGACGGCCCCCGAACAGCCCAACCACCAGGCGCCGGAACCGGGCGTCGCGAACCAGCGCCGGGCTCCGGGGCACGATCCGAACGACGGCGCTGTCGATCTTGGGAGGCGGCCAGAAGGCGCCGGCCGGTACCGTAAAGAGCCGTTCCACCGTGGCCGCAACCCCGACCCCCACGGTCAGGGCCCCATACTCCGAGCTTCCCGACTCGGCGGCGAGCCGGACCGCCACCTCTTTTTGAACCAGATAGACGATGGCAACCGGAGGCCAGGCCTGATCGAGCGCCTTCTCGATCAGGGGGCTCGTGATGTTGTAGGGAATGTTCCCAATAACGTACCAGGGCCCCCCGGGCGGCACGCCGAGCGCCGTGAGCCAGTTGACGTCGAGCGCGTCGGCTTCGATGACGGACGACTCGGGAAATTCCCGCGCGAGTCCGGCCACCAAGTCCCGGTCCCGCTCGATCATCGTGAGGCGAACCCCGCGGCTCACCAGAGCGCGAGACAGGGCCCCCCGCCCCGGCCCGATCTCGAGCACGGCCGCGCCGGCCCCGGCCGGCAGCGCCCCGGCGATCCGGGCCAGAATCCGCGGATCGGACAGAAAGTGCTGGCCCAGCGCTTTTTTGGGCACGGGATCGGACCCTACACCCGGAGAACGAGAATGGTCCGGTCGTCCGAGGGGGTCGGGGCAAAGCGGTCCACCAGATCCATCACGGCCGTGACGATCATCTCGGGGTGCTCGGCCCGCCGGGCCCGGATCACCTCGAGGATCCGCCGCTCGCCGAACCGCTCGCCCCGCTCGTTGGCCGCGTCGGTCAACCCGTCGGTCCAGACGCAGAGGAGATCTTCGCCGGGGACCCACGGCACCTCGACCGAGCCGATCGGGGCCGGGCTCAGGCCTAACGGCGGCGCGGTGGCCTCCAGCCGCCGGGGCAGTCCATTGGCCGGGATCCGGAACGCGTGCGGATGCCCGGCGTTGGCAAAGGTCAAGAGTCCGCGAGCCGGATCGATCCGAGCGAAGAACACGGTGAGGTAGTGCTCGGACTCTGCCAGATTCTCGGCCAGGGTGTCCTTCAGGGCGGCCAGGACCGACGCGGGCTCGGCGCTCGCAGCCACGTGAATGCCCGCAGCCGCGACCGCCGAGGCCATCAGGAGCGCGGCGGCAAACCCGTGGGCGCTCACGTCGCCGACCATCACCGCCACCCCGCCCTGCCCCAGTCGGCTAAAGGTGTAGAAATCGCCCCCGACCGATTCGAGCGGGAGACACCGGACGCCGACATCGCCGATGCCCGCCAACACCAGGGGTTTTGGGAGGAGGCTCTGCTGGAGGCGGGAGGCCAGTTCCAACTCCCGCTCGAGCCGCTCCTGGTGCCGTTCCCGCTCCACCAACCGGGCATTTTCGAGCGCGGCGCCGATCTGGTTGGCAATGGCCATCACCAGCTTCCGGTCGGTCGCGCCGAACCGGTCGCCGCCGACCCGGTCGGTCAGGTTGACCACCCCGATACATTTCGAGGGCCCCCCGGGCGCGGCATAGCAAATCGGGACACTCATGAATGCGGAGCCCTGATAGCCGCGCTCTTCCTTCCCGGCGGAGACCAGCACGGCATCGAGCGGATCGCCGATCAGGGCCCGCTGGTCCCGGAACACCCGAGCGGCCACCGAGTGGGGATCGTCGAGATCGATCAAACCGGCCCGGCCGAGCGGAATGCCAAGGGAGGCGACCGTTCGAAGCACCCGGGTGCCCTCATCGTGCACCACGATCGAGGCCCGTCGAGCCCCGACCACGCTGCTGACCGCGCGGACGATGATCTGCGCGGCCTTCTCGAGCCGCACGGTCTGGCCGAGAATTTCGCTGATCGTGTAGAGGAGGTCGATTTCTTCGTAGCGGCTGGCGAGTTCCTGCGTTAGGCGGGCCACTTCCCGTTCAACCCGAAGCAGGTAGCCGACGATTTCGAGGACGGTGGCCGTTTGCCTGGAGGCGCCCGCGGGGCCGCAGTCGCCCTCGAGCCAGAGGCCGGCCTCATCGGCCACCGGCGCGAACCAGCGGGGGCCGTCCGGCGTGAGGACCAAACCGGCGGCCGCCGGCAGGCCCGGCGTCCAGCCCGGATCCGCCCCGTGCACCAGACAGGCTGCCTGGGCCGCGGCCATCCAGAGCCGATCGGGCCAGACGGTGGTTCCGTCGAGCGCGTCGAGCACCGGTTTGAGCCGCCTCAGCAGCGCGGCAGCGTCATCCAGATGGTATTCCCCTGGTCGTTGAACTCGACCTGGTCGGCAAGCTGGTTGATGATGAAGAGGCCGCGGCCCCCGTCGTCTTCGAGATCGGTCGGCAAGGTTGGACAGGTCCGGCGGCCCGGCTCGCACCCGCAGCCTTCGTCCCGGACCGACAACCGAATCACCGTCCGCGACACTTCGGCCCGAACCCAAACACACTTGCGGGGGTCTTCCAGGTTGCCGCGGAGGATGGCGTTGCTCAGGGCCTCGGCCAAGGTAACCCGAAGCCGGAACGCGGTCCGCTCGGAGGGCGGGCTCCCTTCGAAGCAATGGCGGGCCATCAGTTCGACCGCTTGCTCGACCTCGGCCACATCACTCGGCATCGCAAGATCCACCGCCACGACGTCGGCGGAGGCATCGAGCATCGAGCGCGACACCGAGAGGCGGGAGAGGGCCGGCACGATCAGAACGTCGCGAGGGCGTCGGCGACCGACGGGGCAATGACGAAGAGGGTGTCGAGCTTGGTGAGCTCGAACAACGACTGGAGGTCGCTATTGAGTCCGGCCAAGCGCAGTTCGCCGCCGCTTTCCCGGACCTTCTTGGAAATCGTGACCAGGGCGCCCAGACCGGACGAATCGATGTAGGCCGTGCCGGAGCAGTCAATCAGGAACTTCCGTTCGCCCGCTTCGAGGGCCTCCTGAATCAGGCCTTTGAGCTCCTGCCGGTTGCCGACGACGAGCTGGCCCTCGACCCGGATGACGGTCACCCCTTGCCCGGCGGTCGATCTCTTGAAATTCATCTTGGTCTCCATCGTTAGGCAGAAACGGTTCCAGCGGCCGCGAGCGTCGCGACCGCCACGATATCGGCCGGCGACGCGCCCTCGGGCACGCCGGCCAGGGTCCAGGTCGAGCCGGGAAACAGCGGGCCCCAGGTGTGAAGGTCGGCGGCGTCCCGCAGCACCAACTCGGCCAGGTGGCCGGAGATCGGATCGGGAAACATCAGCACGTTCGGCCCAAACCGGAACCGGCCCGGCTCGGTGGCCCCGGAGTCCAGGGTCCAGTTCCACTCGACCGTGGCGGCGATGCCGGGCGCGAGGAGCCGGAACTCCGCCAGCGCCAGTTCGGCGTCGGCGTGGCTCGCATCCTGGCTCGGGGGCGCCACCAAGAAACCAACCCGGGATTGATCGCCGATGACCCGGGTCCGATGGTCGGACGCCTGGAGCGCGAGCCGCGCCACCATTTTGGCGTCGAGCGGCCCGGCGGAGTCGGGGATCACCAGCGTCAGAAGGCGCTGGTCGGTCGTCCTGAGATACGAGAGATGGCCCCGTCCCGCCGAGGCCCGCCCCGGCCCCCGAAGCCACCGGCCCGCCTCCTCCAAGGCATCGAGCGGGATCGCCGTGCCGCCCAGGCACACATCAGCATCGCCGCCGGCGGTGAGCCCGACGGCGAACAACAGCGGGTTGGTGGCCAAGTCGAGGGCGTGAATGCCGTCCCGAACCCGCTCGGGCCACCGGTCCCGGAGGGCCGCGGCCACCCGCCCGAGTCGCGGATCGCTGGCCGGCACGATCCCGCCCTCGCCGACGATCGAGACGACGGCGGTCCCGTCGGCGGCCAGGATGGCCGCGGCGGACTCCAGCGATCCGTCGCCCTGGCCGATCATCACGATCCGAATGCCCCGCCCGCGGGCCCGGGTCTGGACTTCGTCGAAATGATTCATCGAGCAAACCGTTTGACCAGGGCCGCGGCCACTGCCGGATCGACGAGCGGGCTCACATCACCGCCGAACCGGGCCACCTCTCGGGCCAGGCTGGCGCTGACATAGGTCAGGTCCGATGCCGGAGCCAAGAACACGGTTTCGAGGCCGGACCACAATTGGCGGTTCATCAGCGCCATTTGGAGCTCATACTCGAAGTCGCCGGCGGTCCGGAGGCCCCGAATGACGAATCCGGCGCCGATCCGGCGGGCGTAGTCCGCCAGGAGTCCCTCGAAATGGGCAAACTCCACGCCGGGCACCTCACCCACGGTTTGGCGGAGCAAGTCGAGGCGCTCCTCGACCGAGAACAACGGCTGCTTGACCGGATTGACCGCGATGGCCACCACGACCCGGTCGGCCAGCCGGGCGGCCCGGCGGATCAGATCGTGATGGCCCTTCGTCGGGGGATCGAAGGATCCAGGATACAGCGCAATCCGGCTCATAGCCCACCAAGGAAAGTCACCGCGGTGTCTCCATAGACTCGGGTCTCGTCTCCGTTCACTGGTTCGGTCTTCCGGTGTTCGATGCAGAGCAGCGTCGCAAACGGGGCCTCGCGAAACGATTGGGCCAGTCGCTCGGCCAGCCCAAGCCCATACGGTGGGTCGGCGAGCGCCAGATCAAACCGGACCGTCGGTGGCCCCGCCACGAATCGCAGCGCATCCTGCCGAACGACCTCGGTCCGATCGGCGAGACCTAACGCCGCGATGTTGGCCCGAATGGCCGCCAACGACCGCTGATTGAGATCTACGAAGGTGGCGGTACGGGCGCCCCGAGACAATGCTTCGACGCCGAGCGCCCCGCTCCCCGCGAACAGATCGACCACCGCGGCCCCCTCGACTTGGGCCCCGAGGATACTGAACCACGCCTCCCGCACCCGGTCGGCCGTGGGCCGGACCCCGTCGTCGGCCGGCACCGTCAGCCGCCGTCCGCCGAACTCCCCGGCAATGTCCCGGGTCACACCGCGGAGACGGCCGCGGGTGCGAGCCCGACCAACCGGGCCTGGAGGCTGGTCCGGCCCCGGAACTCGTTCCGTTCGAGCCGAAAAGCGGCATCGACCGGATCGGTGCTATTGAGCCATTGGACCCGATCGGCAAACTGAAAGCCGATGGCGGCCAGACCTCCGGCGTCATCTTTGAGCGTACCCCGGAGATGCTCGTTTTTTTGTCCCACATAGCTCCAGTTGACCAGCCGGGCATCCCGGGCCAGAAACACCGGACCGGGGTTCCCCATCCCACAGGGTTCGAGGTGCCGGCAGAGCCGCTCCAACTCTTCGGACGCCTCGCCTAATCCGAGTTCGAGATCGACCCGCTGCTCGGGGCCCAGCGTGGCGGGATCGAGTTGCTTGGCGCAGACCTCGGCAAACCGGGCCCGAAACGCGTCCAACCGGTCGCGCCGAACGGTAACCCCCGCGGCCATCCGGTGTCCCCCAAACCGCTCCAGCAAATCCGCACATTCACCGAGGGCGCCGTGGAGGTCGAAGCGACTGATGCTCCGCCCGGAGCCTTTCCCGGTGTCGCCGGAGAGGCCGATCAAGAACGCCGGCCGGCCGAACCGCTCCACGACCCGCGAAGCCACGATGCCGACGACCCCCGGGTGCCACTCATCGGAGGCCAACACCAACCCGGCCGTCCGGTCGAGATCCACGGTGTGCTCGATATGGTCGATGGCCTGCTCGAGAATCCGCTGGTCGAGGGCTTGGCGTTCGACATTCAACTCTTCGAGCCGCCGGGCCATTTGGGCGGCCTCCTCCGCCGAGTCCGAGAGCAGGAGTCGAAGGCCGTCGGCGGCATCACCGATTCGGCCGGCCGCGTTCAGCCGCGGCCCCAGGATGAATCCGACTTGGGAGGCCCGGACCTCGCCGGTGATGCCGGCCACCGTCATCAGGGCGCGGAGCCCCGGCCACCGCGAGGTGGCCAGCAACTTGAGCCCATGGCGAACCAAAATCCGATTCTCGCCGACCAGGGGCACGACGTCAGCCACGGTGGCCACCGCGGCATAGTCGAGGAAATGGAACGCCAGCGAGGCCGGAAGACCTAACGCTCGGGCCACGGCCTGCACCAGCTTGAACGCAATCCCGGAGCCGCAGAGCGACCCGAGCCCCGAGGTGTCATCGGGTCGCTGCGGATCGACGATGGCGTTGGCTGGCGGCGCTTCGGGTCCCAGTAAGTGGTGGTCCGTGACGACCACATCGAGACCGGCCGCCCGGGCCGCGCGGACCGTGTCGACGGCGGTAATCCCGCAGTCGCAGGTGACGACGAGCCGGGCGCCGATGGCCACGGCCTTGGCCAAACCGGCGGGGCCGAAGTCGTAGCCGTGCTCCATCCGATGGGGGACAAACCCTTCGACGTCGGCACCGGCGGCCCGCAACCCCCGAGTCAGCAGGGCCGCCGCGCATTGCCCGTCGACGTCGTAGTCGCCATGAACCAAGATCCGGTTGCCGGCCTTGATGTGGCGGACGATGGTCTCGACGGCTTCGGCCATGCCCGCCAAGGCGAGCGGGTCGGTCAGCCGGTCGAGGTCAGGACGGAGGAACGCCTTGGCGGCCTCCGGGGTCGTATGACCGCGCTGGACCAGCAATCGCGCCAACGGCGGCGGAACCTTGATGGCCTCCGCCAATCGGCCGGCCGCCTCCGGATCAGGCGTGGCCTGCACGATCCATCGCGGCGGGAGTTGCCTCAACCTTCGAACTCCTCGGCGTAGAGAATGACCCCGCACGCTTCACAATCGTCGAGCAGGATGCCGGCCCGAATCTGGGTCCGCCGGTTCCGCGGCACCGAGGTATAACAGGCGCCGCAGGCCTCGCCCCGGAGGGCGACCACCACCGCCACGGTGCGCGCCGACCGGAGCCGGTCGTACCGCGCCCGAACGACCTTTTCGATCACGGCGGCGCTGCCCTCCCGGGCGGCCTTGGCGGCGTCGCGTTCCACTTCGATCGACGACCGCTCGGTGGCCAACCGCTCCCGATCCGCCACCTGCGCCACTTCCAACGCCGCCACCCGTTCTTCGACGGCTTTCAAGCTCCGCTCGAGATCGTGGACGCCCTCCGCGGTCCGAACCCAGTCGCCTTCCTCTTTCGCGAGAACCGAGCGGGCCATCTCGACTTCCGTCATGACCGCCTGGGCCTCCCGGGCTCCCTTGGCGGACTCGAGCCGTTGCCGGCGCTTGTCCTGGATCGACCGGAACCCCTCGATCCGCGTTTCCAGATCCTCCCGCTTCTTGACCCCGTCCTCCAGGCGCTTCCGCGCCACCGTGATGTCGCGCCGGCCGGCCTCGAGGTCGGTATCGAGACGCGCCACCTCGTCGAGAATCGCCTTGAGGCGAACATCGGCGTCGAGCAGCGTCAAGTCTTTGGTCTGCAGATCGAGCAGTTTCGTGAGTTCAGCGTGCATTGAGTTCATCCACGGGATCGGGGTTTGGTCGTTTGCTTCTGCCAGTACATCCGTTGTTTCGCTTCGGGGGACAACTGCGAGAGCGAATCCCGGCGAGCCACGACATCGGACCCGGGGGGAAGCGACCGCAGGGTATCTCGTTGGTCGAGGCGGGTCACCGCCGCCGCATAAATGCCGTCTTCATCGAGGCCCGCTTCGACCTCATCCTCCTGCAACCGTTGCCATGCCGCGAGCGCGGCCGGTGACAGCCGGGGCGTCGCTTCCAGCGGGGCCGACCCCGGGGGCAGCGCGAGCAGCGCCTCATAGATTTCCCGGAACGTCGGAACCTCGAACCGGACCGCCGGGACTTCCTCCCGTGCCCGATCGAGCCACGCTTGCTTGTGCACCACCAACCGAAGCAAATCGGCCTCGGTCCGCGCCCCGACCCGCCGCCGCTCCACCGACGGCCGGGCCACCCGTTGCTGGTCGAGGCGCACCGGTTCAGCGGCCGCGGGCGGCCGAAACGGCAGCGGCGCTGGGGCCGCTAGTTCGTGTTCCAGCACCGCCCGAGTCAGTCCCACCCGCTCGGCCACCCGCGCGATGTAGAGATCGCGGGCAATCGGATCACTGGCGGCCCGGACCGTGGAGAGCAGCCGGTCGAGCGCGTCGCGACGCCCCTCGACGCCTTCGAACCGGCCCTTCCGCTCGAGCAACTGGATCTTCCGCTCCAGCACATCGACCGCGTGTTCCAGAATCGGCGTCAGGGCCGCGGCCCCGCCCTTGCGGACCAAGCTGTCAGGATCCTCGCCCGGCGGCAACGTGGCCACCTTGACCCGGAGCCCATGCCGGAGGCACTCATCGCCGGTCCGGAACGTGGCCTTGAGGCCCGGCCCGTCGGAGTCGTACAGCAGCACCACCAGCGGCGCAAACCGCTTGAGCAAGGCCGCCTGGTCTGAGGTCAGGGCCGTGCCTAACGGCGCGATCACGTGCTCCACCCCGGCCGCGTAGAGCCGGAGGGCGTCGAAGTACCCTTCGACCAGGATGACCAACCCTTCCTTCCGGATCGCCCCCTTGGCCAGATGCAGATTGTAGAGGGTGTTGCCCTTGTGGAAGATCGGCGACTCCGGGGAATTGAGATACTTCGGCTCGCCCGAACCCAAGATCCGCCCGCCAAACGCCACCACCCGGCCCCGCTGGTCCTTGATCGGAAACAGCAGCCGGCCCCGAAACCGCGGATTGACCGTTCCATCGTCTCGCTTGACCAGCAAACCCACATCGAGCAGGAGCCGTTCATCGAGCCCGATCTGTTTCATGGCCGCCGCGAACGACCGATCCGTCGGCGCATACCCAAGGCCCCATTCGGCCGCCACCGGCAACGGAATGTCTCGCGACTCGAGATACCGCCGAGCGTGATCGGCATCGGCTCCGTCTCGGAGCCGGGCCGCAAACCATTCCTCCGCCACGCCCATCGCCCCGTACAGCGGCTCCCGGGGATCCGGCCCCTCGCGGGCGCCCCGCTCCGGGATCGTGATCCCGACCCGGCGCGCCACGTCCTTCACCGCGGTCGGATAGTCCATCCCGAACCGCTTCATCAAGTAGGTGAACACGTCACCCGCGGCATGGCAGACGTAGCAGTAGTACAGTCCCTTCTTCGGGACCACCGCAAAGTTCCGGTGGGTCCCGCCGTGGAACGGGCAGGGCCCCCGCCAGTCGGACCCGGCCCGCTTGAGGGCCACCGACTCGCCGACGATGTCGATCAAGTTCGCCGAATCGCGAACCTGCTCGATCAGTTCGTCCGGGATCATTCAGGCCGCTCCAAATTCGACGATGGTAACTCCGGTCCCGCCCTGGTTACGAGGAGCAAACTCGAAACGCGCCACCCGCCGGTCGGCCTTGAGCGCCTGGCGAACCCGGTCACGAACCACCCCGGTCCCCATCCCATGGATGATCCGAAGGTACGGATTTTCCGCCAGGATCGCGGCGTCAAGGGCGGCCGTCGTCACGGTCACGGCCTCGTCGCCGCGCATGCCCCGGAGGTCGATCTCGAAGGCCGCCGCTGTCGCCTGAAAATCGACCGGCTGGGATTTGGGCCGAGAGGCCGGCCCGGCCCCGGCCACCGGCGTCAGGTCGGTGACCGGCACAACGACCTTGACCGAACCTAGTGCCACGACTGCTTTGGCGTCGTGGCGAACTTCGAGCACGGTTCCAGTGCCCCCGGCTCCGAGCCGGACCCGCTGGCCTGCTTTCACTTTGGCCGAGGGATCAACCTCGTCGACATCGGTTTGATCCACCAGGTCGATGGCCGCCCGCTCGGACACCACCGCCTCTTCGATGATCCGTCGAGCGTCGCGCGCTTTGGCCGGATCGACCGCACCCTGGGCGGCTCGCAACGCCGCCTCGACCGTACTCCGGGCCTCGAGCAGGTGCCGACGGGCCTCTTGGCGCCCGATCCGCTCGGCCTCGCGTTCCCGCCGCCGGAGCTCCTTCTCCCGGGCCGCTTGGGCTTCCCCGATCGCCTCGGCGTTGGCCTCGCGGGCCGAGACGTCGAGATCGCGGGTGGACAGGTCGGCTTCCCGCCGTTCCTGCTCGCGGGCCCGAGTCTCGACATGGGCCAGCAATTCGTCGAGGGCCCGCTCCTGGGCGGGCACCGACTGCTCCGCCTCGGCCAAGACCGTGGCATCGACCCCCAGCCGGCGGGCAATGGCCAGGCCATAGGAACGGCCCGGCACCCCTTTTCGAAATCGGAAGGTCGGTTTCAACTGGTCGGCGTCGAACTCGAGCGACCCATTCACCACACCGGGCACGTCACCCGCCAGGGTCTTGAGCGATCCCAAGTGAGTGGTCACGATGGTCCGAGCCCCCCGCCTGGTCAGCGCCCGGAGCGACGCCGCCGCGAGGGCGCCCCCTTCGGCTGGATCGGTGCCACTCCCGATTTCATCCATCAGCACCAAGGTGGCCGGGCCGGCCTCGGCCAGGATCTCGCGGAGCGACACGACGTGGGCGCTGAAGGTCGACAAATCGGCGGCAATCGATTGATGATCGCCGATGTCGGCAAAGACGGCGGTCATGACCGGCAGCGCCGTGCCCGGTCCGACCGGCGGCACGATGCCCGATTGGGTCAACAACACGGCCAGGCCCGCCGTCTTGATGAGCACGGTCTTCCCGCCCGCGTTCGGACCGCTGATCAGCAAGGTCCGCTCGGAGGCTTCGAGCGAGAGGTCAAAGGGAACCACCGCCAAGCCCCGATCGATCAACAGTGGGTGGCGGGCATTCCGAAGCACCAGCGCATCGCCGCCGACCTTGGGCACCGTGGCCCGGACCGCATGGGCGTAGCGGACCCGCGCCACTACGTCGTCGCCCGCCACGCACATTTCGTGAGCGGCATCGATCAGCTCGGCGGCCGGCCGAAGCAAGTCGGTCAGTTCCCGAAGCACTTTGAGCAGTTCCCGCTCCGCGTCGACAATGGCCCCGCGGAGCGCATTGCCGAACTCGATCGCTGCGGTCGGCTCCACGAACAGGGTGCCCTGACTGGCCGACTCGTCGTGGACGATGCCTTCGGGACGGGACCGGGAGTCGCGGCGGACCGGGATGACGTACCGGTCGCTTCGGACCGTGACTTGAGCCCCGGCGGGAACCGCGTGGGGATCGGCCCCCCGGAGCACGAGCTCGAGTTTCTTGATCAGACGGTCGCGGGCGGCGTGGATTTCGCGCCGGGCGCGAAACAGTCCTGGGCTTGCGGTGTCGAGGACTTCGCCTTCGTCGTTGATCGCCGCCACCAACCGCTGATCAAGGGCTCGATCCGGCAAGGGCAC
>JANPEL010000231.1:0-16615 GCA_031431925.1 Gemmatimonadota bacterium | reverse complement strand
AGCGGAGGGTACGCCGCCGCGGTCTCGGATCCGGATTTGATCGACGCTATTCGGGTCCTGGCCGAGACCTCGGGCGTGTTTGCCGAAACAGCCGGGGGAGTGACCGGTGCGGCCGCCCTGGCGCTTGCCCGGGCGGGTCGGTTCGCGCCCAGCGACGAAGTAGTACTTTGCATCACGGCTCATGGACTGAAGACCCCGGATGCCGTCTCTCCCGACCTGTTTGACCTGCCGATTGCCTCGAGTCGCCTCCGCGACGTGGCGCGGGTCATTGAATCAGCCTAACCCAAGGAATGACACTCATGGCTATTACCGTCAATATTCCCGCCCTGCTCGCCCGCCATGCGGGGGGACAGCGGCAACATGTGGTTGCCGGCACAACCGTCCGCGAAGCGATCGATCAGGTCACCCGCGATTACCCGGAGTTCGGCAAGCGGTTCACCGAAGCGACGTTGCCCGGCAACGAGTTCGTCACCGTCTACCTGAACGACGAGGACGCCCGGTTCGCGGGGGGGCTCGATACCCCGGTCAAGGCGGGCGACGACGTCAGTATCGTGTCGGCGATCGCGGGGGGCTAACGATCATGACGACCGCTACGCTTTCGCCGCCGGAACTCGTCCGGTACAGCCGGCATGTCATTCTCCCCGAAGTAGGGCTCGCGGGTCAGCAGCGACTCAAGGGGTCGCGGGTGCTGATCGTGGGCTGCGGGGGGTTGGGGTCGCCGGTGGCGCTCTACCTTGCGGCCGCCGGGGTCGGGCACCTCGGTTTGGTGGATTTCGACCAGGTCGATGCGTCGAACCTCCAGCGGCAGATTCTCCACAGCACGAGTGCCATCGGCCAGTCGAAACTCGACTCGGCGGAGGCGCGGCTTCTCAATCTCAACCCGTACGTCAAGGTCGAGCGGTATGAGACCAGGCTGGTCGCGGCCAACGCGCTCGAGATCATCCAGGGCTACGACGTGGTGGTTGATGGGACCGACAACTTTTCGACCCGGTATCTGGTCAATGACGCCTGCGTCATCCTCGGGGTGCCGAACGCCTACGGGAGCATCTATCGGTTCGAGGGCCAAGCCTCGGTGTTCGCGACGAAGGACGGCCCGTGCTATCGCTGTCTGTTCCGGCAGCCCCCCCCGGCCGGCGCGGTGCCGAACTGCGCCGAGGGCGGCGTGCTTGGCGTGCTTCCCGGGCTGGTCGGGACCATCCAGGCCACCGAGGCGATCAAGCTCCTGCTCGGCATCGGGCGGCCGCTGATCGGGGAGCTGTTGCTGGTGGACGCCCTCGACATGGAGTTTCGGCGGCTCAAGGTCCGGAAAGATCCCGAGTGTCCGGCGTGCGGCACCCGGGAGATCCAGGAGCTTCAGGATCTCGAGGTCGAGTGTGCGGTGCCGGAGGTGAAGAAGGGCTGGGATATCTCGGTGCTCGAATTGGCCGAACGCCGCCGGGCAGGGCGCGACCTGTTCTTGCTCGATGTCCGCGAACCGCATGAGTGGGAAATCGGACGGATTGAGGGGGCCGAGCTGGTGCCGTTAGGCGAACTGCTCCGGTCGCTGGACCGGGTGCCCCGGGACCGGGATGTGGTGGTGTACTGCAAGGGCGGGGCGCGGAGCGCCCAAGCCGCGCACTTGCTGGGCGAGGCGGGATACCTGCGGGTTGAGAATCTGCTCGGTGGGATCCTGGCGTGGGGGGCCGAGATCGATCCGACGTTGCCGCGGTACTAGCCGAGACCCGGCACCGCCGCGAGATCAGAAGCCAAGCGTCGTTCCGATGCGAATCGTGCGGGGCGCCAGACGATTCCGGACCGCGCCGAGCCGGCCGCTGGCGAAGGGATCGGTTTCCCCGTTGTACGACGTCTGGACTTCGGTGACGGCCGAAGCGCCGAGAAGATTGAAGGCGTCGACCGTGACGAGGAGGTCACGGCGGCCGAGATGCAAGCCACGTTCGAGCCGGACGTCGACCGTCATTCGGGCGGGGTATTTGTAGGCCCCCCGAGGCTCGACGAAGATCCGCTGCCCGGTGGTGCTTTCGAAGAAGAACGACCGGAGCCGGCGAAGTCGTTCGGGATTGAGGGTCGGCAGGTCGGCTTCGAACTCGAACAGCAGATTCGAGAGCGTCAACGTCGGCGTGTAGCGGTCGCCGCTGGCATAGCTCGCGAAAAAGGCGCCGCGGAGGCCCAGGGGCAACTCACCCCCGACCCGTGCCTTGACCTCGAACCGGGATTGATTGGCCAGATTGCCCAACGCACCAAAGCTCTCGTTCAGCCGAACGTAGGGACCGGCTGACGATCCGCCGTTGTCATCGGGGCCGGTGACGGTGTTGAGGTTTCCTTCGAGGGCGGTGATGGTGCCACCGACATCGAACCACCAGGACGGGTAGCGGGCCTGGACCCGGACTTGAAGCTGGTCGAACCGGCGCCGCGCATCGGGGACGTTGGTCAGCACGAAGTCGGGATCATACCGGAGCGCCGCGACCTGCTCCGGCGTCATGCCTGGGGGGAGGAATTCCGGCCCCTGCACGGCGCCGGACTGGAGCAGGCGCCACCAGTAGAGGATGTCCTCGTTCGAAATGGCTAGTGGACTGTAACAGATAAGTGTTTAGTGTTAAATTGGTCACCATGAGCCCTCCATCGGTGACATTGCGACGCGCGGAACGGATCGAGCTCGAGCGGCGGGCGCACAGTCGGGCCGGGCGCGCCGATGAGGCGCGGGTGGCGCGGGTGCTGCTCTTGTTGGCGGCGGGGGCGACCTACCGCGAAGTGGCCGCCAAGGTGGACTGCTCCGAACCGTTCATCAGCAAATGGAAGCAGCGTTTTGGTGCGGAGCGGTTGGCGGGCCTGTACGCGCGCCATGCGGGCCGGCCCACGACGGTTTTGACGCCCCGCGTGGAGGCCCGTATCCTGAACTGGACGCGGAAGCCCCCCACCGATGGGTCGACCCACTGGAGCACGCGGCGCTTGGCCACGGCCCTCGGCGTCCATCATATGATGGTCGCGCGGATCTGGCGAAAGCACGGGCTCCAGCCGCACCGGCTGGAGCGTTACCTGGCGTCCAATGATCCCGAGTTCGAGCAAAAAGCGGCCGATGTCATCGGGCTCTACCTGAAGCCCCCGCAGCATGCCGCCGTCTTTTGTCTCGACGAAAAGACCGCCATTCAGGCCCTCGATCGCACCGAGCCGATTTTGCCGCTGTCGCCGGGCCGGGCGGAGCGACACGGGTTCGAATACGTCCGCCACGGGACGCTGTCGCTGTACGCGGCCTTCAACACCAAGACCGGCCGGGTTCATGGCAAGACCACCGCGCGGCATACCAGTCAGGAATTCGTCGCGTTTCTCGCCGACCTGCTGACTCAGGTGCCGCGCGGGCAAGCGGTGCACATCATTCTGGACAACCTGTCGGCGCATAAGACCCAAGGGGTGGCCGCCTTTCTCGAGACCCGACCGCATGTGCACCTGCACTTCACGCCGACCTATTCCTCCTGGCTCAACCAGGTGGAGCTCTGGTTCGCCAAGATCGAACGCGATCTCATTGCGCGCGGCGTCTTCACCTCCGTGCCGAACCTCGCGCGGCGCATTATGACCTATATCCGCAAGTACAACGTCGCGCCGAAGCCCATCAAGTGGAAATATGCCGATCCGTCGCACCGGATTCGGGCCGCTTAACGTTCACTTGTTACAGTCCACTAGCGACTAGTGCGCCGGCTTCTTCTTTTCGCCGCCGGGGGACTTCTCGCTCTTCTCCTTCTTCTCGCTCGGTGCCGCCTCTTTTCCGGGAGCCTTCGCTGCGCCGGCGGCCCGGGCGGCGATCAACGCCTCCGCGGCTTCCGTGGCCAGTTGGCTGTAGCCCGAAGCGAAACTGGTATTGACGTGCACCACCGCGTCGTTAAGGGTCCGGAAGGGATAGCTATCGGTAATCTCCGGCAGCTTGTCCGCCACCTTCTGATCGGTGATCGTCTGCCCCGCCGAGACATAGCGATGAGCGGGAATCGTCACGCCGATGACTTTTGCCCCCGGCTCGATCACGGCTCCCTCGCCAACCCAGGCCTTGAAGACCATGGCCTGCATTCCAACGAACACGTTGTCATCGACCCGGGCCGGACCGTGGACCAACGCTTGGTGCGCCAGCGAGACTCGCTTCCCGATATAGACCGCGTACTCCCGGCCCCCGACGTTGTAGGTCCGCCCCGGAACTTCTTTGCCATCCTGGACGGTTTCGAGGGCGTGGACGACGGCCCCATCCTGCACGTTGGCCCCGTCGCCGATGAAGATCGGCTGACCCTCGTCCCCGCGGACCGAGGCGAAGGGAGCCAGGTAGACATTCTTTCCGATCCGGACATGCCCGACCACGCTGGCCAGCGGGTCGACGAACGCCGACGGATCCAGCACGGGATTCTCGATGTCGTCGTTGAAATCGGTCTCGACGTTCGGACGGCCCTTCACGAACCCGCGGATCGGCATCGCTTGGGCCAGCGCCGACCGGAGGCTATCGACCGCTCGTTCCAGCTCTGAGAAATCTTCGCCGGTCCGCTTGACCTCCCGCCCCGTCATGGCAACCACCCCAACCAACAATGCTCCACTGAACGACGCGGCCCCCGTGGCCACCAACTTCATCGCGAACATCCGGCTCTCCTTGGCATAGAGTCTGCTTCTTGTCGCTCCGAATAGTATCGACCGCCGTTTCGGAACCTTAAGCCCACCAGCCACTTGCGCACTTTGTGATGAGCGGTGGCCACTCTATGTTTGGATCATGGCTATCGAGCAACCTGCCACTTTGCGGATTGATGGGCTGACCGGCGCGTTTGCGCTGGCCTGCCGACAGGCGCGCTCGGAGGGCGAGTTGTTCGAGCGTTGCCGGCGAATCGTGGCTGAACGCCTCAATTCGGATCACATCTGGTTCTCGATCACGGCCACGGGCCGGGCGGTTCAGCGATTCGGGCCCAGCACCCCGATCCCGAGCCAGATCGAGGTCTCCCGGCACACCACCGGTTCGGTCGAGGTGGTCATCGAGGCCGACGCGGGGCTGGCCCAGCACCTCCGGCCGGTGGCGTTCCAGCTCAGTTTCGCGATGGGCGTCGTGACCGAGTTGCAGAGCGTCCTGGTGGAGCGCCAGTTGGCGCTCGACGACGCCGTGTTCCAACTCCGGGCTCTCCGCCAGGTGGCCCGATTGCTCTCCTCGGCCCATTCGACCGAGGAATCCGAGCACCTCGTGCTCGACTTCATGGCCGAAGTCTTCTTTGCTTGGTGGGCCGTACTCTACCGGCCGAGCGGAGGCGCGTTCGTGCCGAAGGCCCTCCGCTCCCTCGATCGCGACCGGCTCCCGGACACGATTAGCCGCGAGGCGCTCGAGGCGGTGCTTCCATTGGGAACCGGGGTGGCCGACCAAGGCGAAGTGGGTCTCGGCGCGATGATGCCAAGCGGCACCGAACTGGTGATTCCGTTCGACGCAGGCGGGGAGCGGGTCGGGGTGCTGCTTTTGGGGGCTCGCTTGAACGGCACGCCCTACGGGCGGGCCGAACGGGACCTGGCCTCGACCCTGGCGTTTGCCGGAGCGATTGCCCTCAAGAACGCCGAACTCGTCGAGCGCCTGCAAAGCGCGGCCACCACGGACCAACTGACCGGCCTGTTCAACCGGCGGGCGCTGGAAGAGCGCCTCGAAGCCGAAATTTCCCGGAGCGTCCGTCACCAAATTCGCACCACCCTCGCGCTGATTGACCTCGATCGGTTCAAGTTGATCAACGACACCCTCGGGCACGCGGCGGGTGACCGGTTCTTGGTCTTGGTCAGCCAAGTGCTCCGCCGCCATGTCAGGACCCTCGACGTGGTCGGCCGCCTCGGCGGCGACGAGTTCCTGGTGATACTGCCGATGACGAACCCCAGCGAAGCCCGAGGGTTCGTCCAGCGAATCGTCAGCGCGTTTGCCGACCTGATCGCCGACAACCCCGAGTTCGGCCAGGGCTCCCTCAGCATCGGCATTGCCGAAGCGCCGCGTGACGGGCTGACCCCGGCGGCGGTCTTGGCCGCCGCCGATGCCGCCCTCTATACGGCCAAACGGAACGGTGGGGCGATGGTGGTCACCGCCGGCGAGGATTGATGACGCTCGACCCGGTTGCCCTGTTCGGCGAGACCGAACGACGGCTGGGACATCGCTATCGGCTGGAGCGCCTCGTCGCCGCGGCACCGGAGCGGGTGCTCTTCGTCGGCCGCGACACCATCCTCAACCGCCGGGTCAGCGTCCGGGTCAATTTTTCCGGCAACGACCAGCTCCGGACCTGGTTCATCCGCGAAGCAGAGGCGTTAGGCCAACTCGACCACCCCGCCATCCGTCACGTGTACGACGTCGGGATCATCGACGACATGGCCTTCCGGATCGGCAACTGGATCGAAGCCGAGGGCTTGAGCCAGGCCAATGTCCGGGGGCCCCGGCCGATCCCCCAGGTGCACATCCTGGCGCGCGATCTCCTCCGCGCCCTCGAACACGCCCACGCCAACGGCATCGTGGTCCGCCGCGTCGTCCCGACTTCGTTGCTCGTCAACAACGTCGGACGGGGGACCATCACCGATCTTCGGTTCTGCAGCTACACCCTGCCCCATATCCCAGCCGGCGAGATCCCGACCGGGCGGGTCTATATGGCGCCGGAAGTCCGCGACGGGTCGATGGGCGACGCGATCGCCGACGTCTACGCGGCGGGGGCGGTCCTTTATTTTGCCATTACCGGCGTTGAGCCGACGGAAGATCCAGCAGAACTGATCCCGCCCTCCAAGATTCGGTCCGCCTGCCCCAAGGCCCTCGAACGGGTCATTCTCCGGGCGCTCCAGCAGGCCCCGGGAGCCCGGTTCTTGAGCGCCTCGGAAATGCTCGAGGATTTTGCCTCGGACGCGGGTGCCTATACCACCCTCTCGACGTTGGATGCCCGGCTTCCGCCGACGAGCGAAGAGGGCCCCCGAGCCTGGGAGAAACGGCTGCGTCGGGCGTTCGGCGACGACTACGAGCTCCTCGCCGAAATCGGCGCCGGCGGTTTCGGCCGGGTCTATCGGGTTCGCGACCTCCAGCTCGAGCGGATGGTGGCCCTCAAGGTCCTCCATCCGACCATGATCCAAGACCCGGAGGGCGTCGAACGATTTCGTCGCGAAGCCCAATTGGCTGCCAGAGTTACCCATCCGAATATCGTGAGCATCTACGACATCGGGGGACGCTCCGGACTCTCGTGGTACACGATGGAGCTGGTCGAGGGCGCCAACTTGGCGCAGCTGGTCGACAAGGAAGGCCGCCTTCCAGTCGACCGAGTCATGTGGATGCTGCGGGAGGCCCTCGGCGCCCTGGCCCACGCCCATTCGAGCGGCCTGGTCCATCGCGACATCAAGCCGGAAAACATCCTGATCCCGAAAACCGGCGGACTCAAGGTCACCGATTTCGGCTTGGCCTTGGCGCTCCGCGGCCAGGGTAAGTTCGGCGGCGCCTCGAGCCGGAGCGGCACCCCCCATTTCGCGAGTCCCGAGCAGCTGCTCGGCGACAGAATCGACATCCGGACCGATCTCTACAGCTTGGCCGCGGTGGCCTACTTTGCGCTCCTCGGATATCCGCCCTTTGCCGGCAGCCGGCCCGAGGTGGTCCTGGCCAAGCAGACCACGAACCAGCTGCCTGACCTGATGGGCGAGCGGCCCGAAGTCGGCGCGGAGGTGGCCCAGGTGCTTCGCCAGGCGCTCCAGGCGGACCGGAACGCCCGCTATCCGACCGCGTCGGAGTTTCTCCAGGCCCTGAACCGGGGCGCCCGCCGGGACCTCCGGGCCAAGGCCACCCCCGGCTGGCTCAAGGTCATCCGACGGTGGCTCGGGCCGCCCCGGAACCCGCCACCATCTTGACACCTGCAGGATTGCGCGTCACATTCTGGCGGCGTTTGAAATGTGGGCATCGTGCGTCCTACCCAATCAATCGAGTAACAGAATCGACCGGCTGACCCTGTGGGGTGGTCGACCCGGGTCCTTTGTTTCCTGGCGCGGGATGGGCTCGCGACCAAGGGATGGCTACCGATGCGCATCCGCGCCGGTGGCCGCAGGATTCACCACCTGAGGGAGTTTGGCGTAATGGCTCGTATTACTGGCACCGTGAAGTGGTTCAACGACGCGAAGGGGTTCGGGTTCATCACCCCGGAAAACGGCGAGAAGGACTGCTTCGTCCACCACTCGGCCATCAAGATGGATGGGTTCCGCAGCCTCGCCGAGGGCGAGCGGGTCGAGTTCGACATGGTTAGCGGCGCCAAGGGCCCCGCTGCCGAGAACGTCACGAAGGCGAAGTAAGGGGTTTCGGGAAACAAAAAGACCGCTCACGGGAGCGGTTTTTTTGTTGCTCGGTTCTCGGTTCTCGGCACTCGGTGCTCGGCACTCGGCGGAGAGCGCTACTTGTGGCGGTAGATGACCCGGCCCCGGGTGAGATCGTAGGGGGAGAGCACGACGCTGACTCGATCGCCTTCGAGCACGCGGATTTTGAATTTGCTCATCTTGCCCGCAGCGTACGCCAGAATCGTGTGCTTGTTATCGAGGAGAACCCGATAATTCCGATCGGGAAGCACTTCCTGCACCACGCCTTCCATCTCAATGCCTTCTTCCTTCGCCATCCGGGACGCCTAGCCCTTTCTTGTTCTTCGCCTGAGGAACCTACGAGATTGCCTGAAATGTGGCCCCGAAAGCCCTTTCGGGCAACAGCTTAGCTTACCACGGCCCGAAGTCGGGTCAATTCCTCCTCGACGGCGGCCACCAGCGGCCGCATCCGATCGGCATCGAACACCAACTCCGCCCCGGCCGCCCGGTACAACTCGGGCAAGCCGGCCGTGGCGCCGAGGGTGAGGAAATCCCGATACTGCCCCAGCGCGTTGGCCGGGTCGCGCTGGTAGTTCTGCCAGACTTGGAGGGCTCCGAGTTGGGCGATGCCGTACTCGATGTAGTAGAACGGATAAAGGAACACGTGGAGTTGCCGGTACCAGCGCCCAATCCGCTCGGCCTCGAGCCCCGTCCAGTCGACCGCCCGCTCGAACCGGGAACGAATCCTAAGCCAAGCCCGGTCCCGGGCCACTCCGTCTTGACCGGCGGGATCGGTGTAGATCCAGGTTTGGAAGGCATCGATCGACGCCACGTGGGCGAGCGTAATCAACGCATCCTCCAGATGTTCGAGCCGGGCGATGGCCGCATCGCGATGCGAAAGGAACGCCCCCGGGGAATCCAGGAGCGGCGCCGCGAGCAACTCCATCGACATCGAGGCCAATTCAGCCGCCTCCGCGGTCGGGTGGCGTTGCCAGATCAGGGGTTTGGCGTCCGAGGCAAACGCATGGAAAGCATGCCCGGCCTCATGGAGGAGAGTTTGCACATCCTCCATGACGCCGGCCGCGTTCATGAAAATGAAGGGCCGGCCCCGGAAGTGGAGCGTGTCGCAATACCCGCCCGGCGCTTTGCCCTTCCGGCTGTCGAGATCCAACAACCCTTCGCGGACCATTACTCCGAATTGATCAGCCAGCACCGGATCGAGCCGGTCAAAAAGCCGCCCCGCCTTGGCCGCCAACTCGGTCCCGGTTTGGAAGGGCCGGAGCGGCTCGTCGCGGTACAACGTGACGTTCAGATCCCAGGGACGGAGCCGGTCGAGACCCAACGTCGTCCGCCGTACGGCATGCAACCGCTCAATCGCCGGCATCACCACCTCGTCGACCGACCGGTGAAACTGGGTGCAATCGGCTGGGGTGTAGTCAAACCGGCATTTGGAAGCGAACGCGTACGCCTGGTAGTCCGCAAATCCGGCATTGGCGGCAACCCGTTGGCGGAGCGCATACTGGCGATCAAACAGCGCCGCCATCTGATCCCGGGCCGCCACGTAGGGGCCGACCATTCCATGAAAGGCGCGTTCCCGGACTGCCCGGTCCGGGCTCTGGAGAAAGGGAGCGAGGTGCGGCAGCGGTTTCTTCTCGCCGTCCCAATCCGCCATGAAGCCCCCGGTCAAACCCTGGTACTCGGTCCCGGCCTCCTCGAGGGCCGACGTCAGGGGGACGTTCTCCTCGCGGAAGATCTCGATCGCCCGGCGAAACCGGGCCGTCATCTGTTCGAGTCCGGGCCGAGTCCAGCCCAATCGGGCGAACTTGGCGGCGAGCGCCACGCTCTTCTCTTCGGCCTTTGGGGCAATCTCGATGACCAGCCGCCGCTGAATCGCCTGCTTCGCTGCGTCGGCCGTGTCCCGGGTGTATTCAATCATGGCGCTCGAAATCGCCTCCGACACGGCTTCCTCGAGGCGGGACCACGCCTCGAGCCAGGCCTCGACCGTGGTGGCGTCGATGGGGCGGGCCATCAGGTCGTCATAGCACGCCGCGATCTCTTCCCAGGTTGCCGACGTCACTGCGGCGGGGGTCTCGAGCATGGGACTCCTAGTTCTTGGCCTGGGCTAGGCGCCCGGCCGATTCGGGGAGCCGAAAGGCCAGGAGGCCGACGCCGGCGACGATGGCGGCCGCCAAATAAAACGGCATCGAGGCGCCGTACCGTTGGAACACGGCCGTCGAGATCAGAGGTGCCAGAACCCGGGCCCCGCCCGCAAAGGACTGCGCAACCCCCATCGTCGTCCCAAGGATCAACGGATCGGACGCTTTCGAAATCATGGCCGTCGTGGACGGAAATATCAGGGCGGTCCCGATCGGAATCAGCGGCATGACCAACGGCAGGATGAGGAGGCTCGGAACCAGGGGGTACAAGACGAGACCCGTGACGAGCGCCACCGTGCCCAGCCGGATGGCTCCCACCTCGCCGAGGCGCCTAACGATGGGACCCAGGGCCACCGCCCGCATCAGGAAATTGAGCGCGCCGGTGTAGGCGAAGAAGTACCCGACATTGGCCGACGTCACCCCGAAACGATCGCCAAGGAACAGGGCGAAGACCGAGGTCATGGCCGAGAAGCCGAGCATCCCCGCGCCGTAGACCCACACCAGTCGCGAGACCAACGTCCGAGGGTGGGTGACCACCGACAGGAGCGCCCCGGCCACGGCCGGGCGCGGGCGCGGCACGCCGTTGGCCGGCGTGAACGACCGGGACTCCGGCAACCACCGCCAGGTAAACAAGAGATTGAGGAAGCAGAGCGCCGCCGCAACAACCCCCGGCACCGCCGTTCCAAATTTGAAGGCAAACGACCCGATGATCGGCCCCACCGCCACCCCGACGTTGGTGGCCGCGGAAATCCACCCCAAGGCCTGCGCCCGACGCTCCGGAGCGATGGCATCGCCGACATAAGCATGAAGGACACCCGTGGTGCCCCCGCCGGCGCCCTGGATCACCCGCGACAAAAGCAGGACCCAGACCGAGGTGGCAAACCCAAAGACCAGGAAGGCGATGCCCGACGCGAACATCCCCACCAGGAGGGCGGGCCGGCGGCCCCGCCGGTCCGAAAACTTGCCCCAGATCGGCGCGGAGGCAATCTGGGCGAGGGAAAACGCCGCGATGATCCAACCAACCGCCACCGGCGGCGCCTTGAGCTGCAAGGTATAGAACGGCAACAGCGGAAAGACGATCGCGAAGCCGAGCATATCGATCAGCGCGGTTGCGATCAGTACCGAGAGCTTCTTGAACTCCGGATCCCTGAGGGTGGTGAACCCCCGCCCCGAGGCCTCGCTCACCCGCTATGGAACGGCGGCACGCGACTCCACGGCCACGAGGTTGAGAAAGAGCCGCAACGCCCCACTGACACCCGCGGTCAGCTGGCGGAAGAAGGCCAATCCGCTGTAGACATAGGTTCCCTTGCCCACTTGAGCCACCAGGAGCCCGCCGCGCAGCGGCACCTCGCCGGGATCGCCGGTCTCAATCAACGGCCGATACCGAGCATCCCAGGTGCGGGGAAAATAGAGCCCCCGCTCCTGGACCCAACCATCCCAGTCCGCCGGCCCTAGGCGGTTCGGACCCCGAACGATCGGATCGGCTGGCGCCAGGACCCGCACCGGGGCCCGCTCGTCGGTCACCCGGTCGTGCTGGGGCGCCACGGTCATGGGATAGGGGGCGTACCCCCCGCTGAAGAAGGCGTGCTGCTGGTACTGAACGATCAAGTGGCCACCCAACTGAACATAGTCCAGGAGCCGGCCGTTGTTCAGAACCAACGCCGGATCGATCTCATAGGCCCGGCTCCCAACCACGATGGTGCGGAAGCGGCTGAGGTCTCCTTGCTCCAAGGCCGCGGCGTCCAGGATTTCAACCCCAACTCCGGCGCTCCGGAGGGCCTCTGGGACCTTGTCAGCCGCCCCCCTGACGTAGCCGATGAGTCGATCGGCTGGCAGCGATAACGCCGTGGCCCGTATGGTCACTATGGCTGCTACCTGGAATGACCGAGCGCGGATGTGTGGATAAGCGACAGAAGCCATACCCTCTTCATAGCGGGTGCCGGCCTGGTCCCGGACCACCGCCCGGACCACGTAGTCGCCCGGCTCGAGGGACGATGGGGCCTTGAGCAAAAAGGTGTAGGTTCGACGCTCTTCCGGGCGAACCAGGCGGAACGATTGCGGCTCCACCGGTGGCCAGCCAAGCGGCAGGTCAAGGGCCACGGTGCCGAAGGTTGAATCAGCCCCGGCATGCTGGAGTGCCACGGTCAGAGCCTGGGGACCGATCCGGTCGATCGGCCAAACCTGGATTGACGGCGCCACTTGGACGTCGACTCGGGGCACGACCCCAATCGGGCGCCGGACCTCGCCGATCGCTTGATCCCGAAACCGATGGAAGACCTCCCGGCGCAGGGTGATCTGCCGGCCGTCCTCAAGCACCAGGTCGAATTGGCCGACGAGGTCCGGCGGATCAAACGGATCCCCGAATCCCGTCGCCGGTCCAGCCCACCGGTACCAAGCCCCCAGCCGAGCTTCGCGGAGGAAGTACGGCGCCGTCGGAGGGGTGCCCAGGCCCACCACGAGGTCAATCGAGCAATGGCTCACCTGACCCGGCAGAATCGCCTGCTCCGCCCCGAGACACGGGCCGGTGGCCAACCATCCGGCCGGCGCCCGGAGCCCGGAGCGAACCCGAACCGGCCTAGCTCCAGCGTTCCACGTTGAGAGCCGGAGCCGCACCGACTGTCCCCCCACCAGGCGCGACCCCTCGGCAATCGCGTCGACCACCACCCCGGCGTTCGCGGCCGCCGCGACGGCGGCAAACGGTTCGAGATCGCGGCTTTCTTGAGTTCCCGAGCGGGGAGGCAACGTATCGATCCCGGCAAACAGCTCTGGGCCGGTGTTAGTGCGATCCTCAACCAAGGCCAGCCGGATCGGGCTCGGCCCAACTTCCTGGAGCACTCCCATGTCCTGGGAACGGTGGAGACTCCGCCCCCGCATCGCGATCTGACGGATCGACTGGCCGACCTCTGGGTCGAGGGTGCCCCCCTCGAGCATCAACGCGGTGCCGGTGGTGTCGAATCGGGCCGAGCGATAGAGCTTGAGAGGCCGCCAAGGGCGGAGCCCCTCGTGCTCGAGCTCGGGAAACCGGGTGGGGTCTGCGGCGGCCCTGAAGGCCTCCTGGGCCGCCCAGCCGGCTGCTTGATGTTGACCGTGGCCGTCCCTCGGGGTGCCCGAGAAGACCGAGACCATGATCTGAGGACGGAACCGACGAACGATCCGGACCACGTCCTTGAGCAGGCTATCCCGAGGCCAGAAGGTCAGCGCCTCGCCGAGGGTCTTCGAGTACCCGAAGTCGAAGGCCCGGGTGAAGTACTGGCGAGCCCCGTCAAGGCCGCGGGCCGCCAAGAGTTCTTCCGAACGGATCAAGCCCAACGCTTCCCCGAGCTCGGGACCGATCAGGTTCTGCCCCCCCTCGCCTCGGGTCAAGGAGAGATAGGCGGCAACCGCCCCCTCCCGCCGGACGAGATAGGTGAGCAGCTCGGTGTCCTCATCGTCGGGGTGGGCCGCGATCATCAGGACCCGCTTGGTGTGGCCAAGCATTCGAACGGCCTGCGCCACGCCGGCGGCTCCCCCGGTCGAGGGGCCGACGATCTGGGCCGACGATGATTGGATCCAGCCGGTGACCAGCAAGGCCAGGAGCGGCCCCTTACTCCGCATCTTCGTCGTCGCCGGGATTGTCTTCTGGGGGAGGAAGTTCACGCCGACGGCCGACGATGAAGGCCAGCACGAAACTCACCAAGGCCGCGAGCAGGAGGGTCTGGGCAGCCCCGCCGGCCATTCGGTTGAGCAGGAGAAGCATACCCAGGGAAATCGTGATCGTTCCGATGGCCCGGAGAATCTCGTCGAGATTCTTGCCCCGGGTCCGCCGACCCCAATAGAGGGCGGCCAACAACCCGACCACGCCGAGGGTCAGGATGCCGTACCAGATCAAGATCCAGTAACTCCGGCCGATGATCATGGGGTTACCGCGGCGGCCTCCGGGTGACGACGGAGGAAGTCGAAGGTGTAGATGCCGGTGGCGTGCCCGTCGCTCCAGTTGATCCTGAGCCCATAGGCCCCCACCAAGGCCAGATGGACCGGCCGAACATCGTCGGGGACGACCGTGGGATCGAGGATCGGCCGACCGGACATTTCATCCACGCACTGGGCGCACGGGCACGCCAGCCGGAGCCCCCGGGCAGCGAGCCTGGCAAAGGCGCCACCCCGTACCCATTGGAGCAGGATTCCATCATCACGCCGAGTGATCGCGGCGGGGACCGGCGTCGTTCCGCTCGTACGGCCCTCCTTGGCTATCTTTCACCGAGCCAGACGTCGATTCCGGCCGGCTCCTCATACCCTGACGATTGATCGCCACCACCAGGTTTCCCAATGACTATCACCCATCCCAATCCGTTCGGCACCCGAAGCCAGCTCGACCTCGGACCGACTCGCGCCGTCATGTTCCGGCTCCAGGAACTCGCCCGACAAGGGCTGACCAACTTGGATCAACTGCCCTTTTCGATCCGCATCCTGGTGGAGAACGCCCTCCGCCACGCGGGTCGGGGAATCGTGACCGAAGACCATGTCCTTCAGATTGCCCGGTGGACCGGCCAGCCGGCCAGCGGCGAGATCCCCTTCATGCCGGCCCGGGTCGTTCTCCAGGATTTTACCGGCGTGCCCTGTGTCGTCGACCTGGCGGCCATGCGGGACGCCATGGCCAGGATTGGGGGCGACCCCCAACGCATCAACCCGGTGGTACCCTGCGACCTGGTGATCGATCACTCGGTCCAGGTTGACCATTATGGAACGGCCGAGGCATTCAAACAGAATGTAGCGCTAGAATTTGACCGAAATAAGGAGCGCTATCAACTTCTCAAGTTTGCCCAACGCGCCTTCCAGAACTTCCGGGTGGTCCCGCCCGGCACCGGGATCGTCCACCAGGTCAACCTCGAGTACCTCTCGCCGGCCGTGCAACTGCGGGACCAGCACGGTGACCTGACGGTCTATCCCGACAGCTTGGTCGGCACCGACTCCCATACGACCATGATCAACGGCCTCGGCGTCATGGGGTGGGGTGTCGGCGGCATCGAAGCCGAAGCGGTCATGCTCGGTCAGCCGTACTTCATGCTGATCCCCGAAGTCGTGGGAATGAAATTAGTCGGTGCCCTGCCCGTTGGCACTACGGCAACCGATCTGGTGCTTCAGGCCACCCAGATCCTTCGGAAGGCCGGCGTGGTCGACAAGTTCGTCGAGTTTTACGGCCCAGGCCTCTCAACCCTCGGCCTGGCCGACCGGGCCACCATCGCCAACATGGCCCCGGAATACGGCGCCACGATGGGTTTCTTCCCCGTCGACGCCGAAACCATCAACTACCTCCGCCGGACCGGCCGCCCCGCCGACGTCGTCGAGCGAGCCGAGCGGTACTGCAAGGAGAACGCGCTCTTTCGCACCGATGCCACGCCCGACCCGGTCTTTACCAGTACCCTGACCCTCGACTTGTCGACTGTGGCCCCAAGCCTCGCCGGGCCTAAGCGACCCCAAGACTTGGTACGACTGGTGGACATGGCCAAGAACTTCACCTCCAACCTGGCCGGCCTCCGGGCCGCCGGCGGCGCCGAAACGGCCCCGGCCTCGGGTGAGGTCCGGGATGGCTCGGTGGTCATCGCCGCGATTACCAGCTGCACCAACACTTCGAACCCGTCGGTGATGGTGGGGGCCGGCCTGTTGGCCAAAAAAGCCGTCGAGAAGGGCCTGACCACCAAGCCATGGGTCAAGACCAGTCTGGCGCCCGGCTCCCGGGTCGTGACCGACTATCTGAATGCGGCCGGCCTGAGCCCCTACCTCGACCAGCTCGGCTTCCAGACGGTTGGCTATGGCTGCACGACTTGTATCGGAAATAGCGGCCCCCTGCCCGAACCGATCGCCGAGGCCATCGAACAGCAGCGACTGGTGGCGGTGGCGGTGCTCTCGGGCAACCGGAACTTCGAGGCCCGGGTCCATCCGTTGGTCCGCGCCAACTACCTGGCCTCGCCGGTGTTGGTCGTCGCATATGCGTTGGCCGGCCGGGCCGACCTGGATCTCTCGACCGAACCGCTCGGCACCGACCGGTCCGGACAGCCGGTGTACCTGGCCGATATCTGGCCGAGCGCCAAGGAGATTTCGGATGTCCTGGCCACGGCCCTGACGGCCCAGATGTTCAGCCAGAGCTACGCCCGGGTCTTCGAGGGCGACGTCGAATGGCAGCGGCTCGAAGTCCCCGG
>JANPEL010000230.1:0-24608 GCA_031431925.1 Gemmatimonadota bacterium | reverse complement strand
CAGGAAACAGTAAAGCATCATTGACAATATGTCAATGATGCTTTACATAGCGCCGTCGTATTAAATACTACTACAAAACCAAGTCCGTCAGGCGAATGACCGGCCCAACCGCCGCCTCCTTAGGGATTAGGAGAGTGCGGTGCCTCACCTGGACCCCGAACCTCAGCTGCCGCTTGAGCCAGGTGATCCGGTCCAACGCTTCGGCACCCGTCTCTCGAACCGCCACGTCATGCAATACCACACCCCGGGGCGTGGCCTCGTGGTAACGCCCGACGTAGGTCCTGCCCCCCTCATCATCCAACACCACCGTTATCCCGTGCAGCTCCTCGTGCCCCGGATGAAACACATGGCCGCTCATGGCCGGCTAGGCTGCACAATGAGCGGAAAACGCCGCATTCAGCTCTGCGGCGATAGCCTCGGGACCCCGCCCCTCGATCTGATAGCGGTGGAGGAAATACACCACCGCACCGTCCTTCAACAATGCGACGGACGGGGAACTCGGCTGATAGTCAGCGAAGTAACTCCTCGCCCGGGCCGTGGCCTCCAAATCCTGGCCGGCAAACACGGTGAACACACTGGCCGGTGTCACCGGACCCTGCAGCGCGCGCGCCAGCCCCGGCCGAGCCGAGCCGGCGGCGCACCCGCACACCGAATTCACGAATACCAGTTGAGTCCCGGCAGGATCACCAAGGACCTGGTCAACCTCGGCCACCGTCCGAAGTTCCTTCACGCCCAATCCGGTCAATTCCGCCCGCATCGGCGCCACCAAACGTTCATCATACGGCATCTGGTCTTCCCCCTGTTCCGTCCTCGACGGCCTTCATCATGGCGTGCCACGCGAGTGTGGCACACTTCACCCGAATCGGAAACACGGACACCCCCGCAAACGCACTCAAACAGCCCAAGGCCTTCCGGGCTTCTTTCTTGTCATCGCCGGTGACCGACACCTTCCCGGTAACCACCTGATGAAATCGATCAAACAGCGCCCGGACCTCGGCCAAGGGCTTCCCCTTGACCGTCGTGGTCATCATCGACGCCGATGCCTTTGAAATCGCACAACCCTGGCCCAGAAACGAAACGTCCGTCACCACCCCGCCCTGAACCTCGACCCACACATTGAAGACATCACCGCAGAGCGGGTTTCGGCCTTCGGCGTGGCCGGAAAATGCCGTCGGCTGCCGAAAGTTCCTCGGCGACTTGTTGTGGTCGAGAATCAGGGACTGATACAACTCATCGAGGTCGCTCACCGCCCGAAGACCTTTTGAGCCGCCACGACACCGGCCACGAGCGCATCCAGCTCAGCGGCGGTGTTGTAGGGCGCAAAGGAGGCCCGAACCGTGGAGGTTACCCCGAGCTTGGCCATCAGCGGCTGGGCGCAATGGTGCCCCGCCCGGACCGCCACGCCATGGGCGTCGAGCGCCGTCCCCACGTCGTGCGGGTGCACGCCATCCACCGAAAAACTCACCACCCCAACCTTCGGCGTTGCCTGACCATGAACGCGGACCCCATCGAGCCCCTCCAGCCGTTCCACCGCCTGCGCCACTAATTCGTCTTCGTAACGCCGGGCTGATTCCCGATCCCACGTGGCCAGATACTCGATGACCGCCCCGAGGCCGAACACCTCGCCGATCGGCGGAGTCCCCGCCTCAAATCGGGCCGGAGGCGGGGCGTACGTCGATCGCGAAATTCCGACGTGCGCGATCATTCCCCCGCCGCCCTGCCAGGGCGGCATCCGCTCCAAGATCCGGCTCTGCCCATGGAGGACACCCAAGCCGGTCGGTCCGAACAGCTTGTGAACCGAGTAGGCGTAAAAATCACAACCAAGCGCCTGCACGTCGATTTCGAGATGGGGCGCCCCTTGGGCCCCATCCACCACACAAATCGCCCCCATCTCGTGCGCCAGCGCCGCCACCCTGGCCACCGGCACGACCGTCCCGAGCACATTGGACACGTGGCAGATGGCGACGATCTTGGTGCGATCCGACCGCTCCCGCTCGAACCAGTCCAGATCCAACTCGCCCCGATCGGTACAGGGAATCGCCCGAATCCGGGCCCCCGTTTGCTCGGCCACCAACTGCCACGGCACCAGATTCGAGTGGTGTTCCATCTCGGTGACAAGGATTTCGTCGCCGGCCCGCAGCACCGACCGGCCGTAGCTCTGCGCCACGAGGTTGATGCTGGCGGTGGTCCCGGCGGTGAATACGATTTCATGCGCACCGGCGGCACCCATGAACCGAGCGGCCAGCGCCCGCACCGACTCATAGCGCTCCGTAGCGTCTTGGCTGGTCGAATGCACGCCTCGGGCAACGTTGGCGGTCATCTCCCGGTAGTACACTAGTAACGCGTCGACCACCGCGTCCGGTTTGAGAGCCGTCGCAGCGTTGTCGAGGTAGGCAATCGGATGCCCTCTGACCGACCGAGCCAGCATCGGAAAATCGCCCCGGATGGCCAGCGGATCCCACCGAGCGCCGGTTGCCACAGGGGCCGCCCCGGTTACCACCGCATCCGGCATCACGGCTACCGAGCGACTCCGAGCCGCTCGTACACTACGTGATTGAGCGCGGACCGGATCGGTTCGGAGGTCACTTCGTTCAGGACCTCGGCGGCAAACGCGTGGGTCAGCAATCGCCGCGCGACATCGGCGGGGATGCCCCGGCTTTGGCAATAGAACGCCGACATCGGATCGAGATTCCCGACGGTGGCACCGTGGGTGCACCTCACATCATCGGCAAAGATTTCGAGCTGCGGCTTGGTATCGACCCTGGCTGAGTCAGAAAGAAGTAAGGTCCGGTTGGTCTGCTTGGCATCGGTCTTCTGAGCTTCCGGCGTCACGAAAATCTTGCCGTTGAAAACCCCGTGCGCCCGGTCATCGAGAACGCCCTTGTAGACCTCCCAACTCCGACAATTGGGCTCGTCGTGGTAGATCGTCGTATGGGTATCGATGAGCTGATCGCCCCGGCCAATATACAAACCGTACAGCAGGGCCTCGGTATTCGGTGCGCCGAGCCTGGTGTGAAGGTTGTGCCGAGCGATCGCCCCCCCCATGGCCAGCGAGAACGAGCGATAGTGACTGTCGCGCGCCTGGTCGACGTGAGTAAACCCAATGTGGTACCCAGCTTCGCTCTCGCGCTGAATTCGGCCATGTTCGACCCAGGATCCGGCCCCCATCGACACCTCGGCCACTGCGTTAGTCCAATAGCGGGTCCGATCCGAGAGCGAGACATAGCTCTCGACCATCTGCAAACGCGACCGCTCGCCGGCCACGACCAAGACTCGCGGATGCGTCACGATCCCGTCAGCCGCCGCGGAGCAGACGAACACGATGTGGACCGGTACCAGAACCTCGGCGCCGGGACCGGTCCGAACCACCACTCCGTCCCGCGCCAAGGCCGTGTTGAGCGACGTGAACGGCGTCTCATCCGGTCGGACATGCCGGCCGAAGTGCTGCTCCATGAACTGCGGCTCGGCAGCCAGAGCCTCGGAAATCGTCGTAACGGTCAGTCCCGGCTCGGTCGGTGCGTTGGATAACGACGAGTCGAACCGGCCATCGACGAAGACCAACCGGGGCCACTCGGCGTGGTCGAAGAGAAACGGCGCCAGGTCGGCCAATGACAGCGCCCCGGGCTTGGCCGGCACGACAAAGCCGCCCCGGGCGATCGGAGCGACGGAAGTGAAACGCCACTCTTCGTCCTTCGTCGACGGAAAGCCCGACTGGCGGAAGCCGTCGATTGCGCCTTGGCGAATCCCCTTCAACCAATCCGGCGCCTTGGCTCCACCGTTGGCCGCGGCAGCCTCGAACTGCCGAACGTAACTCTCGATCACGTCACGGCCTCGGCTACCCCGGTGAGCCACTCATAGCCCTTGGCCTCGAGTTCCAAGGCCAACGATTTGCCGCCCGACTTGATAATCTGTCCGTCCGCCAAAACATGAACGAAATCCGGGACGATATGGTTGAGGAGCCGCTGATAATGAGTCACGACCACATACGCATTATCGGGACGCTTGAGTGCGTTCACCCCGTTGGCCACGATCCGAAGGGCGTCGATGTCGAGCCCCGAGTCCGTCTCATCCAGCAAGGCGAGTTTGGGCTCGAGCACGGCCATTTGGAGAATCTCGTTTCGTTTCTTCTCACCGCCCGAGAAACCCGCATTGACGGCCCGCTGCATGATCTCCGGGCCCCACTCGACCAACTTGAGCTTCTCCTCGAGGAGGTCGATGAAGTCGATCGGGTCCATTTCCTCCAACCCTCGAGACTTCCGAAGCGCATTGTAGGCAGCCCGGAGGAAGTAGGCGTTGGTCACACCTGGAATTTCCACCGGATACTGAAATGCCAAGAACACGCCGGCTTGAGCCCGCTCTTCAGGCTCCAATTCGCTGAGATCGATTCCGCCGAACCGGATTTCCCCGCCAGTGACCTCGTAGGCCGGGTGGCCCGCAACGACCTGGGCGAGCGTGCTCTTCCCGGAGCCATTCGGACCCATGATCGCGTGCACCTCGCCGGCATTGACGACGAGATTGATTCCTTTGAGGATCTCTTTGCCGGCCACACCGGCCCGGAGATTCTTGATTTCGAGTAGAGGTGCCACTGCACTGCTCCTATCCGACGCTGCCTTCGAGACTGATCCCCAACAGCTTCTGAGCCTCGACCGCAAACTCCATTGGGAGCTCGCGGAAGACCTCTTTGCAGAACCCGTTGACGATGATGGAAATCGCGTTCTCCGTGTTGAGCCCTCGCTGCCTCAGGTAGAACATCTGATCTTCGCCGATCTTCGATGTTGAGGCCTCGTGTTCAACCGCGGCGGTCCGATTCTGGACGTCGATATACGGAAACGTGTGGGCGCCACAGCGATTCCCGATCAACATCGAGTCACACTGGGTGTAGTTGCGAGCCCCGTCCGACCGCGGCATCATTTTCACCAACCCGCGATAACTATTCTGGCCCCGTCCCGCCGAGATGCCCTTCGACACAACCGTGCTCTTGGTGTTCCGCCCAATGTGGATCATCTTGGTTCCGGTATCGGCCTGCTGCCGCCCGTTGACCACCGCCACCGAGTAGAACTCCCCGATCGAATGATCGCCTTGCAAGATTACCGATGGGTACTTCCAGGTAATCGCAGAGCCGGTTTCGACCTGCGTCCAGGAGATCTTGCTACGGTCGCCCGCACACTTCCCTCGTTTCGTCACGAAGTTGTAGATCCCGCCCTTGCCGTCCTCGTCCCCGGCATACCAGTTCTGAACCGTCGAGTACTTGATCGTGGCCCCCTCGAGCGCCACCAGTTCTACCACGGCCGCATGGAGCTGGTTCTCGTCTCGCTTGGGAGCGGTGCAGCCCTCGAGATAGCTGACGTAGGCACCTTCGTCCGCGATGATCAGGGTCCGCTCGAACTGTCCGGTGTTGGCCGCGTTGATCCGGAAGTAGGTCGAGAGGTCCATCGGACAGCGAACGCCCTTCGGGATGTACACGAAGGACCCGTCGGTGAAGACCGCCGAATTGAGGGCCGCGAAGAAGTTGTCGCTCGTCGGCACCACTGACCCGAGGTACTTCCGAACCAGGTCAGGGTGCTCGTGCACCGCTTCGGAAAACGAGCAGAAGATGATTCCCATCTCGCCGAGCTGCTTCTTGTAGCTGGTGCCGACCGACACGCTGTCAAACACGGCATCGACCGCGACGCCGGAAAGGATTTTTTGTTCGGTGAGCGGAATCCCGAGCTTCGTGTAGGTCTCCAACAACTTCGGATCAACGTCGTCGAGGCTGCCGAGCGGCTTGGTGGTCTTGGGAGCCGAGTAGTAGACAATCCGCTGATAATCGATCGGAGGATACGTGACGTTCGGCCAATGCGGCTCCGACATCTTGAGCCAACTCCGATAGGCCTTGAGCCGCCATTCCAACAAAAAGGCGGGCTCGTTCTTCTTGGCGGAAATCAGACGGATGACGTCCTCGTTGAGACCCGGCGGGAGCGATTCGGACTCGATGTCCGTCACGAACCCCCACTGATATTCCCGGTTGATCAAGGTCTCGACCGACTCGCTCACGGCTACTCTCCACCCAGAAGATTCGTCCCGAACTGGAAATCCTAAGTAAAAAAGTCGGAATTGTCAAACGGGTCCGGTCAGACCAGGGTGCGGGGGCAGCCTGACCTCCTGCGCCAATGACGTGGTTGTTCATAGTACTACTATAAGGCCTCTTGCCAGAAACAGCCGACCTCCGAGATTAGGTGACATGACTATCCATCGAATTCGACTCCTTGGAGACCCGGTCCTTCGGGCCCGATGTGAGCCAATTACCCAGCCCGGCTCCGCGGCCGTCCGAATGATCGTGGACGACCTTCGGGATACCCTCCGGGATTGGCAGTCCCGCTTCGGAACCGGCCGCGGCATTGCGGCGCCCCAAATCGGCGCTCCAGTCCGGATCATCTACATCGAAATGGACCGCCCGTGGCCTCTGATCAACCCCGAGATCGTCGACATCGGCACCGAAGACTTTTCGGTCTGGGATGACTGTTTTTCTTTCCCGAATTTGCTGATCCGGGTCCACCGAGCGTATCGGGTTCGGGTCCGTTACCAAGACCTCAAGGGCGAATTTCACGAGGTCGATCTCGAGGGCGATCGGGCTGAGCTCCTCCAGCACGAAATCGACCACTTGGACGGAGTTCTGGCCGTGGATCGGGCGCACGGAATGGACTCATTCTGCCTGAGGGAGGAATGGAACCGTTGGTACACCTCCCGCGATCGCTTTGGAGAGCCCGAACCACGCCATGAGCAATTGACGGCCCATATCTGAACCGCCCGATTGTTATATTGGCTCTCCCCGCCGACAGCGAGCCATAATGGGCGAGATCGTCAGATATCCGGCCAACGGCCACTCAACCACCGGCTACTTGGCCAAGCCGGCGTCTGGGATCGGCCCCGGGATCCTCGTCATCCAGGAGTGGTGGGGCTTAGTCGACCACATCACCGCGGTGGCCGATCGGTTCGCCGCCGCTGGATATGTTGCCCTGGCGCCCGATTTCTACGACGGTGAAACCACCCAGAGTCCTGATGCGGCGGCGAAGCTCTTTATGGCGCTCAACATCGACCGAGCCGGAGCCGACCTCCGCGGCGGAGCCGATTACCTGCTCGCCTGCTCAAAGAGCCTGTCCGGCAAGGTCGCCGCACTGGGGTTCTGTATGGGGGGCCAACTCGCGCTCTATGCGGGAATGGCCTACCCGGACCGAATCGGATGTGTCGTCGATTTCTACGGGATTCACCCCAATGTCCCGATCGACCCAACCCGGCTTCGGGTCCCGGTCCTCGGCCATTTCGGGACCCGCGATAGCTCCATCCCGGCCGCGACCATCGCCGACTTGGCCCAGGCCGTCAACCGGGCGGGAGGGCAATTCGAGCCGCATTACTATGAGGCCGACCATGCCTTCTTCAACGACACCAGACCCCAAGTCTACCACCCGGAAGCAGCCCGATTAGCTTGGGAGCGAACCGGGGCGTTCCTGCGCCTGCACTTGGGCTAAGACGAACTGAAATTGGAGCAGTCGGATGACGTACATCATCACAGAAGCATGCATCGGCGTGAAGGATCGGGCCTGCGTTGACGTCTGCCCGGTTGATTGCATCTACGAGGGAGATGATCAGCTGTTCATCCACCCCGACGAGTGCATCGACTGCGGCGCCTGCGAACCCGAGTGCCCGGTCAGCGCCATCTTCCCGGAGGAAGAGGTGCCCGACGCCAACACCGCCTCGATCGCCAAAAACAAAGAGGTGTTCACCTCCGCGACGCCCCCCGGCCGGCCCAAGCGGTAACGGTCGGGGGCGTCCTCCAAAAAGATGCCTGTCCCGGGATCGGCATTACCCGACCCCGGGACACAGGATGGACATCGGTACTGCGGCGTGGCGGTGACACGGGAGGATTACTCGTGCTCGAGACCGCCTACCAATCAAGACGCTCGAGCCGGCCAGATGGTTTCATCGCAGACTCTGCAAGAACTTGAGAATTGCCCGCGTGGTGGGCACCGGCTGCTCGATACACGGCAGGTGTCCGGATCCGGGAATCTCGACCAGGCGGGACTCGGGAATGATTGCGGCCATCTGTTCCGACACGCTGGGCGGCGTGATGATGTCCTCTTGACCCACCACGACGAGAGTCGGAATCCCGACTAGTCCCGACAACAACGGGGAGCTGTCCGATCGCTCCCGCATCGCCGTGAGGGCCCCAATGATGCCAGGCACCGGGGCTCGGAGAATCATCTCGCGCACCGACTCGATGATGTCGGCCGGCACCGTGGTGGTGAAGAACCGCGGCAACATCGCCTCAGCGGCGGCGATCGCCCCCAAATCCCTGACTTTCGCCACCAACCCGTCCCTCGCCTTCCGGCCCTCCGCGCTGTCTGCCTCAGCCCGGGTATCCATCAGCACGAGACCCCGCACCCGGCTTCGATGCCGCCGGAGAAACTCGAACGCCACGTAGCCACCCATGGACAGTCCGCATAACACGACCCGATCCTCGCCAAGAGCATCCAGCAGCGCGGCCAAATCATCGGCGTACATCGCCATCGAATAGCCCAGATCGGGGGCATCCGATCGGCCCATGCCTCGAAAGTCATAGGCAATCCGCCGGTATCCGCTCAGGGTGTCGAGCTGGTGGCGCCAAATAGTCCGGTCAAGGGGAAAACCATGGAGGAACACGATCGGCAACCCGGAGCCGCGCGTCTCCACCGCCAGACTGACGCCGTTGACCGTGATTCGGTCGATCGGGTCGGCACTGGGCCGGGCGCTGTAGAACCGGCCCACCGCGTCGGGAACCGGTTGCGGTTGCCCGTACTGATCCACACACACGAAGAGGAACTCGGCCGTGGCCAACGCCGTGTCATCGGTGATTCGACGGGCCGTTTGCCGGATCGTAAAACTGGTCCGGCCCAAATGAGTCAGCACCTGCTGGAACCGGAGCGACTCACCGACCCGGACCGGGGCGTGGAAGTCGAGGACGCTCCGTCGAACCGCCGGCCAGAGCGCGTCGCGGGTAAACACATCGACCCCGGGGCCCCGCTCCAGTTGTTCCCAGCGGGCCCGTTCAAACAATTTGAGGAATGCCCCATGGCTCACGGTCCCCGCCGCGTCGCAGTCGTCGGGGTGGATCGTGAACTCGACGTCGGCTTCCGGGATTCGCGTCAATCCGACTCGCTTCTTTTTGAATTGGACCAGGCCATCAAAACTACGCCAGGCGTGGCCCTCGTCGCTACTTTACCCTGATCCCCTGACTGCAAGCTGCTTGCCGGAGTCCTCCGATGTCCTCCAGAACCGCCCCAGACCCCCTTTTGATCGCCGACCGGCCGGCCTTTGAAGCTTTAGTGACTGGCTGGCAGCGCGAAGCGGTCGTCGGGATGGATACCGAGGCCGCCAGTTTCCATCGATTCCGGGATCGGGTCTACCTCCTCCAGTTATCGACACCTGAGCAGACCGTCATCGTTGACCCAGTCGGAACCGGCGGCCTCGAGCCGCTGCGTCCCTGGTTCGACCATGGCGCCACCCAGTTCATCTTTCACGACGCCGACTACGACCTGCGGCTGATGTATCGCGAAGCAGGTCTTCGGATCCGTGATTTGTTCGACACCCGGGTCGCCGCCCAATTCCTCAACCTGCCCGGCATCGGCCTTGGGGCGATCTTGGAGAGCCGGTTCGGGATTCGAACCGACAAACGATTCCAGCGGGCCGATTGGTCAGCCCGGCCGTTGACACCGGACATGCTCACCTATGCGGCCACAGATACCCACTACCTCCCCGACCTCCGGATTGCCTTTCTCGGCGAGTTGGACGCGATCGGTCGGCTCGCTTGGGTCGAGGAAGAGTGCCGATTGCTGACCGCCGTGGAGTGGCCCACCCAGGAACCGCCGGAGCAGACCTTCCTTAAGATCAAGGGAGCCCGTGACCTCAATCCCCGAGGCCTCGCTGTGCTCCGGGAACTCCACGTCTGGCGGGATGGCGTCGCTGGGCGGCTCGACCGGGCCCTGTTTCGCGTCCTCGGCAACGAGGTGTTGATCGCCCTGGCAGGCGAACCGCCTCGCGATCTCAAAGGGTTGGAACGGATCCGGGGAATTGGGCCGGATAACGCGGCCCGACGCGGGCCGGAGATCCTGGAAGCGATCGAGCGGGGATTGACTGTGCCGGACGCCGATCTCCCAGCGTTTCCGCGCCATCCGCGCTACCGGCCGGACCCGGCGTTCGATGTCCGAGTCGAGCGGCTGAAGACATGGCGGGCGGCGTTGGCCACCCGAATCAACCTGCCCCCGGGCCTGCTGGCACCGAACGCGACCCTCGATGGAGTGGCCCGGGCGGTCCCGACGAGCCCTGAGGAACTCCTGTTGGTCCCGGGGATCCGGCGATGGCAGGTCGGCGAGTTCGGAAAGGAAGTGATCGCGCTGGTTAGCGCGAAGGCCTAGCCCAGGAAGGCCCGGACGCGAGGGTCCATCCGTTCCGGGGTCCAGTAGGGCTCCCAGACGAGTTCGATCGCAGCGCTGTTCACCCCCTCGACCTGCTCGACAACCAGCCGGGCGTCCTCGATGATTTCCGCCCCCGACGGGCATCCCGGCGACGTCAGGGTCATCTTGACGTGGGCGTCTCCCTGCTCGGAGACCTCGATGTCATAGACCAGCCCGATGTCCACGATATTGAGACCCAATTCGGGGTCTTTGACTTGCCGAAGCGCTTTGCGAACGATCTCAGGGGTCACCATACCCTCAAAGTATCGATCTGCCCCGTCTTGGTAAAGCGGTGGCGACAAACAGCGAACGATGGTGTCGGCGACGCAGCAGAACAATCCACGCCCAGGTCAGGGGGGTATTGGCTCGCGAAGGGCACCCGGTGGAATCGCATAGAGTAGCTGGGCTGACGAACGGTCTCGATCGGACAACCGGAGTACCGACACAGTGGGAAACATGATATCGCTTGGCCGGCCCGAATGAGGCAGACCCAAGGCATGTCCGAACTCGTGAAGCGCGACCGACCGGGTTTCCTCAGGCCCGAGAACCCGGCCCTTTTCGTCGGCGCGGGCCAGCGAAATCCGAACCACCTCGATCTCACCAATCCCATTGGACTGGACATCGGCCTGTCCGGTTTTCTCCGACCCGGAACTCGTGACCCACCCAACGAAGACATTCGCCTCGGCGCTGTCTTGGGTCTCCACGAACGTCGGCCCGAGCCGCAGGTCTTCCCACATCCGGAGCGCCTCGCCCACGGCCTCCACCACCGGATCGGCGTTTGGCGGCCTTCCGATCAACACCCTGAGCACGGTACCTTCGCCCCATCGCCGAATCACCGAGTCCGGGCCGACGAGCAAGGAGTCGAGATACACCGCGGGGCCGGCTAGCGCGAGGCGGCGACGGACTTCGATCCTGGCGAGCTGAGCGATCAGCGGGGTCCGATTCTCCGGACGGGATTCGTTGACCGAACCGCCGGCGGCCAAACCGGTGACCGGAGGACGCGCCGGAACCGGCGCCGCGGGCTTGGGCTCGGCCACCGAAATCGGTACGGTCGGGATGGGCCGCTCAGCCCACCGGCCGTAGATCAGCAGCACCCCCAAGCCGACCGTCAACCACAAGAAGATTCTCGCCACGGTCTGGGAGGCTGCAAAATGGGAGCCCGGTTCATTTTTGGCGGCTCGGTTCCTGGCCTGGCCCATCGGAACCCCTTACATTGCCAGCGTTTGCAGCCTTTCATCCAACGAAACGATCCCCCCTCCGTGCGCTGGAGACCCCGTTGATCCTCGCGAGCTTCGCCAAAGCAATGGTGCGATGGCGTTGGATCGTTATCGCCGTCTGGGCGATCGTCGGGCTCATCGCCTTCATCCAGGCCCCGAAGACGCCGAACCGCCTCGCGCTTCAAGGCGGAGCCGATGAAATGACTGAAGCCCGAACCGCCGATCGGCTGCTGTCTACCCGATTCGCTCGGCCCTTCGGTGAGTTTCTGGCGGTGGCCGTCGAGGGTCCTACGTCGTTCGCCGAGGGACCGGGGCGAGCGGTCCTCGATACGCTGACCAAGACGGCCGCCCGGCTGGCCTACGTCCAAAACGTCGTCTCGTATCTGACCCGGAGCGATACGTTGTTCGTCTCCAACGACGGGAGGGCGACTTTCTTCTTGGTCTCCCTCCGCCTTCGGGCCGACAGCGTCGGAGCCAAGATCCCCGACCTACGGGCCAAGCTCAACCAAGTATTGGCCCACGTACCCAACCGGCCATCGTACAAGATGCACGTCACCGGACGAGCCGCCCTTGACCTCGACGTCCGGACCGTGAGCGCCGAGGACGGGAAGCGATTCGAACTTCGGCTCCTCCCGATCACCTTGGTCATCCTGGTTTTGGCGTTTGGAGCGTTGGTCGCCGCCTTGCTGCCGCTCGGCATCGGGGTCCTTGCCATTGCGGTGTCGCTCTCGATCGTCGGCGTCCTGGCCACCACAATGCCGATGTCGGTCTTCGTCCTCAATCTCACGACGATGATCGGACTGGGCGTCGGGATCGACTATTCCCTGTTGATGGTAACCCGCTTTCGCGAGGAACTGGCCCGCGGATACCGGCGACGCGAGGCGGCGGAGCGAACCTTGATGACCGCGGGCATCGCTGTCGTCAACTCAGGGTTGACCGTCGTGGTCGGTTTTGGCGCCCTCCTGTTGACGCCGATGGTCGAGACCAGAAGCGTCGGGATCGGCGGCTTGATTGTCGTTGGAGTAGCCGTTCTGCTCTGCATCACCCTGCTTCCGGCGCTTCTGGCGGCCCTGGGCCGCTCGATCGACGAACCCCGCTGGTTGGCTCGACGCCTCACTTGGTATCACGCCCCGCAGATTTGGGAAAAGTGGGCCCGTTCCCTTGCCCGCCACCCCGTCAGGGCTCTGCTGGTTGGGGGATCGATTATCGGGGTGCTCACTCTACCGGTCTTCTGGATTCGAATCGGCCTCCCGGCCCGCGACTGGTGGCCCAGCCAGACCGAAGCCGGCGCCGGAGTCGAGGCCCTCTCGCGGATGGGCGTGTCAGGGTACATCACCCCGCTCCGCATCATCGTCGAAGTGCCGTCAGGACAATCGGCCACTCAGGCGGTCAAGCTCCGCGGCCTCCGAGCCCTTTCGGACTCAATGCGGGCCGATCCCCGGGTCGTCGAGGTTCGCAGTATTGTCGACCTCGAGCCCGGGACCTCGATCCTCGCCTACTCGCTCCTCTATGCCGACCTCGATTCCGCCCGCGCCCGTCACGGCGATTTCCTGGATGCCTATTTGAGCCGCGACGGCCAACTGGCGCTCGTCGATGTCATTCTCGGCGATAGCACGTCCCTGACCTCGGCCATGTCCGTCGTGGCCCGGATTCGGGGGCTTGCTTCCAGTCAGAGCATCCGTCAGCTCCGGGACAGTCGAGTGTTCGTCGGGGGCTACGTTGCGGCGAGCGTCGATCTCCAGGCCGAGATGCTGCGCCGGTTTCCGGGCTTGGTTGCGCTCGTCCTTGGCGCGACGGGCTTGATGCTGGCCATCGCCTTTCGATCGGTACTCGTTCCGGTCAAGGCCGTCTTGATGAACTCACTCTCCGTCAGTGCGACCTTCGGCATCCTGGTCCTAGTGTTCCAATTCGGGATCGGCGGTCAGTTTCTGCGACTGACCGGCCCGACGGAAGCCATCTTCGTCCTGGTTCCGGTGCTCGTTTTTGCCGTGGTGTTTGGTCTCAGCATGGACTACGAGGTCTTCCTGCTCAGCCGAATCAAAGAAGCGTTCGACCGGACTGGGAAGAATACCGAAGCGACGATGGAGGGCTTGAGCGCTACCGCATCGGTCATCAGTTCAGCGGCCCTAATCATGATCTTCGTCTTCGGGGCGTTCGCCTTTGCCCGGGTGTTGATCATGCAGTTCCTGGGCTTTGGATTGGCCGTCGCGGTGCTGCTCGACGCCACCGTCATCCGCATGGTCCTGGTTCCGGCCTTCATGCACCTCATGGGGCGCTGGAACTGGTGGCCCGGCGGTCGGCGCCAACCACCGGAACGACTCCACTAGCCTTAGTGTTTGGCCTCCAGCCAGTTCGATCCAACCCCGACATCGACGACTAGCGGCACCTTGAGTTCGGCGACGCCCACCATACAATCGCGGACCATCGGCACGACCCGTTCGATCTCGGCCTCGGGGGCCTCGAGCACCAACTCGTCATGAACCTGCAACAAGATCCTCGCCTCGAACGACCCTTGACGGAGCGCCTCAGACAGTCGGATCATTGCGATTTTGATCAGGTCCGCCGCCGAGCCCTGAAGGGGTGAATTCTGGCTGAGCCGTTCGCCGAAGGCGCGGGTATTAAAGTTCTTGTCCTTGATTTCCGGAATGTACCGGCGGCGATGGAACAAGGTCTCAACGTACCCTTGGGCCCGGGCGACCTCGATTTGGCGATCGAGATAGGCCCGCACCCCGGCAAATCGCTGGAAGTAGTCCGCAATAAACGTCTTGGCGCTCTCGAGGGGAATCCCAAGTTGCTTCGATAACGCAAAAGGCCCCTGGCCGTAGATCGTGCCAAAATTGATCGTCTTCGCTTGACTTCGCATCTCCGGAGTGACGGCGGTCCGATCGACCCCAAAAATGAGGGCGGCGGTCTGGCGGTGAATATCCTCGCCGGCGTTGAACGCCTCGACGAACGCCGGATCGCCTGACAAATGGGCCATCAGCCTGAGTTCGATCTGCGAGTAATCCGCCACCACGAAGCGCCACCCAGCCGTGGGAATGAACCCGAGGCGAATCGCTTCGCCCCGGGGCGACCGGATCGGGATATTCTGGAGGTTGGGTTCCGAGGAGGAAAGTCGGCCCGTGGCGGCGCCGGTTTGGTTGAAGCTGGTATGGATTCGGCCGGTTCGGTGATTGACTCGGTTCGGAAGGACATCCACATACGTGGATTTGAGTTTCTGAAGCTCCCGGTACTCCAGTAATAGCCGCGGTACGACATGGCCCATGTCGGCCAACTGCTCGAGGACATCGGCATCAGTCGAGGGGCCGGTCTTGGTCTTCTTCAGGATCGGCAACTGAAGCTTTTCAAACAAAACCACCGCCAACTGCTTCGGGCTGTTGAGATTCACCGAGCCGCCGGCCTCTTTGGCGATGGCGGCTTCGAGCCGCACCAGATCGCTCGTCAACTCACGCGAGAGTCGTTCGAATACCGGTGTGTCGATTCGGATGCCCACCCATTCCATGTCTGCCAGGACCCGCACCAATGGCATCTCAATGTCACGAAGCAACGGCTGAAGAGAGGTTTCCGCCAACCGCGGCGTGAAGTACGCCTCCAGCGCCAATACCGTTGTACAATCCACCGCGGCCAGTCCTGCCGCGACCCCCACCGCCACCTCGCTGAACGGAACCGGCACTTTACCTTTGCGCCCGAGATCGGGAAGCGTCGGTATCACCCGGCCGAGTAGATCGACGCTGAGGGTATCGAGTCCATGGGACCGGCGACCCGGGTCCAAAACGAAACTCGCCACCAGCGAATCGAATGCCACCCCCGCCAACTCGACCCCGTGGTTTCGCAACACCTGCCAGCCCCGTTTGATATCGTGTCCACCCTTGGCCACCCGGGGATCCTCTAGCAACGCAACCAAACCGACACAGGCCGAGTCGGTGAGCGCCGGCAGATTCCGGACCTCAACCGGCGCGGCCAGCTCGCCGTCGGCCGGTCGATGCCCAAAGGGGAGGTACCAGGCTCGACTCAGGCTCGCCGCCAGACCAAGTCCGACCAACTCGGCGTCATGAGGTTCACCGGCACTCGTTCTGACGTCCAGGGCCAGCAACGGGGCGGTTCGAAGTTCCGTCAGCAAGTCCGCCAGGGCCAGAGGATCGTCCACGACCTTCACCTCGGCTGCCGGAGGTGCAGCCGGCTCGACTTCGGCCCCGGCCTGAGCCGCCAATCCCTCCGCCGGCTCCCGGTGAGCGACCAAACCAAGCCGGGTGACCAGTGAGTGGAACTCCAGGCGAGTCAGGACGGTGCGAAGTGCCAAGGGATCCGGCTCCTGGCGCACCGCGTCGCGGAGTTCAATTCCGACTGGTACGTCCTTCCTGATCGTCACCAACTGTCGGGATAGCCGGGCTTGGTCGGCCTCGGCCAGGAGGGCTTCACGGGCCCGTTTGGCCTTCACCTCGCCGGCTTTGGCCAGAATGGTATCGAGATCCCCGAACAGAGCCAGCAGCAGCACCGCCGTCTTCTCCCCGACCCCATGCACCCCCGGTACGTTGTCGGACGCATCACCGACCAGGGCCAGGTAGTCGATCACCTTGGATGGCTCGACCCCCAACCGCTCCGAAGCGTTGGATTCGTCAACCCAATGTTCTTCGACCCCGGCCGGCCCCCCCCGGCCCGGGTTGAGGAGAGCAATCCGGGGCCCGATCAACTGGTAGAAATCCTTGTCGCCTGACACGATGACGACCTGCACGCCTCGATCGGCCTCTCGGCGGGCTAGAGTCCCGATGACATCATCGGCTTCGTATCCGTCGATCGCTACGACCGGCACCCCAAAGGCCTCGAGGATTTCGCGGGTTTGCTCCAACGCCAGGTCGAAGTCCTGTTGAAGTTCCGCGTCCAGTTTTTGCCGCGTCGATTTGTACTCGGGATACATCGCCGATCGAAACGAATCTCCCTTATCGAGAACCCAGATCAGGTACTCCGGGCGGTATTTTGACTGGAGACGGAGTAGAAAATTGACGACACCCCAGGCCGCCGACGTGTTCTCTCCGCGGGAGGTTCGCAGCGGCCGGCTGATCATGGCGAAAAAGGACCGGTAGATCAGGGCGTGGCCGTCGATCAGGAACAGCCTGGGGATCTCAGAAGCTGGCATAGACGGAAAGGTAAGCTGAAACAACGAAGGGGCGACCGGGAATTCCCCGATCGCCCCGCGATTGTTTCGACGACACGACTATCGGTTTCGGGCGTCGCGTACCACCAGCGACCGCGCCCGAGCGAATTCCGAGCGAGAGTTCGGCGTCAACCGCATCCGGGAAAAGCCAAGCGTTCCCTCGAAATCGATCACCGCCCGGTATTCGTTGTAGTACCATCGGATGATCCGTCGATCACTGGATGGCGGGTTCTCCAACACTTGGTCGGGCTCCCCCAGGGTCACGAAGACCTCGCCGCGATCAGTCCGCCACCCTTCCCCGCCCTCATCCCGAAATCGTTCATTGGCAAAGGCGATCCGGGTGAAGTACCGGTCCAACGCTTCGTTGTTGCTGGTCTCGGGAATTGGGTCGGTCACCGCAAAGAACTGGCGCCACAACTTCGCCCGATCGGCGGGCTTGGCACTCCTGAGGTTACCCAGCAACCCGGGCTCGTACGGAAAGAATCGCAGCAAAGTCAACAGGTTTTCGTAGTTGGTGACGACCCAGCCCTTCGCAAAGGAGACCAAGGCCTGAACGCTCCGAGCCGAGGGCCCCTCGCCAAACTGGATCTTGAGCTCACCGAGCGGCGGCGCGTCCGAGCCGAACCGGACCACCCGCCCCTCGACACTCTTGCCGCCGGTAAATTGGACTTCAGAGCGATACACCACGCTGTCACGATCATCCCGAACCGTCACCGGAATCTGCGTGGGACCGGAGAACCGGTATCCCTCCACGTAGATGAACAACGTGTCGCCACCGCCATGCGACACCGTGCCCCGGGAATTCAGAATGGCGTGGAGCGAGTCGGTAACGGATGTCCGGGACCGGACCTCGTAGACCATGGTCGGCACTGAGATCGAACCAGCCTGAAAGGCCGGTACCTCCACCACCTTCTCGACCCGGCTGGCCGCCGTCGATGCCGGGTCACGAACCACGACCGCCACCGTGTAGCTACCCGGCGCCAGGAGAAAGGATTGGGTAAAGAAGATGGTTTCTTCGTTCCGCTGGGTTTCTTGAAACGAGGCCACCCGAACGACCTCCGTCTTGCTGACCGTGATCGGCGGGGCGCCGGTCCTGGTCAGGGAAATGTCCACCCGGAACCGGGCCGCGAAGGTCCCCTGATCGCGCTGAAACGAGATGGCTCGATTCTCGAACGACAGTCCGACCGTCATCATGGTCGAGTCACCTCGACCGGCGAGCAGCGCCACATTGCCGACGAACGGAATCGGGCCGGTCCCCGCCAAGCGGCCGAGCCGCTGAAAAACCGTCGACAAGCTGAACAACTCGGTCAACGTCTGGTCGGTGGCGGTCCCCGGTGACCCCGGTGGAGCGCCTCGACCGGACGAGCACCCGGTGCCGATCAGAAGCAGGGCTATCGCGTTCAGGAGGCGGGGGCGACGTTTCATGAGGCAGGAATCCTTCAATAGCTTAGTGGGAGAACCGCGACGGAGAAGGTCCCGGCTCCTTGCTTAAGCCCTTGGGCGGCGTATACCTTGAACCGATCCAATGAGCCAAGATAACCTCGTCGGCCGAACCGTGGCCGGTTACATGCTTCTCGCCTTCGTTGGCGAGGGTGGAACCGCGACAGTCTACCGCGCCCAGCACCCCACGCGCGGCCTCGCCGCCGTCAAGGTACTCCGTTCCCGGATGAGCCAAGACCCAGTCGCGGTCAAGCGGTTTCTCCGAGAGGCTGAATTTGGCGCTCGCCTCGACCATCCGAACATCGTCAACACCTACGACTACGGCGAGGCCGAGGGGATGTTTTACCTGGCCCTCGAATGGGCCGCCGGGGAGCCGCTCGCCAACTTCCTGACAGCCGCCGGCCCGCTAGCCCCTGACTTGACCGCCAAGATCATCCGGCAACTGGCCGACGCCCTCGTCGTTGCCCACCGGGCCGGCATAATCCACCGCGACTTGAAGCCGGCCAACATCATGTACGACCCGGTATCCCAGACGGCCCGGCTCTTGGATTTTGGGATCGCGCGGGATGCTGAGGACGACCCATCGCAACGGCTCACCAAGGCCGGGTTCTTTGTCGGCACCCTCCAGTACGTCGCCCCCGAGGCCTTGAGCGGTGAACTCGTCAAGGAGCAGGCGGACGTCTATAGCTTGGCCACGATCGCGTACCACCTCCTGAGCGGTCAGCTGCCATACCCTGGGAAGAACCCACGAGAGTTGTTCCAGCAACTACTATCCAAGCCGCCGGTCCCTCTGTCCCAGGCCAACAAGGCGATCAAGTTCTCCAGCGAACTGGAAACGGCGGTGATGCGAGGCCTGGACCGCGACCTTTCGAAACGCTGGAAGACGGTCGGTGACTTCGCTACGGCTTTCTGCGAAGCGGCTCAACAAGATGAAAAGGGGAAGGGCGGGTTTCTTTCGTCCCTGTTTCGTCGCCGCAAGGAATGAGCGCTCTTAGCGAACTCGAGACGCTCCTGCGGGAGCGGTCCCTGGTCTTCGGGGATTTCATCCTCGCCTCGGGTCGGAAGTCCACCTACTACATCGACGCTCGAAAAACCACGATGGCCGCCAGGGGCCAGTTCCTCATCGGCACCCTCGGCCTTGAGTCGGTTCGAAACCGGGGCTGGAAGCCGGCCGCCGTTGGTGGCCTGACCATGGGGGCTGATCCGGTGGCCTACGCTATCGCGAGAGCGAGCCTGGACTCGCCGCCCATCATCGACGGATTCAGCGTCAGAAAAGCCACCAAAGAGCATGGCACCAAGCGGCGAGTCGAAGGCAACTTCGAGCTCGGCGTTGCCGTAGTCATCGTTGAGGACGTCATGACCTCAGGTGGCTCGGCGATCCAGGCGGTTGAGGCGGTGCGGGCGGAAGGCGGCCTCGTGTTGGGTGTCCTCGCCGTGGTTGATCGAGAGCAGGGCGGGATTGCGGCCGTCGAGCGGATCGGCGTGGAGGTTGCTTGTATTACTACCATATCAAAATTGGGGGTCATCGCTAAACAGTAGTCTTCGCAACCAATCCGCCGAGAACCCTGGAACGTCTCTCTTGGCCCGCCGATCCCGATACCGGGGGCCGGCCCGGCCGACCAAGCTCCATCGGATGAAATTCGCCCCACGCCAGTCGATACGGGTCAACCAGTAACGCCACGAACCGTTCAATCGCCGTGTCAAACGTGAACCGGCGGCGGAACTCACCCGGGGTAATCCCAAGCATGGCTCGAAGATGCCGACCGAAGCTCTGGGGCGATGAACACTCAAGCCGGTAGGCCACATCGGTGATGGAGAGGCCTTCGTTCTCGAAAAACTGGGCGGCATACACCAAGCGGATGGCCGCCATGTATGTCTTCGGCGACGGGAGTCCGGCCCTGGCAAACCGCGACACCATGGTGCTGGGCCGCATTCGGGCGTGGGCCGCCAGTTGGCGCGCCACCGAGGTCGAGGGAGCGAGCCGGATCATCATCTCGAGGAACATCCTCGCGTCCGCCGGAACGTCAGGGATCGAGTCGAGCACCCGCGCGAGAATGCGGGCGGCGGGACGGGATGCCGGTTCGGCTAGTAGTTGCCGGAGTCGCCGCCAGCCATTGGGGCCGCTGACGTCCACGACGTGACGCACCCCCGTCGCGCCTAGCCGCAGGAGGGTTTCCGGTGCCGCTGGATCGGCTCGGGTCACCAGCGCCACGGTTGGAATGTCGGGGAATCGACGCACGAGGTTGTCGATGTCCTCGACCGTCTGCCCGGCACACTCGTGGACCGAGAACACCACCGCATCGATCGGATGTTCCCGAATCACCCGCGTCGCCGCCGGCAAACTGGACCGGTGTACTACGGCGAAGCACCCGAGACCCGCCGCATCCAGTCCCAGCCGGTCGGTTTCCGCGACCACGGCGGCGACCGTCAGACATCCTCGTTCAGGCAACATCCCATTCTCCGGTTCGAAGTCTGTTCGAAGCTGCACCCGGAGGCTCAACGAAGGGTAAAATGAGGGACCCAGCCAAATGACTCAGAACGGGTCAAAACGCAACGGCCCATCCGAACCGGGCATCCAACCCTTGATCGGCCGCGAACTCGCGAGCAGCAGGTTTGAGGAGGCTTTTCCATGTATCTTCGGAACGATGATTCCTTGGTGCGGTTAGGAATGGACCCAGCCGCGTTTCCGAAGCTGTTACAGGCCGCCCTTGGCCACCAATACCGGATCGAGCGGGAGCTCGGCCGGGGCGGCATGGGGCTGGTGTACCTTGCCAGAGACCTGACCCTGGACCGGCTGGTAGCCGTCAAGGTCATTCACCCCGATCTCTCCACCAACCCCATCGTCGCCGCCCGTTTTCTCACTGAGGCCCGGACGATTGCCAAGATCCGTCACCCGAACATCGTCTCCGTTCACTCTGCGGGTGAGGTCAACGGACAGCTCTACTACGTGATGGATTACTTTCCCGGCGAGACGCTCCGGCAGCGGCTGGTTCGGGAGAAGCGCCTCCGACCGGAGGTCGCCATTCGGATCGGGTCCGACATTGCGAACGCCCTCGACGCTGCCAGCCAGGCAGGAGTGGTCCACCGCGATCTCAAGCCGGAGAACATCCTGCTGGAGGGATCCGAGGCCGAGCCGCATGCGATGCTCGCAGACTTCGGGATCGCCCGGCTCGTAGAGGGAGACGACGGCCACACCGGCCCGGGCGCCGTGATGGGAACGCCGACCTACATGAGTCCCGAACAGGCGGCGGGCGAAGATCTGGACGGCCGGAGCGATCTCTATTCGTTGGGCATTGTCTGCTACGAAATGGTGGCCGGAACACCGCCGTTCACCGGACCCAACCGGGCGGTGATCTCCAAACAGATCCTTGATCCGCCCCCGCCCCTGGAATCCATCCAACCCAACTTGCCGCCAGGATTGGGACGGGCCATCATGCGGGCCCTGGCAAAAACCCCGGACGAACGATGGCCCACCGGGAGGAGCTTCCGCCAGGCCCTGACCGGCGAGGACCCGACCCCAATCCCCGCGGCGGCCGGCGCAACCCGAAGCCTGACCAGCCGGATCGCGCCGTGGCTGGTTGGGGTAGCCGTTCTCACCGCGATGACCCTCGGCCTTCTCGATCGGCCCGATGGGCCGGCTCGCGGTGTCGATCCGCGCCGATCGATTCTCGTCCTGCCGTTCGAGAATCTCCGCGAAACAGAGCCGTTTGCGTGGCTCCGAAACGGGAGCGTGAACATGCTGTCGCTGGCGTTGTCGCAATGGCGAGACTTGACCATTGTCGATCCGGCCAGAGTCCATGACTTGCTTCGGAACGCCGATGCGGCCGATCAAGGCGCCATCGGCCTCGCCTTGGCGCGCCAACTCGCCCGGGAGGGCCGGGTGTGGACGGTGATCCTGGGAGATTTTGCAGAGGTCGCTGATTCCATCCACTTGGTGGCCCGGCCGTATGATGTCGGCTCCGGCCGAGCGCTCGCTCCGGTTCGGGTCGACGGGCTGGCGGCAGCCGACGTCCGCCCGCTCTTCGACGAACTCGCCGCGAAGCTCCTGGACCTTACGGGAGCGCCCAAGACGAACTGGGCATCGCTCACATCCGTGACCACGGAATCGCTCGAAGCCTACCGCGCCTATCTCCGCGGCGTCGATGCCCTCGATCATTGGCGGCTCCGCGAAGCCAGTGAGGAACTGAAGACCTCGGTCCGCCTCGACAGCATGTTCAGTCTGGCGAACTACAAGTTGGCCATTACCCGAGGGTGGATGAGTCCGGCCGACACCACCGCGGTGGCGGCGATTCGGCGGGCCGCTCGGACCGCGGAGCGGTTGCCGAACCGGGACCGGCGACTGATCCAAGGCTATCAGACCTTCGTTGCCGGCGACTTCCTCCGGGGCTTGGCCATCTACGGTCAGTTGCTTCGGGAGGACTCCTCCGACGTCGATGCGTGGTACGGCGTTGCCGATGCCGCATTCCATGCCGGGTTCGGCCCCCAGATGAAAGCCGGGCTTCTCAGCCAATCGTTGAAGGGGTTTCGACGACTGATCGGACTGGATTCAACCTACGGTCTGGCCTACGAGCATATCGGCGCGCTGTTGAACGACGCCAGTGCGCCGACCGGCTGGTTGCGTTTGGTCGGCAACGACTCCTTGGCGACGTTGGGAGACAAGCCAGGGCCTGATTCCGCGACGTTGGGCAACGAACGCCGGCGGGCGATGGGGCAGGCCATTGAACTGGCCCAAACCTGGACCCGGCTCCAACCCAACACGGCGCGGGCCCACTACCACTTGTACAAGGCCTACCTCGCCAGCGGCCGAACCGCGGAGGCCCAACGGACCTTAGGCCAGTTGCGGAGCCTGTTTCCAGACTCGGTGCAAGCATTCTTCAGCCTCCTGGAGGCCAGGACGCAGTTTGTCGCGAAAGACCTTCGCGGGGCGGCCGAAACCGTTCGCCAGGCCCTGCCGCGGGTCCGACCGCATGTGTTTGGCGAATTGGATTTTGCCCCGGAACCCCTCCTGGACGCCATGACGGGGATTGGGGCGCTGGGATATTTCGGCGACCTCCAGGGCGCCACGGCCCTGATTCGCCTCGGACGCGAACTCCGCCGGAATCGTCCGGAGGATCGGGATTCCGCAGAGAAGGAGCGGGAAGACGACCTCTGGGAAGTCGCCAAACTGGGAGCTCTCTATGGCGCGGCCGGCACCCGGACCGACCGTTTGCGGGCCGTATGGAACCGGGGCCTTGAGCTGGTGAAGAGCGCTCGGTCGGAGAAACGGATCGCCGACCTCGCTTCCATAGCCCCGGCTGCGATCGGTCTCCTGCTCGGTCCGACCGCGGACCGATCGGCGCTCTCCGAGCTCGACCGGATGACGGACCAGAGTTCGCCCCCGGTGCTCAGGGCCTTGATCGCCGCGAGGGCAGGGGATGCGGCCGCCGCCCGAGCCCTCCTCGCCTCCCTCGGTTCCAGTGCCAGCCGAACCGGCTCCTGGGAGTGGGACGGCGACGTCCGGCCGATCATCGCGGATACCTATTTCGAACTGGGCGACTATCCGAAGGTGATCGAGGTCTTGAAAGACTTCGCTCCGCCCAGTTTCAGTTCCCGAGGATTTGATTCGCGATGGGTCCTGCTCCCAAGGGTCCGGCTCCTTCGCGGTCAGGCCCTCGAACGCACCGATCAACTTGCCGCGGCGGCCGGCGAGTATCGGGCCGTCATCGACCAATGGGCCGGGGCCGATGTCGAACTCTTGACGGTCGTGCAGCAGGCCCGGCAGCGCTTGGCCGCCGTAACCGGAACGGCCGAAGGGCGCTGATCCGATTACCTTATGCCCCGGGGGCCGACGGGGTAGTCGCGGGGCGGGTTTTCGTCCCCGAGGAAAGTCCGAGCTCCAATGGGTAGACTGCCAGGTAACGCCTGGGCGCCGAAAGGCGACGGATCGGGCCACAGAAAACGAACCGCCCCTTGGGTTTAGGCCCACGGGGTAAGGGTGAAAAGGTGGGGTAAGAGCCCACCGCGTTGCTGGTAACAGCAACGGCACGGTAACCCCCAGTCGGAGCAAGGCCAAATAAGCGGCGAGGTGCGACCCACACCGACCACGTCCTTCGGGACGAGCCGCGGGTAGGCTGCTGGAGGCGCCTGGTAACGGTCGCCCTAGAGAGATGACTATCCGGATGCCTTTGGGCGTCCGAACAGAACTCGGCTTACGGTCGACCCCCAACAACCCCCTTAACGCCCAGGTTTGGACGGGAGGGGGTTGTTCTGGCTCTGACGGGCGCTCCAACGCGGGGCGTTCCGAGGACGTTCATCTTCTTGGAGGAAAATCATGTCTGGTCGATTCATTGCCGG
>JANPEL010000229.1:0-24614 GCA_031431925.1 Gemmatimonadota bacterium | reverse complement strand
AGCGGGCCAGAAACCGGCTCTCTTCAAGGATGGTGTTGGGGGCTCCGGCCGGATCGTGGAAGACCACGCGGCCCTCGCTCCAGCCGAGCACGACGACGTAGTGATACCGATCGCGGGCAACTTGAATAAGCGTGACCACCGGAACCCCCTCGCGGAGGTGCCGGCGAACCAATTCTGGTGAGCCCCGCTCGACGGCGGCGTCCCACCCCCTGGCGCGAACGGCCGGCGCGAGTTCGGCCGTGAGGATGCCGCCTAACGCGGGCCGGACCAGGCCGGCAAAGTCCTCGGCGTAGACGCCCCGACGCCCCCACCACCGTTCCACCATGGCAACCGCGGCCCCCCCGCAGAGCAAGACCGACTGGGGGAGGTAGGGGACGTCGAGGACCGCGGCGGGCCCGGCCGGTTGGACCAACGGCGGGGACTGGGCCAGTGCGGAGGCACGACCCAGTCCCGTGGTAACGCACCAGCCGATCGCGACCAGCCGCGCAATGCCTCGCATCCGGCCGGTTCGCGGCGGGCGTTAGTCCGTGAGGAGGATGATGAGCAACAAGGCGATGATGACGACCGTGCTGCTGATGATGATCGTGTCGGCGCCGCCCGCGAGGCCTCGGTCAGCCAGTTCGTCCCGCAGCCGCTGGAGCGACACCGGATCAAGCGTCCCGACGCGATCCGACAGGTCGGCCGCATTGACACCCATCCCCTGAGCGGCCGTCCGGGCCTGGTCGGTGGACAGGAACTGCCGAACGACCTCGCGATTGCCCGCAGGGCGCCCGGCAACCGCGGCATCCATCTCCGCACCGGTGACCGCGCTCCGGGTTTGAGCAACAAGAGGTGCGGTCAAGCCGCAGACGGCGACAGCGATGATCATCGATAGTGCGATCGGTTTCAACATTCTGGTCTCCTGGAAAGATGCGGGGCGATACACCCCGGCCGGTTTCAGCACCCGAATCCTACCGGAAGGCGACCGCCCCGCCAATCGATCATTGGGGCTGGTTGGGAACTAATTCCAAGGGATGATGCCGCCGATCTAGCCCCCCTATCCATCCAAGAGGTGATAGCGCTCCCCCGTAGAAATCCCCACCTTCTGTCGCGAAGAAGAGTGGCCGGCTCGCACCGAACGTCAAGCTGACATACCATGGGATTCCGATGAACGCCCGAGATCTAGTTACCCCCGCGCGGACCAGGCCGGCCACCGGGTCGATGGTGTCAGCCGGTGGCCGCCCTCGTGACCAGAGCAAGGCGCTGCTCCGGCGGCTGAGTCGGCTCTACGCCGCGGAGCGACAGCTGGCGTTCGATTTGCCGAGAGTATTCCGCCAATGCACCGGGCTTCCGCTCCGCCTGGCCCTTTCCGACCAGCGAAAGGAAACCAGCCGTCAGCTGGTCCGTCTCGAACTGATCCTCCAATCCGCCGGCGGTGCCGCCAATGGGTTGGCCGGCCTCAAGCGGTGGGCGGAACGGCCAGTCGACGCCCACTCGGATGAGGATTTCCCGAGCGGCGTCCCGATTCACACGGTCGTCGCCGCGGCACTGGGGCAGGCGCAGAGGGCCATCGCGGAATACCGGGCGGCCATGACCCTGGCGAAGCGGGTCGGACTGCTTTCGATGGTGGACCTCTTGGCGATATCACTGAACGAGAAGGAAAACGCGAGCGTCCAGCTCGCCCGTTTCGCGGCACGACAGGAGTAAGGTAGGCCCGGGCCCTCGTCTCCTACCCCGACGAGGCGTTCGCATTCCACCGCTCGTGGTGACCTCCCCGGTCCCCCGGGCGCTGTGGGGCCTATCCTCCGCCTCGATTCACCCAGCGCAACTCGCGAAGGATGGATCGAGGCGGAGCCGGTGAGCGCCCCGCCGGACTAGACCGTAACTCAGCCGGACGATCGATGGTGGCTGGGTAGCGCCCTGCCTAGTCTTGCAGACGGGGCTCGAAAACCGAGATGGCGGGCGGACTCGCGGAATCGCCGCGGCCAACGACTCGCCTTCCACCATTTCAGAAGGGTTGGGGATCCATGTTAGGCACAATTGCAGTCATTCTGCTGGTGATGTGGGCGTTGGGCATGGTCGGCGGGTATGCCGCCGGCGGGTTGCTCCATATTCTGTTGGTCGCCGCGGTTGTTGTCGTCGTCTTACGGGTCGTTCAGGGACGGCGGGTCGTCTAATCCGACAGGGTTGCGGGGCGTCCGGCGACGCCCCGCAACGCGCCACGGTGAAAACCACCACGCATCGGGCCCACACCACCACCCTGCTATTCGCGACGCCACCCCGCGCCTCGCAAGAACGAAATCGACGACATAGCCAGCGACCCATTGCCGGAGATGGGATAGGTCCTCGACTGAGGAAACTCGGTGGACTGGGTTCGCCATGTCGGACGGTATCGCGGGCGGACCGGGAAACCAATCCATCAATGCGCTGAGGCGAGCTAGATCGAAGGTATGAACCCGGGCCCGATCTCGCTGGCAACTCGGCCGGATCCAGGGTAGACTCCCGATGAGGTTGTCTCGTCAACCGGACGGGACCGGCCCATCTACCCAAGGCGCCTGTGTCCAGCCCGATGGTTTCCGAGGTTCGTGCTCGTCGCTTGACCGCGTGGGCGGCCGGGTTGATCGGGGCGACCGCGCTGCTCGTCCTGGCGGGTTGGTTGTTTCGGGTATCGATCCTGGTCCGACTCGTCCCTTCCTTGCCCCCGGTTCGTTTCAACCTCGCGCTCGGCCTCCTCGGAGCGGCGGTTGGTTTGTGGGGAATCGCCCGGAATCGCCGGAGCCTCCTGATGGCCGGTGGAACGGTCGCGTTCGTGATCGGCGTTGCCTCCTTGGTCGAGTACGCCCTCGGCACGGGCATCGCCGTCGACCGCCTGATTGTTGGTGATATCGCCTGGGCCACGATTGGCGCGCCCTTCCCACCCCGAATGCCGGCGGCCGCCGCGCTCAAGGTCACCCTGATCGGCGTCGCCTTTTTCGCGGTCTATCTCGACCAATGGAACCGGCTGGCGGCCAGCGTCGCCGGCACGATGGGCACCATCATCGCCGGCGTGTCGGCCGTTGCCTTGCTGTCACAGGCCACGGGGGTGCTCAGCGACACCATTCGGGTGAGCGGCGATATCGCGAGCGGGATCCAAGGGACGGTGGCCTTCGTCCTGATCGGGCTGACGATCACCTTCCACTCGTGGCGCCAGGCCGACCTCGCCGCCGTGCTTCCGGATTGGCTGCCGCATGCGGCGGCCACCAGCATGGTCGTGGCGACCATGTTTTTCTGGCGGGCCATCCTGGCCGAAGAACACCGCCTCGCGACGGAACAGCTGAGCGCCGAAGCCGGCGGCGTCGCCCGCCAGTTGTCCATTCGGTTCGAGGCCACGACCCGGGCGTTGCGGCGGCTCGGTTCGTTGAGCATCGACCGGCCGGAAGATCCCACGGCCCCGTGGATGGTGGCGTCGGCCCAGCTGATCGGCGGGGTCGATGGGCTGACGGCGGTGGCCTGGCTCGATTCGACGATGACCATCGGCGCCATCCAGCCCCAGTCGGCAGCGACCGATCCAACCATGGCCCGGCTCGGGCAACTACTCGAGCCATTGCTTCCGCCCCGGCGCCCGATTGCCCCGAATCAGGTGGTTGGTCTCTTGGTCGACCGGCCCACCGGACCGCCATACTACCTGCTGGCGGTCCCCCGATGTGGCCCGGGCGGATGCCACGGCCGGCTGGTCGCCAAGTTCGATGCCCAGCCGTTGGTGGAAGGCGCGGTCGCCGGGACCATCGACGGCTATGCGGTGGTGATTTCCAACCGCCAGGCCGTGGTCTACCAAAGCCCGGATCCGCCTCCTGAGCTTCGGGGCTGGACTCACCAGGCCGACTTCGCCGCCGCCGGGAGCACCTGGACCATCGCGATCTGGCCTCGCCCCGCCACCCTGCTGGCCCTCCGAACCGACCTGCCGGCGGTGGTGGCTGGACTTGGCATCGCCGTCAGCCTCCTCTTGGCGGCGACGTTAGGCCTGGTTCGGTCGAGCGTCGGCAGCGCTCGGCAGGCGGAACGGGACCGGTTGGCTCGCGCCGTCGAAACCACGAAAGACGGCCTCTGGGAGAAGGACCTCCTGACCGGGACCGGGAATCGGAGCGAAGCGATGTGGCAACGACTTGGCTATGCCGTCGGCCAAGTTCCCCCTGGCGGCCAAGAAGCGCTCTGGACCTCCCTCGTCCATCCGGACGACCGCGGGCGGGTGAACGCCGCTCTCACCGGCCACTTGGACGGGGACGCCGATGCATTCGAAGCCCAATACCGAATCGGGGCCTTGGACGGCGGGTGGCATCGGATCGTCGATCGGGGGCGGGTGGTGGCCCGCGGACCGGACGGACGCCCGGTTCGGATGCTGGGCATCTGCGCCGATATCACCGAGCAAGAACGCGCCGACGAGGCTTTGGCGACGAGCGAGCAACGGTTTCGCACCCTGTTTGAAAACCGGCTCCAGTTCGAGAGCCTGCTCGACGCCGACGGCGCGGTGCTGGAAGCGAATCGGACTGCCCTTTCCTACCTTCAAGGCGCGGAACCCGACGTCCGGGGGCGCAAGCTGTGGGACACCCCGTGGTGGAGCGGAGCGGAGCGAGTGGAGCGACTCAAGGCCGCCTTCGACAAGGCATCGCATGGCGAAACGGTCCGGTACGAGGAACAGATCCGCGTCGGACCCGATCGGCTGGCGACGATGGCGGTTTCCCTAACGCCGATTCTGAACAGCCGCGGTGCCGCGATCCAGTACGTGGTCGAGGGCCAGCCCGTGCCCGACGGAGACGAGAGCGAGGGGGCGATGCGGGAGTTGACGACCCTGAGCATGATGGGCCGGTTCGCCGGCAAGGTGGCCCACGAGATCAACAACCCGTTGGCGGGAATCCAGAACGCCTTCCTCCTGATCAAGGACGCCGTGCCGGAAAGCCATCCGTATTTCCGTTTTGTCGGGGCGATTGAACGAGAGATCGACCGAATTGCCGCCGTCACCCGGCAGCTGTACGAGACCTACCGGTCCGATGACGAGAACCAGGGCTCCGCCGTGGCCACCGTCATCGCCGATGTGGCCGCCGTGCTCGGACGGGTCACCCCGATCAGCGGCGTCACGATCGATATCGATACCACGGCGTCCCCTTCGGTCGTTCCGATCCCGAGCGGCCTCCTTCGCCAAGCGGTTTACAACCTGGTTCAAAACGCGATCGAGGCCTCCCCACAAGGCGGGATGGTCTCGGTCCGGGCCTGGACGCAAGGCGACACCTTCTGGCTGACGGTGCGGGACCGCGGCCCCGGTGTACCGGAGGAGATCCAGGGCCGGATTTTTGACGCGTTCGTCTCCACCAAGCTGGGGCCTACGATCGGAGGAATGGGCCTCGGGCTCTCGCTCGTCCGGCGCTCAGTGGAGGCGACCGGAGGCTCCGTCACCGTGCAAAACGCCGCCGAGGGTGGGGCCCTGTTTACCATTCAGATTCCTTGCGGACCTCGACCAGGAGATTCACCGTGACCACGAAAGGCAGCATCCTCCTTGCGGACGACGAGACAACGTTCGCCGAATCGACCAGCGCGCTGCTTCGTCGCGAAGGATTCCACTGCGAGACCGTGAGGGACGGGGCCGAGGCCCTCAAGCAGGCGGCAACCGGCCGGTTCGACCTGCTGATCAGCGACCTCGAGATGCCCGGCAACACGGACCTGGAGATGGTGCGGCGGATCGGGGAACTGCATGGTGGATTGCCGATCATCATCCTGACCGGGTTTCCCTCGGTTCGCTCGGCCATCGCTTCGATCGAGCTCCCGGTCGCGGCGTACCTGGTGAAACCAGTTCCGTTTGCCGACCTGCTCGTTCGGGTGGAGCGGGCGGTGTCCCGGTTCCGGGCCTACCAGATTTTGGAGGGAGCCGAGCAACGGCTCAAAGGGTGGCGTCAAGAATTCGAGCAGGTTACCGCGATCCGCCAGCCGGAGCGGGCGCTACCGGCCCCGGCGGTCGACGTGTTCCTCACGCTGACGCTGCGCAACGTGATGGGATCACTCACGGACCTCGAACAGTTGAGCAAAGCCTTAGCCGGGCGGAGCGTCGCCGACGCCGAGCATCCGTGTCAGCTCCTCAACTGTCCCCGGGGCGCCCAGTTGCTGGCCGCCGTGAAGGAAACCGTCGGCGTCCTGGAAGCCACCAAGGCCTCGTTCAAGTCGAAAGACCTCGGCGATCTTCGTCATCGCCTCGAGCTTTTGGTGGAGGTCGTCTGACCACGTTCGGCCAAATGCTTGCGCGACCGGCTGAGTGGTGGTAGTATGATTGCAGGCCGACGAGACTAGATCGGTCGATCCTTATCGAGTGGGCGCAGCAAGGCCCCCAAGATGAAGGCGCTACGAGGCTCCACGAGGAGCCAACGGAGGCGCCTTTTTTGTTTTGTGGACGCAACCTGCAGAGGAGCTACCCATGACCGCAGTCGCAGAGATCAATAGCACCGCCCCCCGGATGATCGTCGTCGGTTTGCTCCCGTTTGATCATGATCTTACCGGGTTCGTCCAGGCCGCCGGCACTCCGCTCAACGGAGCGGGGCCGGGCCCCCAGTACTTGTCTCCGAGCATGACCCGCTCATTTCTCGGGGCACTCACCCGGCAGGGCCAGGCGGGGGGCCTCCGATCGACGTCTCGAAGCGATCGTCTCACGTCGCGCGAGCGCCAGGTGGTCGATCGCATTTGCGAGGGGCTCAGCAACAAACAGATCGCGACCCGGCTTGGGATCGCCATTCATACGGTCAAGTGTCACGTCCACAACATCCTGGCCAAGCTTGAAGTCGACAACCGGGTTCAAGTGGCCGTGTTCGGGCGGAGTGGGGAGCATATCGCTTGGGGACCCGAACTCGTCCAGGCCTGAACCAATCGGGTACCATCACGCAGGATCACTGAGGAGGCGAACATGAACTGGGATCGCATCGAAGGCAATTGGAAGCAGATCAAGGGCAGCGTCCGCGAACAGTGGGGCAAGCTCACGGACGATGACCTCGACGTCATCGCGGGCAAACGCGACCAACTCGTCGGGAAGCTCCAGCAGAAGTACGGCCACACCAAGGACGCCGTCGAGAAGCAGATCGACGATTGGAGCGACCGGATCGACGCAGTGAAGACGCCCTAACCCGGGCCGCCGTCGAAGGACGGCCGTAGACATTGGGACGCAACCGAGGTCCCACCCTTACCGCGAGGGCCAACGAGCCCCCGAGATGAAGGCGACATCCGGCTCCCGACGGGAGACGGGTTCGCCTTTGGTGTTTTACCGGCACCAATCACGCAGGCTTTGAAGGAGACCGACCGCATGTTGAACTTGAGGATCCTCCCGCTCGGCGCCGCCGTCTTGCTCGGCTGCTCGGGCGCCCAGACCAAAACGCCCGTCGTTACGAACTCCGACGAAGGGAAAAGCACGTCCGCCTCGGGTGACGCGGCGGCCAAACGCGGCACCTCGTTCGTCCGTTTCGTCAACGCCCTTCCCGGCAGCGGCGCCGTGGTCATGACCGCCGATACGCGGGACCTGTTCGGCGGCACCGCGTACCAGGCGGTCACGCCATACATGGAGATGGGCGACAATGTCTCGATCTTCTCGCTGCGGGCCCCGGGCACCGGCGCCGAGCTCGCGACCAATAGCGAAACGATGACGGACGGGTATCGCTACACGATCGTGGCGCTCTCCGACGAGAAGGGTGGGGCGTCGCTTCGGGTTCTCCGCGACGAACTCGTGCCGGACAGCGGCAAGGCGCGGCTTCGGATGATTCACGCCGCCCCCGGTCTCGAGGACGTCGATTTCGTGGCCCAGGGCTGGAAGGACCCCGTCTTCAACAACATCAGCTACTCGACGGAGGCCGGCTTCAAAGACGTTGATCCGGTCACGGCGACGTTCGAGATCCGGAAGGACAAAGGCGGCGCCAGGTTGGTCACGGTTCCGAAGATGGTCCTGACCGCGGGCCGGTCGTACACCATCATCCTGACCGGGATCTCGCCCGACAAATTGAGCCTCATCACGTTCGACGACACGGTGACCCCCGGTGCCGTCGCCGCGGCGGGGGTGGCCAAATGACCCGGATCGCCACGCGAATCTTGATCGTGACGGCGGCCGGGTTGCTCGGCTGGGCCCCGAACGCCAACGCCCAAGGGTCGGTGAGCATCTCGCCATGGTTCGGGATGTACGTCCCGACCCAGAACTCCTACTCGTTGCTGGGGACCGACATTAAACGCCGGAACAGCTTCATCGGTGGCGGCCGGCTCACGATCTGGGGCAAGAGCCCGGTTGGCGTTGAGTTCAGCGCCGGCCTGGCTCCGGCGCGCACCACGTTCGCCGGGGCCGTCGTGAACGGCGACCGCAACACCAACGTCTTCGTGGGCAGCGTGAAGCTCGCGTTAGGCCTCAGTCAGGCCACCTCGCCGGTTGGCATTCACATCGGCGTCGGTCCGGCGATCATTCGCCGGGGCCGCGACGTGCTCCGCCAGGATCGGAGCGTCACCGACCTTGGCGGCGTGGTCGGCCTCGGGATCCGGTTTCCGCTGGCCAGCCACGTCGGACTCCGGTTCGATGCCGAGGACTACCTCTACGGCGGGGACTTCGACGGCAGCAAGAAGTTCCAGAATGACCTCACCCTGAGTGTCGGATTGTCCCTCGGGTTCTGAGCGGACCAGATGACGACGCCCGCGAACGAGCCCTCCTCCTCCAGACCGCCCGCGGACCCCCAATCCGCGGGCTCCGGGAATCACGGTCTGATCCTGACCTTGATTTTGCTGCTCCTGGTGGTCGAAGGCCTGCAACTGGCGTCGTCGCTCCTGCTCCCGATCGCCATTTCGTTACTGCTCATGTTCCTGCTCAGTCCGCCGGTTCGATGGCTTCAGGCCCGGAAGATCCCGGAGAGCATTGCGGCCGCGATGGTCGTGTTTGGGACCGTGGGCGTCATCGGCGCCGGCACCGCGTGGCTGGCCGACCCGGCGGCCGAGTGGCTTCGGGACGCGCCCGCGACCGTCAGCAAGGTCGAGACGAGACTCCGCAAACTGATCCGGCCGCTCAGCGGCCTCCAGAAGACCGCGGAGAAGTTGCAGCAAGCGACGACGGCGCCGGCCGGCGGCCAGGCTCCGAAGGTCCAGATGCAATCGGCCGGGGTGCTCGCCCAGATCGGCGGCACCACCGCCAACGCGGCCGCTTCAACATTGACGGTGGTGTTTCTCACCTATTTCCTCCTGGCGTCGGGCCGTCTCCTTCGGGTGAAGGTGCGCCGAATGGTCGGGGATAGCGAGCGCCGCGATCGGCTGACCGATGCACTCGGTCAGATCGAGGGGCACATGTCCCGCTATCTCGTCCTCAATACCATCATCAGCCTCTTCGTGGGCGGGGCCACCTGGGGCCTGCTCGCCGCCGTCGGAATGCCCAACCCGATGCTGTGGGGCGCGGTGGCTTTCGTGCTGAACTATGTGCCATACGTCGGCGCCCTCGTCACCCTGGCCCTCATCGTGGTCTCGGCCTTGGTGGCCTTTGATGACTCTGGGCGGGTCCTCATGGCCGCCGGTGGTTTTTTTGTGATCAACTTGCTGGAGGGAAATCTGATTACCCCCTACGTGCTCGGCCACAAGATGCCACTCAACGTGGTGGCCATCTTCGTCTGCCTGCTGTTCTGGGGCTGGGTTTGGGGTATTCCGGGCGCCATCATCGCCGTGCCGCTGACGGTCATGATTCAGGTGATCTGCGCCCACGTCGGGCGGTGGCACCGGGTCGCCGTTCTGTTGGACAACTGACCGTGGGTGACCGCCCCCGAGGTGCATCCCTCCTTGGATCGAGTCCTTAGATGGTCCGCAAGAGTGATAGTCACCGCCCCGTAGCGAAAACATATTTGGTCGTCACCGGTCACGACCGGCTCGAAAGGAAACCTATGAGAATAGCAGTCATCAGCGCGGCTCTCTTGATGCAAGCCGCGGCAAGCACACCGGTCCGGGCTCAGGCGACGCCTGAAGGCCTCCGGGCCGGCGACATGGTACGACTCAAGATTTGGCGGGAGCCCGATCTCTCGGGCGATTACCAGGTCGACGAGCATGGCGATGTCGTGTTTCCGAGAATCGGTCCGTTGTCGATTTCGCGGCTCTCCGCCGACTCGCTCAAGCGCCTCCTGGTCCAGCGCTACACCGTCTACCTCCGGGACCCCTCGATTGAGGTCGGGCTCTTCCGGCGGGTCAACGTCTTGGGTTCGGTCCGCTCCCCCGGGCTCTATCACGTGGGCCAAACCGAAACGATCGGTGATGCCCTCGCCAAAGCCGGCGGCGCCACACCGGAAGGCCAGTCCGACCGGGTCGAGTTGCTTCGCAATGGCGACCGCGAAGCGACCACCCTCCAGCGCGACGCCGTGCTCTTCCGGTCCGGCGTACGGTCGGGCGACCAGCTCTTCGTCCCGCAGCGAAGCTGGTTCGCCCGGAACTCAGGTCCCCTCGTCGGCGCCGGCATTACCGCCACCGCCATCATCATCGCGACCGTCATCAAGCCCTGAGATAATCACATGGCCGGCCTCTTCCCATCGAATCCCGACGCCCCACCCATGACGGGGAGCTCCACCCCATTCCCGGTTCCGAGCGGGTTGGGCCGGCCCGCCTTTGGGGGGATCATCTGGCGCCAGCGATGGGTCATGCTGAGTTCCGTCCTGACCGTCGTCGGGCTCGTGGCGCTCTACACCTGGCAGGCCCGGCCCGTCTATGAGGCCTCGAGCATGCTCCGGTTTGCGCATGAGCAGCTCAACCTGCCTCAGCTCGTCGAACAACTCGCCACTGAGGGCCGGATCAGCACTGAGATCGAAGTACTCCGGGGCCGGACGGCGGCCGGGGTCGTGATTGATTCGCTCGGGCTCCGGGCCGAACTCCGATCGCCGCGGGGCGCCCCGATCACCGCGTTGTTCCCGGTGCTCCGAGTGGACCCCCGGGCCGATACCGCCACGCTGATGGTCCGGGTGGACGGCGATACCGGGTATACGGTCTGGCAAAAGGGCAACGCCACAACGAGCGTCCGGGCCCGCCTCGATCATCCCGTCACGATCAGTGGCGTGACCCTGGCCCTCGCGCGGGCAGCCGCGACGACACCGGACATCGAACTCCGCATCCGGTCCGAAGGCGCCGCCCTGAAGCGGTTCCAAACGGCATTGCGGGTCACTCGCCCAGCCCGGGACGCGGACCTGATCCAGGTTCGATTCCTGGCGGACGACCCGGAGGTCGCCGCCCGGGTCGCGAATCTCTTGGCCGACCATCTGATCCAATCCCGGCACACGGAACTCCGGTCTCGGGCCGGCCTCGCGGTGACGTTTCTCACCGCGCAGGTCGATACCCTGCGGACCCAGCTCATCACCGCCGAGGACAGCCTGCAGCGGTACCGGGAGCGAGCCCGAGCCGTCGATCCCCGCGAGCAAGCCCGGACCCAGGTGATCCGGCTGGCCCAAGTGGAGGCCGACCGCGGCGGACTCGAAGCGGAACGCGGCGCGTTGGCCGCGGTGATGCAGCAGATCAACCGGGACGCGGCGGCCTCACCCACTGGGCCTTCTCCCTATCGCCGGCTGATCGGCTATCCGGCGCTCCTCAAGAACCAAGCGGCAAGCGAGCTCTTGAGCAGCCTGGCGGTGCTCGAGAACGACCGCGCGACCCTGCTCCGCCGGCGGACGTGGCAAGATGACGACGTGAAGTCGCTCTCGGCGCGGATCGGTGAGCTCGACACCCAGCTCAAGAGTATCGCGACGACCTATCTCGAGGGGATGACAAACCAGGTGGCGGGGCTCGACCGGGTCACCGGTCAGTTCGTACGGTCCCTGGATTCGCTCCCGAAAAAAGAAGTCCAGACCGCGCGCCTCGAGCGGGACGCGAGCATCCTGACCGCGCTGTACACGACGATGCAGACCCGGTTGAAAGAGGAGCAGGTCAACCAGGCAATCCAGGATCCTTCGGTCCGGCTCGTGGACCCGGCCTACGCGGCGGACGAACCGCTCCGGCCGAGACCCCTGACCAACCTGGCGCTCGCGCTGGTGCTCGGCGCCCTGCTCGGCCTAACGATTGCGATCGGGCGCGAACTCTCCGACGGGTCGATCCGTTCCCGGGTTGACCTGCTGCGGGTATCCGGCGTTCCGGTCCTGGGCACCTTCCCGCGGGTCCCGATCGCCGCGGCCGGCGCGATGGCCCGGCTCAACGGCAAGGCCGCGCCGCGGTTCGCGGGGCTGCTCCGGGCCACCGCGATTGATCCGCCCCCGACCCGCCTCAATGGCGACCCAGCGAGCGCGGAAGCCGCGGCACTCTCCCGGCGGTTGGTGTTGCACAACAACGTCCCGGGAGCCTACGGCGAAGCGTTCAATCAGTTGCAGACCAACCTGGGACTGTCGTACCAGGATCGGCCCTTGAAGGTCCTCGTCTTTACGAGTCCGCTCCCGGGCGAGGGGAAGACCCTGACCGCGATCAACTACGCGCTGACGGCTGCCGCCCGGGGCGAGAACGTCCTCCTGATCGATGCCGATACCCGCTGCGGGATTATCAACCAGGTTCTTGGGGTAACCCGCCAGCCCGGATTGACCGAACTCCTCGCGGAGAAGACGAATATTGAGAGCGCCGTCCGCCGCGTCTCCGTGAACCCGACCACGTCCATCGCGCTGCTGCCAACCGGCGAGCTCTTGACCGGTCCCTCGCGGGACTTTACGCTCGAGCGCCTCGCCCAGGCGGTCGGCACCCTCAGGGCCCAATTCGACGTGGTGGTCATTGACAGTCCGCCCTTGAACATGCTCGCCGACGCCGCACTCCTCGGCTCCGTGGCCGATGGCGTCATCCTCGTCGCCAGAGCGGGCCGGACCCAGCGCGCGGCTGTGGCGTTCGCGATGGACCAGCTGATTGCCGCCCGGGCGCCGGTACTCGGCACCCTCCTGAACGATATTGACCTCACCCAAGCCCAGTATGCCGATGGGACGTATCAGCATCTGGCCGGCGCCGAGAAGTACTATGCGGCCCACGCCTGACGTTCCGGGTGCCGATCATGGCTGACGCCACCCGTGACCGCCCCCTGCTGGCAATGCCTGCCATGCGGAGAAGAGCGTCGACGAGACTGATTGCCGCTCCGCCGCCGACCGGCTGGCTGATCGCCGATGCGGTCTTGGGCGTCGTCCTGCTGTTGCTCGTGGTCATCGTGGGCAATGCCGACGGGATGCCGCAGGGCCTGGACGAGTTCCTGGCCGTTCGGATTTCGCTCAAGAACGTCCTGCTGCTGACCGGCTTTGCCGTCACCTGGCCCCTGGTGCTCTGGAGTTGCGGCCTCTATCGGGTCGCCCGGCTCCAGGATGGGAAAGGGGAGTGGCCTCGCCTGCTGGTGGCGAGCCTGATCGCCGGCCTCATCGCGATGATTTTTCCGTTGACCAGCCAAAGCGGCGCGGCCCAACCAATGCACGCGTTCATTTTCGCGATGATGGTGGCCCCGTCGGCCGCGGTGGTCCGAAGCGGAGTCCGGGCGGCCCGCCAGGGGACCCGGCAACGGCCCGCCCGCCGGACCCTGATCGTCGGGAGTGGCCCGAACGCGGCCCAGGTCTACCGCGGGTTCAACGCCAACCCGCTGGTGCGGCGGCAGGCGCTTGGTTTCGTGGATACGGACCCTCAGCCGGCCCTGGTTGCCACCGGCCTCCCGTATCTCGGTTCAGTCGAGGGCCTTGAGCAGGTCTTGATGCGGCTGGTCGTTGACGAGGTGCTGATCACCCTGCCGGTCAAATCACGATACGAGGAGATTCAGCGGGCGATCGTCGCGTGCGAGCTCGTGGGTGTGTCGGCAACCTATCCGGCTCCGATCTTTTCGACCGGCCTGACCAACTCCCGGATCGAAGAGCACGCGATGGCGACCGTCATGGCGCTGCCACTGGCCCAGCATGACGCCCGCCACGGGGTCAAGCGGGTCATCGACATCGTCGGATCCGCCGCCATGTTGCTGGTGCTGTCCCCGCTGTTCGCGCTGATCGCCCTGGCGGTTCGGAGCACCAGTCCGGGCCCGGTGTTCTTCCGCCAAGAGCGATTCGGATTCCGGCGGCGGCACTTCCACATGCTCAAGTTCCGCTCCATGGTGGACGGCGCCGAGGCGATGCAGCTCGGACTCGAATCGCAGAATGAGGCGGCCGGGCCGATCTTCAAGATCAAAGCCGACCCGCGGATGACCCGAATCGGCAAATTTCTGCGGCGCTCATCGCTGGATGAGCTCCCCCAACTCTGGCACGTCCTGACCGGCGAAATGTCGCTGGTCGGGCCCCGGCCGATGTCGCTCCGGGACGTGGCCCGGTTCGAGGACCCGTGGCTGATGCGGCGGTTCAGCGTCCGCCCGGGGCTGACCTGCCTCTGGCAGGTCAGCGGGCGCAGCAATCTGACCTTTGCCCAATGGATCGCGCTCGATCTCGAGTACGTCGACCGCTGGTCACTGGCCCTCGACGCCAGTCTCCTGCTCAAGACGATTCCCGCGGTGCTCAAGGGCACGGGGGCGCAATGACTTCTCCTTCAGAATGGAATCGGCAGGCATCATGTCCGTTGTCGTAATCACCGGCTCCGCCGGACTGATCGGCTCCGAAGCCGCGATGCATTTCGCCGGCCTCGGCGCGACCGTCATCGGCATCGACAACGACCTCAGACGCCACTTCTTCGGCGAAGAGGCCTCGACGGAATGGAACCGCCACCGGGTGCAGCAAGCCCTGGGAGCCAACTACCGCCATCATAATATCGATATCCGGGACACCGACGCATTGAACCGGGTCTTCCGGGGAGCTGGGTCCGCCATTTCGGCCGTCATCCATACGGCGGCTCAGCCGTCGCACGATTGGGCCGCCCGGGATCCGCAGATGGATTTCACCGTGAACGCCAATGGCACCCTCAATGTGCTCGAAGCCACCCGGCATTTCGCACCGGATGCGGCGTTCGTCTTTACCTCGACGAACAAAGTCTACGGCGACACCCCAAACCGGCTCCCGCTGGTGGAGGAGGCGTCGCGTTGGGAAATCGCGGCCGACCATTCGTACGCGACGGGCATCCGGGAGGACATGTCGATCGACCAGACCCTCCACAGCCTCTTTGGCGCGTCCAAAGTGGCGGCGGACGTGCTGGTCCAAGAATATGGCCAGTATTTCGGTCTCCGGACGGTTTGCTTCCGGGGCGGGTGCCTGACCGGACCGAACCACTCCGGCACCGCGCTCCACGGATTCCTCGCCTACCTGATGCGTTGCACCATGACGGGAACCCCCTATGTCGTGAACGGCTACGGTGGCAAGCAGGTCCGAGACAACATCCACAGCGCCGATCTCATCGCCGGCTTCGACGCGTTTTGCCGCGCCCCGCGCCACGGCGAGGTCTACAACATCGGCGGCGGACGGTTCAGCAACTGCTCGATGCTCGAAGCGATTGCCGAGAGCCAGCGGATCGCGGGCCGCGAACTCCAGTGGGCCTATTCCGACGTCAGCCGAGTCGGCGATCATATCTGGTGGATCAGCGACAACCGACGGTTCGCCGGCCACTATCCGGAATGGCAGCTCAGGTATGACGTCCCGGCGATTCTTCAGGAGATCTACGAGTACAACCGCGAGCGCTGGCGCGCTCCGGACGATGCGCGCCAGCTGGCCGCCGTCTAGGGGCGCCGCCATGGAACGGGTGCCTGAGATTTCGCCGGGCGAGTCGCTCCGGGTCCTGATGCTCCACAACTTCTACCAGAGCCGGGGCGGCGAGGACCAGGTGTTTCGGGCCGAGAAGACGCTGCTGGAGGATCACGGGCACGAGGTGATCACCTACACCGCCCACAACGACACCATCGCCGGGATGGGGAACGTGGCGCTGCTCCGAGGAACCTTCTGGAACCGGGACGCCTATCATCGGATTCGGGCCCTGATCCGGAAACATCGGCCGGAGGTCCTCCATGCTCACAACACCTTTCCCCTGATTTCGCCGTCGGCCTACGCCGCCGCGCGGGCGGAACGGGTGCCCGTGGTCCAGACGCTCCACAACTACCGCCTGATCTGCGCCAACGGGATGCTGCTCCGCGACGGCGTCGTCTGCGAGCGCTGCGTGGGGCGCGCCGTCCCCTGGCCCGCCGTGACCGGGCGGTGCTACCGGGGCAGCGCCACGGAAAGCGCCATCGCCGCCGGGATGGTGTCGTTTCATCGGGCCCGCGGCACCTGGGCCAAGGATGTGGATGTCTACGTCGCGCTCACCCCGTTCGCCCGGGACAAGTTCATCGCGGGTGGCCTCCCGGCCTGGCGCATCATGGTGAAGCCCAACTTCGTCGCGGATAGCTGGGCAGATCAGCCGCCGAAGCCCGCTGGCGACCACGCGCTCTTCGTCGGCCGGCTGTCACCGGAGAAGGGCGTTGCCACGATGCTCGCCGCCTGGCGGGCGTCGGCCGCATTGCCCGGGCTGTGGATCATTGGGGACGGACCGATGCGGCCCGACGTCGTGGCGGCCGCGGCCTCGGACCCGCGGATCGTGTGGCTGGGGGAGCAGCCGCCCGAAAAGGTGCGCCAGGAAATGCGCCATGCCGCCGTCCTCCTGGTGCCCTCGCTCTGCTACGAGGGCGCGCCGCTGGTGATCGTCGAGGCCTTCGCGGCGGGACTCCCGATCATCGGGACCGCCCATGGTGCTCCCGGCTCGCAGATCGCGCCGGGCCTGACCGGGCTCCTCCACCGGCCCGGCGACCCGGACGACCTCGCCCGGCAGGTCAACGGGTACTGCACCAATGCCGGGAACAAGGGCGTGATGCGGGCGCGGGCCCGGCAGGAATATCTGGACCGCTACAGCGCCGGCGCCAACTACCAGATGCTGCTCGCGGTCTACGACCGGGCGCGGAGAGCCGCCGCCGTAGCCTCCAGCGCCGGACGCCCATCCCTGCTAGGAGCAAGGTCACCATGAACGAAACCGGCGGCGTACACCCGGCCCCCTCGTATGGGGTGATGGACCACTACCTGGGCGCCAAGGGGGAACGGTACTTCGGCTGGCAGGGCCAACCCGGGATCCTTCAGGGGCTCTGGAACCGGCATCTCTGGACCCCCTATGTCCGGCCGAGCGACGACGTCCTCGAATTCGGCTGCGGGGGCGGCTTCCTGCTGCACGTGCTCGAGGCGCGATCAAAATTCGGCGTCGAGGTCAACCCGCGGGCCGCCCAATCAGCCCACGAGTTCGGGATCCCGACCTACGCCACGATCGCCGAGGTGCCGGGGACATTCGACCGGATCATCTCGAGCCATGTCCTCGAGCACGTGCCTCATCCGCGCCAAGCCCTCATCGAGCTGCGGAACAAGCTCCGCGATGAGGACAGCCGACTGGTCATCCTGCTGCCCCTCGACGACTGGCGGAATCGCGCCAACCGCCGCTACACCAGCACCGACCAGAATATGCACCTGCAAGCCTGGACTCCGCAGACCCTCGGCAACCTGCTCGCCTCCGCCGGGATGGAGGTGCTCGACGTCCATGTCGTGCGGGAAGCCTGGCCCCGTGGGTCCAACTTGTTTTGGAGCGTGAGCCCCCGGCTCTTTCGGATGGCATCGGTGGTCTGGGCGATGGTGACCAAACGCCGCCAGTTGTTCGCGGTCTGCCGCCGGACGGCATAGTGGCATCCTTCGCCGCCCCGGCCCCGGCCCGTCCCGACCGAGCCACCGACACCGTGGTGGTCCTGATCGCGACCTTGCTACTCCTCTCGACCATCCAGTCCCTCGGCACCGAACGCGGGACCATTGCCAGCACCGCAGCCATGGACCCCCTCGCCGGGTTCAAGATGGCGGTTCGGTTGCTTGCCCTTGGGGCCTCGGTCTACTTGTGGCGGCGGTCGCCCGGCAGTCTTCGGGCCAGCCTGTCGAGCCCGACCATCTGGTTTCTGGTCTTCTTTGGCTTGGCGGCACTCACCGCCTTGGTCTCGGCGAATCCATTCGTGTCGGCCAGTCGGGCCCTGAGTTTCGCGATCGTGCTCATCTTCGCGACGTCGGCGGCCGCCAGCTACGTCCGGCAAGGAAGGGAGGACGCCTACTGGAACGGCGTCTGCCTGCTCCTGCTGGCCACGACCGTGCCGTTCTTTGCGATGGTCGTCTGGAGGGGGCGGGTGGTCGAGTCCTATGACACCGTGGCGCGCCTCGGCGGAGTGTTCCAGCCCAATCAACTCGGGGCGCTCGCCGGGATCGTCGGGTTGACGGCCATCATGCGGCTCCGCCGGTGGAGGCTCGTGGCCCTCTCCGCCTGCCTCCTCCCAGTGGCGGCCTATGTCGCCATTTTCACGTTGTCGAGGGGGTCGTGGATCGCGATCGTGGCCGGACTACTGGCCGCTTGGTGGTCGGTCCCACGGCTCCGGCTCTGGACCCTACCGGTGCTCGGCATCCTGGTCACGTCCACCCTGCTCGGCATCGCAACCGGCGTCGTCGAATCCGACCGCGGCGTGCTCGCCGCCGTGCAGCGGGGACAGAGCCGGACCGAACTGATGTCCGGGACCGGCCGGACCGGCCTCTATACCTACATGCTGGAGCGACAGTTCCCCCAAAGACCGCTGTTGGGGTTCGGGTTTCAAATGCTGTCGGAGGAAGACGTCGGCGGTGACCCCAAGCCGCTGGACACCGCGATTGCCCGGGAACTCGGCTGGCCCGCGGAGCAGGGGCACAACCTCTTCCTCAGCACGCTGATCGGCACCGGCCTGATCGGGTTGAGTCTATTTCTGGTGGCGATCGGAACCCTGCTCTGGCAGGTCACCAGGGCCGCGAGATCGGGGGACCCGATCGCCGGCGACCAACTCGTGCTCCTGGTCGTCATCCTCGTTCACGCGATGGTGGACACCACCCTGGTGACGGGCGTCGACCATGCCTTCCTCATCGTCAGTGCCGTGACCGGGTTGGCCTCGGCCCGCCTCGCGCTGAACCAGCGGCCCGCCCGGGAGCCCCTCGGGTCCAGGGTATACGCTCGACTGCCGACCTCGCCCGTTGCGGGCCGGAGTATCTCATGCTGATGAACCAACCGGATCGTTGCGCCATGCGTAAGCGCAATGTACTCGGTGTGATGGTGACAGCCATCGAAGCGCCCCAGGCGGCCGCGGAGATTCTCGAGGCGGCCCGGACCCGTCGCGGACTCAGCGTCACCGCGACCGCCGTGCACGGACTGATGACCGGCGTGCAGGATAGCGAGCAGCGGTATCGGCTCAATCAGTTCGACATGGTGTTGCCGGACGGTCAGCCGGTGCGGTGGGCGTTGAACCTGCTTCATGGCTCGGGCCTCCGGGAACGGGTCGCCGGACCAGACCTGATGTTGCGAGTCTGCGAGGCGGCCGCAGCGGAAGGATTGCCGGTCTACTTCTACGGGAGCACGCCGGAGACGCTGCGGAAGCTCGCGGACCAGCTCACGCTTCAGCTGCCGAACCTGATCATCGCCGGCGTCACGCCTTCCCGGTTCCGCCGCCTGACCGAAGCGGAGGCCGGGGCCGACGCCGCCACGATTCGCGCGAGCGGCGCCGCCGTCGTGTTCGTCGGGCTGGGCTGCCCGCGCCAGGAAGTGTGGGCCTACGAGAACCGGGACCTGGTGGGCCTGCCGGTCATCGCGGTTGGTGCGGCATTCGATTTTCACGCCGGGACGATCCCGCGGGCTCCCCGAATCCTCGGACGCCTCGGCCTCGAGTGGGTCTTCCGGCTGGCCCAGGAGCCGCGCCGCCTGTGGCGGCGCTACCTGCGGCTCAATCCGCTCTTCCTCGGTCTGCTGGCCCTCCAGGCTGCCCGGATCAGGCGCTTCGATCCCGGCAACCCGCTCGCACCCCAAACCGCAGAGAGGTACGGATGAGGCCGACCCGGGAAACCTGGACGGCACTGGCCGACCAGGGCCTGTACAGCGCGACCTCGTTCGCCACCATGCTCCTGATCGCGCGGAACACCTCCGTTCAGGACCTCGGCTGGTTCAGTGCCGGGATCTCGCTCTTGATCACGGCGGTCGGATTCATGAGCAGCTTCGTGGCGATTCCCCTGATGCTGACGATCCAGGGTTCAAGCCCCCGCGACCGAGCGATCCACCTGGCGGGAGGGCTGGGTGCGAGTGTCGCGATGGCCGGGGTCGCCGCAACGGCAATGCTGCTCGCCGCGACAGCCATGGCCCTCTGGACCGGAGCGTTCTCGCCACTCGGCGGTTGGCTGCTGGTCCTGGCGGCGGTGGTTCTCCCGATGGTCGTCCGCGAATACGCCCGCCAAATGGCCTTCGCCCAGCCGGGATTGCCGGGCCTCGCGTGGATGGATGTGACCTACTCGACGGTGGTCTTAGGCGGCCTCGCGCTGCTGGCCCGCGGCGGACACCTCAGCGCGGACCGGGCACTCGCGGTGGTCGGGGGTGCGGCCCTCATGAGCGTGATCACCTGGGGAATCGCGGCCCGGCCGAGCCTCCCCTGGGCCGCGATCGGCGGCGCACCCCTGTTCCTCAAGAGCCATCTCTCGATCAGCCGGTGGCTCTGTGGCGCGAGCGTTTTGTACGCGTGCAGCATCTCGGCGGTTCCCTGGATGCTTGGGCTGCTGGCCACCTCAGCCTCCGTCGGGGTGTTCGCCGCCTATGCGACCATTGCCGGGGTCCTCAACCCGCTGGTGCTGGTTGGAAGCAATCTGACCGCCCCCAGAACCGCCCAAGCCGCAACGGCCGGCCCGACGAGGGCCGTGCGACGGGTGGCCCTGATCGCCTCGACGACGCTCGGGATCGGGCTTTGCCTCGTCGCCATTGGACTCAGCCTTGGTGAAACCACCCTGATACCGCTGCTGTTCGGGGCTCAATTCAGCGCGGCCCCCTATGTCCTGTGGTTGCTGGTGGCGTCCGCCGTCTGTGATGGCTTCGGGATCGGGGCCTTCTGGGGCCTCCATGCCATGGGCCAAAGCAAATTGGCGTTCTGGGCCAGGGCTGCCGCCGTGGCCGTGTCGTTGCCCCTCGGAGCCTGGGGCATTCTCCGTCTCGGCGTGCTCGGAGCCGCCTGGCTCATGCTCGCCTTGCGCGCGCTCAATGCCGGCTTCAATTGGGCGCTCTTCCTCGCCATCACCCGCGCGCCGCGACTGGCCATGGCGCCGGGACTCGAACCATCGCTCGTCGCTCTCGACCCGGAAGGTGCCCGATGACCGGACCCGCCCAGCCACCCCGAGTGGCCCTGCTCGTCAACCTGGTGGCGCCTTACCGGGTCGCGCTCTACGACGAGATTGCCCGCTACGTCGACTTGGAGGTCCTCTTCTCCGGGCACGAGGACAATCGCGTTGGGTGGGAGAAGGCCTACCTCGGGCTCACGCGGGCGCATGCCCAGCGGGTTGCCGGCTGGGTCCTGAAGCGGAAACGCCCCGCGACCGATGGCCCCCCGAGGAGCGGCGAGCGCTCCGTGGGGCGTTACTTGCACATCTCGCCGGGATACTTCGTCGATCTCGCCCGGTATCGTCCCGACGCGATCGTTACCTCCGAAATGGGTTGGCGGACCATGGTGGCCCTCGTCTATGGCCGGCTCACCGGGATTCCGGTTTGGGTCATGGTCGAGGTCTCGCCCCATTCGGAGCGTGACTGCGGCCGGCTCCGATCGTTTGCCCGGGCGCAGATCCTTCGCTTTACCCAGCGCTGGATCGCGGTCGGAGAGTGTAGCGCCGAATATCTCCACGCCCTCGACGTGCCGGCGGCGCGGATCACGACGATCCAGAACACCGTCGACGAGCGTCCGTTCCGCCAGGTCGGCGGGGTTCCCAAAGCCGCCAACCCGAAGCCCGTCGCCTTGTGCGTGGGCCAACTGGTGCCTCGGAAGGGCGTGGGACTGTTGCTCGAGGCACTGGCGACTCTGGCGGAACGCGGGGTTCAGGTCGAGTTGCTGATTGCCGGCGACGGGCCGGAACGCCCGTGGCTGGAAGAGCGAGCGCGAACGCTGAATCTCTCCGGCGTGTCCTTCCTCGGACAGCGAACCACCGGCGAACTCGCCCAGTTGTTCCGGAAGGCGGATTTCCTGGTGTTCCCGACCCTCGAGGATGTCTGGGGTCTGGTGGTGAATGAGGCCCTCTGGTCGGGCCTGCCGGTGCTGGCCTCGCGGTATGCGGGGTGCGCCAAGGAACTGCTGCCGGCCGGCAACATTTTCGACCCGCTCGATGATGACGCGTTTGTCGAGGCCTTGGAGCGGGCGTCGCTCGAGGGGCTGCCTCCCGCCGACGAGGCGCCGCTCTGGTCAACGGCCATGGCGGCCCAGCGGGTGGCCGAGACGCTGCTCGCATCGTTGGGACCCAGGACGTCTGACCCGCTCGAGTCGGCGACTCGGTCGTGAACCCGCGCGCCGGGCCACCCCGACGACCGGTCCTGGGAGCCCTCACCGGCCTCCGGTTCCTGGCCGCCGCGCAGGTCGTCCTCTTTCACTCGATGGGCCCTCGACTCGACCGGATGCCCGCACCGCTCGCGAGTATCCTCGGCGCGGGATACACCGGCGTGAGCCTGTTCTTCGTGCTGTCCGGTTTCGTGCTCGCGTACAACTACCTCTCCCCTGGCCGGGCCGGCTTCCCGACGACCGGGGGATTCCTGGCGGCCCGGGTCGCGCGGGTCTACCCGGTCTACCTGCTGGGGGTGTTTCTGGCCCTACCCGGCCTCGGGCTCCGGTTGCTCAGGACCCAGAGCGTCGGCGACGCGGTGCTGAGCGGTTCACCCGTGGTGATGTCGGCCCTCACACTCACGCAGTCGTGGATCCCGTCGTACGCCTGTCAGGTCAACTGCCCCGGATGGTCGCTCTCGGTGGAGGCGTTTTTCTATTTGATGTTTCCGCTCCTGGCCGTGCTGCTCGCCCCCCGGTCGAAAACGAGCCTGGTACCCATCATCCTTTCCTGCTGGGCGTTGTCACTCCTGATGGGATTGGCCTATCTGAAACTCGATCCGGACGGGCTCGGCGTCACGACTCCCCTTTCGGATGGTTTCTGGATCAACGTGCTCAAGTACAACCCGCTGATCCGCCTGCCGGAGTTCGTGATCGGGATGAGCCTCGGGCTCCTCTTCCTCCGGCATCCGGAGGGCCTGGGCCGCCGCTCTCATCTGATCACGGTAGCGGCCTTGGGGCTCGTGTTGGTCGGGCTGATGGTAAGCCGAGGGGTCCCGTATCCAATCATGAACAACGGCCTGCTGCTCGGGCCGTTCGCCGTCCTGATTCTGGCCCTGGCGTCGGGGAGGGGGTTCGTCGCCGAAGGCCTCGGCTCGCCGCTCATGATCCGGCTGGGCGAGGCGAGCTATGCCCTGTACATCCTCCACGTGCCGGTTCATTCGGTGCTCCGGCGGATCGTCCCCGCGACGGGGCCGCTGTCACCGCAGTCGACCGGATTCCTGGTGGCCTACCTGCTCCTTTCCGTACTGATCGCCATCCTGGTGCTCCGGGTAGTGGAGGAGCCGGCCCGGGTGGCGCTGCGGCGGCGATTGGCAAAATGGATGGATTCCGGGACCAGGCCGGACCGGGCCCCTCAGGGTCGGGCTGAGAACGCTCCCGCGACATCCTGACCGGCGGCGATCCACTGGGCCGCCGTCATCGGCGTATTGCGCCAGGCGAATGGCAAGACATTGGTGCGGGCGATCAGGTATCGGTTCTTGACGAACCGATTGTTCCAGTGCGTGAACATGGCCTGGCCCAGATCGATATTTTGGGCCATGCCGGTCATCCCAACGCTCATCGTGATGTCGTTGTCATGAATGTAGTTGTTCCGGGTGTTCCAGGGTCCGTAGGGCTTGGGCAACGAGTCTTCGTAGGCGCTCACCCCCCGCGCCTGATGGTACGCGGTAATCCCCTGCCGGTTGTCGACGACGGTGTTGCCGTAGACCTCGACGTTGGACGAATTGGCGATCATGATCCCGGCGCCGAGGACCCAGGCGGGCTCGGGTTGGGCAAACCCATTCCGCTTCACGATGTTGTTCCGGATGATCGCCCCGTAGCTCACCTCATAGAAGATTCCCGTGTAGGCGTTGTCTTCGACTCGGTTGTTCTCATAAAGCGTGTTGTGGCTCGAAATATCGGACCAGAGCCCGATGCCGTTGTTGTGATGGACGAGATTCCCGCGGACGATGAGGTCGTGGGTTAGGACGAACTTCGCGCCTCCCGCCTCCCAGCTCGGATCAACATTGGCGGTATTGTTGTAGGCAATCTCGTTGTCGGCTACCAGGGTGCTATCGCCGACGCCGCTGATGCCGATCTGGCCGTTGTGATGGACGTTGTTGCGGAGCACCCGGGTGTGGGACCCGATTCGAATCCCACCGGCGGCATTGGCGGTGACCTCGTTGTCCTCGATGATCCATCCGGTGGTGACGGCCCCGGACTTCCACATGTGCCCCGCGAGAATGGCGGCCGATTGCAGGGGCCCGCGGTACCCGCGGATCACGAGCCCGCGGATCGTCACGTCGGCCGGAAAGGGCGGCCCGGCCGTCACGCCATCAATGGCGTAGCGCACCGCATTCCCGCCGTCGAGGATCGCTCCCGGCTCGCCGATGAACGAATTGCCAGATTTGGGCCGAATCGCCTGGCCTCGATGGATGCCTGCCTTGATCAGGAAACTGGTGCCCGCCGGCGCTGAGTCCACCTTGGACTGGATGTTGTCCCCGGGGTAGACGGTCACCGCCCGAGATGGCTCGGGAACCACCGGGGGTGGCGGAGGCGGAGGAGGCGGAGGCGG
>JANPEL010000228.1:0-3310 GCA_031431925.1 Gemmatimonadota bacterium | reverse complement strand
ACCGGCAATAGAGCTCAAACCCGTCTTCCCCAGTGTAGCCGGTCCGAGAAACGAAACAGTCCACGCCGCCGATCCGGCCCTGGCCGTGGTGATAGTAGCCGATGGTATCGAGCGCCATGCTGGTAATCGGCTGCAGCAACGCCTGGGTCGTGGGCCCCAGCACGGCCAGGAGCCCAATGTCGTCGGAAATGTCGCGAAGCCGGATGTTGGCCCCGCCCTTCAAGTCGACGATGTGCTCCCACGCCTTGGCGCGATTGGACGCGTTGACGACGATCATCAGCTTGTTGTCGAACCGGTAGACGGTGCAGTCGTCGACGAAGGTGCCCTCTTTGTTGAGGATCGCCGAGTATTGGACTTGTCCGGCCGCGAGCGCCCCCACGTCGTTCGAGGTGATCCGGTTGACGAATGCGTTCCGGTCCGGCCCCGTCACCTCGAACTCCCCCATGTGCGAGACATCGAACACCCCGCAGCTGTTCCGGACGGCCTGATGCTCGGCCATGATCCCGGTTGAGTACTGGACCGGCATCTCCCACCCGGCGAAGGGCACCATCTTTCCGCCGAGCGCTCGGTGAATGTCCGCCAACGGAGTGCGCAGCAAACTGGACGAATCGCTCATGCGACCGAACCCCTCAGTTCAGTAAGGTTCAACGACTTAAGGAGACGACGGATGCCAAAATGGCAGAAACCGAAACCTAGCAGGACCCCGCCCCCGCTCCAATGCCGAGTGCCGAGTGCCGAGTGCCGAGCGCCGAGCGCCGAGCCTCTAGGCCTGGCGGAGCGCGTCCACTACTTGCTGCTTGGCCGCATGCCGGGCCGGGAGCAGCCCGCCGATGATCCCCATGACCACGGCAAACGCCATCCCGTTGAGGAGGAGCCCCGGGGTAATCCGGAACGCAAACGCCACTTCGCTGAACGAGCTCCAGTTGGTGGTGCTGGTAACCAGCCCATTGATCGGGAGCGTCATCAAGCATCCGATGGCCCCCCCCAACGCGGCAATGAAGACCGATTCCAGCAGGAAGGAGCTCATCACGCTCCGGGGTTTGAACCCCAGGGTAAGCAAGACCCCGATTTCCGGGGCCCGCGAGGCAATCGAGGCGTACATGGTATTGATGGCCCCGAACACCGCCCCGACGCCCATGATGGACGCGATGAAGATCGCGATGAAGTTGAGGATCGTCGCCAGCATGGTCGACTGTTTGGCGTAGAAGTCGTGCTCTTGGACGGCGTCGACCACCAACCTGGCATCTGCCTCCAGGGTGGTTTTGAGCCCCTCGAAGGCGCTCGGGTCTTTCATCCGGAAGGTCAGGCTCTGGAAGATCTCGCCCCGGAACACCGGCATGAACTGCTCGTTTTCACCCCAGATCTCCGACTCGAACGACGACCCCCCCGCGGCAAAGTGGCCCACGACGGTCCAATCCTGCTCGGCGAAGCGCACGATCTGACCAACCTCGGAATTCGGAAACCGCTTGGCGTACGCGACCCCGACCACGACCTCGCGGGCCCCCGAGTTGAAGGCCCGGCCCGCCGCGATCTCAACGCCTTTTCGAACTTGAAAGGCCTGGGTGCTGACCCCTCGGACCACAACGTTGGCCATCCCGCCCCCGCCAACCCGTTCGAGCGGCACGACCACGAAGGTTTCGGCACTGATCATCGGCTGGTTGCTGCCGTCCCGCGCCACGAAGGGATAGCCGGCCACGACGCTCGCGGCCTGTCGGGAGATCCCGCTGTTCATCTCCGTGTTGGCGCCCTTCCGGAGCAAGATCACGTTCTCAGGCGATCCGGTGCTCACCAGAGCCGCCCGGAATCCGGCGGCCAGGGCGTTCATCGACACGAACACGGCCACGACCAACGCCATCCCGAACGCGGTGGTGAGGGTCGACACCGGCCGCTGCCGGAGGCTTCGGATGTTGTAGATGATCGGGATCTTCACGGGAATCTCCTTATGCCACGCGCCGGAGCGCGCCCACGACCGACAGCCGGGCCGACTGGAGCGCCGGGATGGCCCCGCTGACCAGACCTAACGCCAGCGCCAGTAACAGCCCGAGCCCGATGGTGCCGTTGGTGACCCCAAAGCCCGGGAAGAACGCCGCCATCGGGTTCTTGCCCATGAACGCGAGCCGGGCCAGACCGAGCCCGATGGCTCCGCCGAGCAGCGTGATCAGGAGCGACTCCGCGAGGACCAGCCTGAACACGGTCCCGTTTTGGAAGCCGAGCGTTTTGAGCACCGCGATTTCACCGATCCGCTCCCGGACCGCCATCATCATGGTGTTGGCCGCCACGAAGAGGATCGCGAAGAACACCGCGGTGCCGATGGCCTTGACCAGAAATCCGATATTGCCCCACATCGTGATGAAACCGGCCGAAAAGGCCCGCTCGGTTTCGGTCTTGGTCGGGGCCGTCGAATTCTTGAACTGAGCGTCGATCGCGGCCGCGATGTCGGCCGCGCCGTCGGGCCGGTCGAGCTCCAGGATGAACCACCCCGGGCTCATCCCCGGGACCTTCTCGTAGAGGTATTCGTAGTGGAAGAACATGTTCGCATCACCGGAGGCCGCATCCTTCGGCGTATAGGCGGCTCGGATCACGAACGGCCAATCGCCCTGGAAGATGGTGCCCTTGAGGGTGACGGTTTGGCCGATCTGCCAGCCGTATTTCTTGAGCAAACCAACCCCGACCAGCGCCGCCGTCCGTTCTCGAAGAAAGGCGTCCTGATCGCCCGCCGTGATGACGAGCTCCGGGTACATCGGGAGGTAGGTCTCGGCCTTGATCGCAAACTGGGCGAAGAAATCCTGCGGGTTCTGGTAGTACCCTCCGAACCAGTTGGACCAGCTAACGCTCTTGACACCGGCCATGGTGCCGAGCCGGCTGGCATGGGCTTCGGGCAGCGGGAAAGTGAATCCCGACGCGCTCGAGGTAATCAACCGCGCCTCGCTCCCGACCGCGGCCGCCGCATCGAGCGTGGTGATGAACGACCGGAGAATCCCGAAGAGGAAGAACGCGATCGCCACGCTCGCAATCGTGAGCCCGGTCCGCTTCTTGTTCCGGAACAAATTGGCCCCCACCAATCCGGCAACGGTCATCGTGACAACACCCCCTTGTCCATATGCATGATCGCCTTGGCTCGCTCGGCGGCGTGGGCGTCGTGAGTGACCATCACGATCGTCTTCCCGAACTCGCCCGAGAGCCGCTCCAACAGGCCGAGAATTTCGTTCCCGGAGGCGGCATCGAGGTCACCGGTGGGCTCGTCGCCCAAAATAATGGTCGGATCGCTGACCACCGCCCGGGCAATCCCGACCCGTTGCTGCTGGCCGCC
>JANPEL010000227.1:0-13517 GCA_031431925.1 Gemmatimonadota bacterium | reverse complement strand
CCGGAGCCGCCGGGCCACGGCATCTTCGAACGGGACCTCGACCTCCGGTGGAAACCGCTCGACCCCTTCCCGCCCCGACAGCACCGCCGGCCGGGGAAACTTCACGAAGATCGGCTGGGTGAAGTGAGGGTGGCGGAGCATCAGCTCGCCCTTGGGAAGCGCGGCGAGCTTTGCCTTGATGGCCGGCGAGAGAATCCCATAGCCGGGCGTCGACAATTCGTCGGCGTCGAGGCGGCCGAACACGGAAGTGCCCGCGTTGCCAACGACCCGTTTGTGCACCTGGGAACGAAACTGTTGGGCGGAGAACAGCACTAGGCCGAGGTACCGGCCTCGCTCGGACAGATCGAGGAGCATCTTTCGGACGTAGGTGTCGTGTCCCTCCTGCGGGGCATACTTGTTCAGCTCATCGACGAACACGATGACATGTTCGACCCCGAGATCGCGGCGTTCGAGATGCTCCCGGAGTTTCGAGACGATCCGGGCAAACACCAAGTCCTGCGCCAGCGGGTCGAGCCCGGCGACATCGACGACGTAAATGTTCCGGTCCTCGAAATGGCCCCACGGGAGGTCGTTGACCTCGCCGTCGTCGGTGACCAGACCCTTGGAGCGGGTGCTGATATTGCCCAGCCGGTTCCGGATCTTTCGAATCGTGGCCACATGGTGGGTCCGCCAAATCTCGGAGCGACCCGTCGTTTCCAAAAACTCGAAGATCGCCTTGAAGAACCCCTCGAGCTCGGCAAAGGTCCGGACCAAGAACGTTTGCCCCGACACCTCGTCGCGGAACTCCTTCCCGACGACCCGTTCGGCCAGGAAGTCGATGAAGCCGTCGGCTTTGGCGTCGATGTCGTCTCGGTTGAGGAGCACTTCGGTGTAGTCGAGCACTTCCCGGAGGCCCCACACCAACGGCTCGGTGGGTTTGAGCTCCGGATTGGTACGGAGGGTATTGAGGTTGACACCGTCGTTCTTGAACGGAGCGAAATATCGGACCTGTTGGAACGGCCCCGCGTCGAGTCCGAGCCGGTCGTAGAGCCGGCGATCTTCGTCGGTGAGGGTACCCGGTTGATCCAGGAACAGCAGGTCGGGTCCTTTGACATTGAAACAAAGGGCGGCGATCCGGCCTTTGTGGGCCGGGAATCGCTGAAAGATCGAGGTCAGGAAGAACTCGACCGCCGAGGTCTTGGTGGCGAGTCCCGAGACCCCGGTGATGTTGAGATGGGCGGCCTCGGGGCCGAGCAGAAAATCGGCGTCGATTTGGATCGGAGCTTCCAACCCGCCGGCCGCATAGAGGCCGACGGGCACGCCGGTCGGCTTGTCGCCCGTCGTGTAGGCGTCCATCCGGAGCGCCACGCCGACATCGGCGTCGGTGGCCAGATACACCACGCCTAACGGCACCGACTGGAGCGGTTCCTCCGGCACGTGGCGGAGGACGGCGGTCTGGTAGAGCCGGATCTCGCTGCGATGGCTGGGTTCGATCGCGCCGGCGGGATCGCCATCCGCGGCGTACACGGCATCCATCGGGGTGGCCAGATCGGAGTACGCAAACGCGTCCGTCACGACGCCGTAGACGGTGCGCCCCGGGCCTTCGACCCGGACGATCGACCCGATGCCGACTTGGGCATCGCGCGCCGTCCAGAACAGGAACTGGTGCGGCGTGCTCGGCTTGAGTTCGGTGGCAACGACCTGGCCGATCATCGCGCCCTCAGGTGTCGCTCGACCGTGGCCACCCCGTACAGCAGCCGGTCCCACCGTGGATCAGGCCGGCTGAGCGGCACCCGCTCGGCCAGAATCCAGCGAGACAGTTCATCGGCCCGTTCGATGCTCCGGTCGGACTCGGCCACTTCAATCCGCACCAAGCCGTGGAGGAGATCCTGGCCTTCGTGCGGCCAGAGCCGAAGCCCCCAGGAATGGACCTTCGCGAACCGCCAGGTGGCCGGTTCGAAGACACTGGTGCGGTGGAGCGAGGGGAGCGTGAGGTACCGGGTCAGATCGGGGCCGGCAAACGGAAGGGTGGCATGGCTCTTCGAGATCCCGATGGCTCGCGGATCGCGGGCCCAGATCGGCGCATCGGAAATCACCCCGTCCACGATCAGCCAGGCATCATGGGACCGGCGGAACGCGGCCCCGACCGTCTGCTCCAGGCCCGCCCGCGCCCGGTCGATGGCCCGATGGGCGTTCTCGAGTTCCTTGAGGGGGTGGACCTGCTCGGTGGCCTCGAATCCAGCCGGCTCGAAGTCGCCACCCTCCAACCGGAGCTCCGCGAGCACATCCTGCCGGCTGACGAGGAGGCGGCGTTCGGCCCGCTCGACCGTGGTAAACCGGCCGTCGACCCGAAGCCGGACCGCCGCCGCAATGAAGGCGGCCACGATCGGCACGGTATCGAAGTAGCCGACCACTTCATATCGCTGGGTGCCATCGAGGAACGCCAACGGCTCGGGACAGACCGTCGGCGCCCCGACCGCCGTGGCGGCCAACTCGGTGCCTTCGATTAGTCGAGACGGCGCCAGCCGATAGTCGTCGGGCCGGCCTTCGACCGCCGGGGGCATCGTCGACGCAACGGTCACTTGCCCGCCCCGGGCGAGTTCCCGGCGGAGCCGCTCGAAGAGCAGGGCTCGGCTCACACCGTGCCGGCCTCGAACTCCGCAAAGCAGCGGACGATCCGGTCCACCGCTTTCTCGATGTCTTTTTCCGACGTGGCGTAGGAGAGCCGGACCCAGCGGTCGTCGCCAAACGCGGCCCCCGGTACCAGCGCAACGCCATGCTCGCCTAACAACCGCTCGCAGAACTTGGTGCCGGTCAGCCCGCCGGAACGAGGAATCCCGTCGACCCGGAAAAACAGGTAGAAGGCCCCGTGCGGCTCCACGAACTCGACCCCGGGCGCCTCGCTCCGGAACCGGTCGACCAGGTGGTCCCGCCGTTTCCGGAACGCCGCGGTCATCTTGACGACTTCTTGTTCGACCCGCGGATCGGAGAACGCCATCGCGGCAGCCGCTTGCGCGGGATGGTTGGCCCCGGTCGTGGTGTGCGACTGCAAGTTCCCCATCGCCTTGGCGATCGCCGGAGGCGCGTAGGCGGCGCCGATCCGCCATCCGGTCATCGCGTAGGCCTTGCTCGCCCCGTAGATGATGACGGTCTTTTCGAGGTACTCGTCGGGCAGGTCGAAGAACGACGGCGCCGGCCCCGACCCGAAGTGGATCCGGCGATAGATCTCATCGCTGATGATCCAAACGTTGTGCTTTCGGGCCCAGTCACCAATCGCCCGAAGCTCACCCAGCGTATACACAGCCCCCGTCGGGTTGCAGGGCGAACAGAGAATCAATCCGCGGACCAGCTTGTCGGTGTGCCGCTCGAGGTCCTTGACGCTGACCTTGAGGCCCCACTCCACCTCCCCGGGCACCATCACCGGTTCGGCCCGGGCCAGATGGACGATCTGGGGATACGAAACCCAAGCCGGCGAAGGGATCAGGACTTTGTCCTTGGGCCCGAAGAGCGTAAAGCAGGCGTTGAACAACGACTGCTTGGACCCGGTGCTGACCACGAACCGGTCCGGATCGACCGATCGCCCGCCCGACAACTGGCTCAAGTGGGTTGCCATGGCGTTCCGGAGGTCCGCGATCCCGATGTTCGGCGGGTACCGGGTCAGTCCCTTTTGAATGGCCTGCACCCCGGCTTGTGCCGCGGCCGCCGGGGTGTCGAAATCCGGTTCGCCGACGCTCAGATCGAGCACGTCTTTCCCGAGGGCCCGGAGCCGGCGGGCCTCGGTGTTGATCGCGATCGTTTCGGAGCCCTTGAGATGGGCCAGATTGCTGGACAGCGGCTCGGGAAGGCGGAGGATCTTGGTCAAGAAAATCACCGGAAATGGGTGGATGATCGGAAGGTTCGTGGGTTGTTTCAGGGATGTCAATGTTATATTGACGCCAAGCTGTTCTCTTTCACAACCGAGATACCCGTGTCTGATGCTCCGTTCGTAGCCCCGCCGGTGAGCGGGTCGGCCGTTCCGATTGCGGCCCGTGGCGCCAACCTGGTTTTGGCCGCTCCCCCCTCGCCTGCTTATGCTATCCCGGTCCTCGCGGCCGTCCTCGGCCGAACCCCAGACACGCGGTCCCATCCCCTGCTCCTCTTGGTTCCTGAATCCGCCCTGGCCCCCTGGGCCGAGGCGGCCGCTTCGGCCGCGCATTCCATCGGGAAGGTTGCGGCCCAGGGGCCAACCCCGGCTCGGGCCGGCCACCATCTCGTCGGCCAGCGGGTCGATTGCCTCGTCACCACCGTGGCGGTGGCCGCGGAGCTGATTCGCCGGAGCGCGCTCCCGGTTGCCGAACTGTCCGGCGTTGTCGTGGCCTGGCCCGAACTCGAGCCGGACGATGACCGTTTCGTCGCGGTCTTTGCCGACCTCCCGAAAGAGACCCAGCGCATCGTCATCACCGCCAACCCGGAGCGGACCGCGCCGTTCGTCGAGCGGTACGCGTGGCGCGCCGCCGTGGCGGGCCCGTTGGGCGCCGAGCCGGCAGAGCGGTTGGCCCGGATCCGGGTCGCCACGGTCGGGTGGGATCACCGGCCCCAGGCCCTCGGCTCGTTGGTCGATGCCCTCGACCTCGACCAGGTGGCGGTGTGGTGCGCCGATCCTTCCACCGTCGGCCCGGTTACCGCCCGGCTGGCCAGCCACGGCGTGTCGGTCGGGCCGGCCGACGTGACGATCTACTACGATCTCCCAACCCCAGACGTCCTGGCCACGGCCGATCCGGCCCGGTCAGTCTTGCTGATGCCGCCCGGGACCGAACATTACGTTTCTCGCCTGGTGATTAAGCGGGAGCCGATCAACCTCCGCGGCACGGTCGATGAGGCCGAGCGGGCGATGGCGGCGGATCGACGGGTCATCCGCCACCGAATCGAAGCCGGCACCGATCGGGCGGCCTTTGCCACCGTGGCGCCGCTCCTCGACCAATACCCGGCATCGGAAATCGTGATGGCGCTGCAGTCGCTCTGGACGGCGGCGAAAGCGGCGAGCCCCGCGCCGAGCACCGGACCCTCGATCCGTCCCATGCCCCCCGCCCGCCCGTCGATGCCCAAGGTCTGGGCCGGGGTCGGCAACAAGGAGGGCGTCACCGTCGGCGAATGGATGGCGTTTCTCAGTATCGATCTCGGAATTCCCCGCGAGAAATTCGGCCGGGTCGACATCAAGGACTCGTTCACCTTGATCGAGTTCGGCTCCGAGGATACTGCGGCCGAGGCCGCGGAAAAGCTCGCGGGCCGCACCTTCAAGGGGCGCCGGCTGACCGCGCGGGTCGACCGCGGCGCCAAGCCACCGCGACGAGCGCCTTGACCGTCGGCGGTTCGGCGCATATCGTGGGTCACTCCACACCAAACCAGGCCACCGGATGTACCACGCCTCGCGCACCGGATCCATCGAGGTCATTGCCGGCGTCATGTTCAGCGGGAAAAGCGAAGAGTTGATCCGCCGGGTCCGGCGGGCGTTGATCGCCCGCCGACGGGTTCAGGTCTTCAAATCCCGCCTCGATGACCGTTACGGCGGCATCACCCGGATCTCGAGTCACACCGGGATCGAAATCGAAGCCATCCCGACCGACAATTCGGCCGACATCTTCCGGCAAGTCCGGCCTGATTCCGAATTGGTGGCCATCGACGAGGCCCAGTTTCTCGACGCCGGGATCGTCGCGGTGTCGACCGGCCTCGCGGAGCGGGGTGTCCGGGTCGTGTTGGCCGGCACCGACACGGATTTCCGGGGCGAGCCGTTCGGCAAAATGGGTGAACTCATGGCCGTGGCGGAGCAGGTCGACAAGCTCCAAGCCATCTGCGTCGTCTGCGGCGACCTCGCCTGCCGCAACCAGCGACTGATCAACGGCCGCCCGGCCCGGTGGGATTCGCCGACGATCATGGTCGGCGGCAGCGAGGCCTACGAGGCCCGGTGCCGCCGGTGCCACCGGGTGCCACGGCGCGACGAGGACCAGACCAGGATCCTCTAGCCAATGCTCAACGTCGGACTCACCGGGAACATCGCGTCGGGCAAATCCGCCGTGGCCCGGCTCTTTGCCGATTGGGGCGCCGTGGTCATCGACGCCGACGCCATCGTCCACGCGCTCGAGCAGCCTGGCACGGCGGTGTTCAATGCCATCGTGGCCAAATTCGGCGAGGAGGTGCTCGCCCCCGACGGCCTGCTCGACCGGCCGGCCCTTCGCGCCCGGGTCTTCGGGAACCGCGACGCCCTCGCGGCGCTCAACGGCATTGTCCATCCCGCCGTGGCCGCCGAACGCGACCGCCAGATGGCGGAAGCGCGGGCGGCGCGCACCAAAGTCCTGATCCAGGACATCCCGCTGCTCTTCGAAGTGATGGACCCCAAGCAGTTCGATGCCGTGGTGCTGGTCGATGCCCCGGTGGCGGCCCGGCGGGAGCGCCTGGAACGGCTTCGGGGACTCGACCCCGACATCGCCGAATCAATGATCGGGGCCCAGCGGCCCTCGGCGGAAAAGCGGCCGAAAGCCACCTTCATCATCGACAACGAGGCCGACTTCGCCACCCTCGAAAAACGAGCCCGCGAGGTCTGGCGCCAACTGGAGCGGCGAGCGGCCCGTTCGCCTTGACCGTGCCGCCCAAGGCGGGTATCCTGCTACCCGTCAATCCCGCTAGGAACAACCGGTGGCCAACGTCCCCGAAGAGCTTCGCTACACCGCCGACCACGAATGGGCTCGCCGCACGTCGGATCCGGCCGTTCTCGAGATCGGGATCACCGAATACGCCCAGGGCGAGCTCGGCGACATCGTCTTCGTGAACCTGCCCAAACCGGGCGAGAAGTTCGCTGACCACCAAGCCTTCGGTACCATCGAGGCCGTCAAAGCGGTGTCGGACCTGTTCGCCCCGCTGGCCGGCGAGATCGTCGCGGTCAACCCCGCGCTCGACACCGATCCCGCGGTGGTCAACCGGGCCCCGTACACCGACGGTTGGATGATCCGGCTCAAGATCGCCGACCCGGCCCTGTTCGACACGCTGCTGGCCCCGGCGGCGTATCGATCCCAGATCGGCGCCTGACCGTCACCGCCTTGCCCTGACATGCCAGCGATGCCCCGGGGTGCTTCGAACGACCTCCGGGGCATCGTCGCTTCACCTTCTGACCCGTGACTCCCATGACCCAACCCGCCGCCACATTTCTCGACCGACACTTGGGCCCCCGACCGGCCGACATCGAATCGATGCTGAAGACGTTAGGCTACCCGAGCGTCGACGCCCTGGTCACCGCCCTGGTTCCGGCCACTATCCGCCTGGGCCGGGCCCTCGACGTGCCCCCGGCCTGCAGCGAGCCGGAAGCCCTGGCGGAATTGGCCGCCCGGGCCGAGGCCAACCAAGTGTTCCGGACTTATATCGGGATGGGCTATTCGAATTGTCACGTGCCCGGTGTCGTGCAGCGGAACATCTTCGAGAACCCGGGCTGGTACACCGCCTATACGCCGTACCAGCCAGAGATTGCCCAGGGACGGCTCGAGGCGCTCCTCAATTTCCAAACCGTGATCTGCGATCTGACCGGGCTCGAAGTGGCCAGCGCCTCATTGCTTGATGAAGGGACGGCGGCCGCTGAAGCCATGGGGCTGTCGGTGGCCATGGCGCCGGCCGGTCCGGGAAAGACCTACCTGATCGACGCGGCCTGCCACCCGCAAACCATTGCCGTGGTCGAAACCCGGGCCGAAGCCCGCGGCGTCCGGTGCGTGGTGGCCGACCCCGCCACCTTCCAATTCGATGCCGCCACGGTCGGCTGCCTCCTCCAGTATCCGTGCACCGAAGGAAGCGTCCGCGACCTGACCGGGATCTGCGAGCGGGCCCATGCGGCCAACGCCTTGGTGACGGTGGCCACCGACCTCCTCGCGCTCGCCCTGCTCGCCCCCCCGGGCGAATGGGGCGCCGACATTGCCGTCGGTAACTCCCAGCGCTTCGGGGTCCCGTTAGGCTATGGCGGCCCCCATGCGGCGTTCATGGCCACCAAGGACGCCTGCAAGCGGCACCTGCCCGGACGGCTGATCGGGGTGTCGAAGGACCGGGAAGGCCGGCCGGCCCTCCGGATGGCACTCCAGACCCGGGAGCAGCACATCCGCCGCGAAAAGGCCACCAGCAACATCTGCACGGCCCAAGTGCTCCTGGCGGTCATGGCCAGCATGTATGCGGTCTATCACGGTCCCGAAGGCATCCTGGCCATTGCCCGGCGCACCCACCACCGGACCAAGCTCCTCGCCCGGGCCCTGGAGCAGCTGAAGTACTCCGTGGTTCATGGTGCCTACTTCGACACCCTGGCCGTCGACACCGATCCAGCCACCGCTTCGGCCATCCACGCCGCGGCCAAACAGCGGGGCATGAACCTTCGGGCCATCAGCGCCACCCGGATCGGGATCGCGCTCGACGAAACCACTCGCCTGGAAGATGTCGCCGATTTGGTGGCCTGCTTCGACCGAACCGGGACCTACTCGTTCGACCCGGCCGCACTCGACCAGGGCCTCGGCGATGCCATCCCGAGCGGCCTGGCCCGCCGGTCGAGCTATCTCACTCATCCGGTTTTCAAGCGGTATCGCTCTGAAACCGAGATGCTCCGCTACATTCGCCGCCTCGAGGCGAAAGACCTGTCCCTGACCTCCGCCATGATCCCGCTCGGCTCCTGCACCATGAAGCTCAACGCCACGGCCGAGATGACCGGGGTCAGTTGGAAGGGCTTCGGCGGGATCCACCCGTTTGCGCCGATCAACCAGACGCCCGGGTATCAGCAACTGTTCGCCGAGCTCGAGCGCTGGCTTTCGGATATCACCGGCTTCGCCCGGATTTCCCTGCAACCAAACGCCGGGTCGCAGGGCGAGTATGCGGGCCTGTTGGTGATCCGGGCCTATCACAAGGCCCGCGGCGACCACCACCGCACCGTCTGCCTGATTCCGCAATCCGCCCACGGAACCAATCCGGCCAGCGCGGTCATGGCCGGCTTCGAGGTCGTGGTCATCAAGACCGACGCCCATGGCAATATCGATCTGGCCGACCTCGCCAAACAGGCCGAGGCCCACGCCGCGAATCTCGGCGCCCTGATGGTGACCTATCCGTCGACTCACGGGGTCTTCGAGGACGGGATTCGCCAGGTGACCGAGATCATCCACCGTCATGGCGGCCAGGTCTATATGGACGGGGCCAACATGAACGCCCAGGTCGGCCTGACCAGCCCCGGTACGATCGGCGCGGACGTCTGCCACTTGAACCTCCACAAAACGTTCTGCATTCCGCATGGCGGCGGCGGCCCGGGCATGGGGCCGATCGGCGTCGCGGCGCACCTCGCGCCGTTCCTGCCGAGTCACCCGGTCATTCCCGTGGGTGGACCGGAGAACTGCGGCACCGTCTCCGCCGCGCCGTGGGGAAGTCCCTCGATTCTGCCGATTTCCTGGGCCTATATCCGAATGATGGGCCCCGAGGGCCTGAAGACCGCCACCGAGATCGCAATTCTGAGTGCGAACTACGTGGCCAAACGGCTGTCGCCGCACTACAAAATCCTGTACACGGGCAACGAAGGCCTGATTGCCCACGAGTGCATCGTCGACGTCCGGATGTTCAAGCAGTCGGCGGGCGTCGAGGTCGAGGACGTCGCGAAACGGTTGATCGACTACAGCTTCCACCCGCCCACGGTGTCCTTCCCGGTGGCCGGGACGATCATGATCGAGCCGACCGAAAGCGAGTCGAAAGAGGAACTCGACCGGTTCTGCGACGCCCTGATCGCGATTCGCGAAGAAATTCGGGAGATCGAAACCGGGGTGGCCGAACGGGGAAACAACGTGCTGTTTCACGCCCCGCACCCGCTCGAGACGGTGCTGTCCGATTCCTGGGACCGTCCGTATGCCCGCGAACGGGCCGGCTTCCCCTCGGCGGCCACCCGGGTCCACAAGATCTGGCCCACCGTGTCGCGGATCGACGGGGCCTATGGCGACCGGAACCTGGTCTGCACCTGCCCGCCGATCGAAGCCTACTCGGGAGGGTGACCGCGCCCGGCTTACCCGGGTTCTGGCTCGACCCCGAACCCCGGCCAGGGTTTCAGAACATGGCGATCGACCACGCCATGTTCGACCTCAGCGAAGCCACCGGGGCGCATCTCTGGCGGCTGTACCGGTGGGAACCCTTCTGCCTTTCCTTCGGCCGCCACGAGCCGGCCGAGCGGTATCGACTCGACGTCATCGCAGCGGAACACCTCGCGTGTGTCCGCCGGCCAACCGGCGGCCGTGCCGTGTGGCACGCCCGCGAGTTGACCTACGCCGTCGCCGCGCCGATGGCCCAATACGGTTCGCTCCGCTTGGCCTACCGGGCCATCCACGAGATCGTGGCTCAAGCGGTCGGGTTGCTCGGCGCCAGCCCGACTTTGGCGGCGGACCGGACCACCCCGGGCCTTGGGTCCGGGCCCTGCTTTGCCGCGGCGGTGGGCGGAGAAATCCTGGTCGCCGGGAAGAAGGTCGTCGGGAGCGCGCAGCGCCGCGGCGAGCGATCCCTCCTGCAGCACGGTTCCATGTTGCTCGGCGACGACCAGTCGGTGGTCCGCCGGCTCCATCTAGCCGAGACGGCCGGCGAACCACCCGAAGCCCCGCTTGGCGCACTGATGGGGCGGCCGGTCGATTTCGCCACCGCGGCCGCCGCGGTGATCCAGGTCCTCACGGCCAGGGGGCTCGGCGCGCTGGAGGCCGGCGGACCTAACGAGGTACTCCGCCGGGCCGAACGGCATTACGATACATACCAATCTGACCAGTGGACGTGGAACCGGTGACCATCTTTCGGCTGGTAGGCTTTGGGGTACTGGCCCTCGCCGCCGCCGGCCAGGCGCGGGCCCAGAATCAGCGCGACCACGGAACGATCGTCATCGTCATCGGTGCTGAGCCGACCCTCCCGGTCCCGACGCTGAGCTCGAACAAGGCCAACGTCGATGTCGCCAGTCTGATGTTCCTGCCCTTGGCGCGACCGGGCAAAAAGCTGGTCACCACCGGCGAAGCCGGCTTCGAGCCGATGCTGGCCAAATCGTGGACCCGGCGCGACTCGCTTACCCTCGTATTCACCCTCGATCCCCGGGCCACCTGGCACGACGGCGTGCCGGTCACATCGCGCGATGTGGTCTGGAGCTTGAACCGGGCTCGCGACTCCGCCGCCCCCCTGCCCTATCCGCTCTTGCTCCGCGACCTCGCCCGGGTAACGGCCGAGGGACCCGGGCGCGTGGTGGTGACGTTCCGGCGGGCCTATGCCGAGCAAATGTTCGACGCGGTCTTCCACGCCGTTCCGCTCCCCGCCCACTTGCTCGACACCATTCCGCCGGAGCGCCTGGCCACCTCGGCGTTCAGTTCGCGGCCGGTGGGCAACGGGCCCTATCGATGGGTCAAGTTCGAACCCGGGCGCCAGGCCGAGCTCGCGGCCAATCCCGGGTTCTTTCTGGGAGCGCCCAAGCTCGACCGGGTGGTGTTTCTGATCGCCCGCGCCGGCGAGGCGCAGCTCAACCTGACGCTCGACGGCACCGCCGACGCCTATGAAGCCGTGCTCTTGCCCCGGCAAGTCACCCCGATCGTCGAGAACCCGTCGCTTCGGATCCTGACCCAGCCCTCGCTCGGCATTGGATACCTGCTGTTCAACCAGCGGACCCCCGGAGATCGGACCAGGCCACACCCGATCCTGGCCGACCCCGAGGTGCGCCGGGCGATCGCGTTAGGCATCGACCGCCAGGGGCTGGTCCGGTCGGTGTTCGGACCCTACGCCAGCGTCACCGACGGCCCGATGGGGTCGGCCAGTTGGGTCCGCCGGATCGCGCCCAAACTCCCGGGGTTCGACCCAGGCCGGGCCCGGCGGATCTTGGCCGAGCGGGGCTGGCGGGATGCCGACGGCGACGGCGTCCTCGACAAGAACGGCACCGCCCTGGCGCTCCGGCTCAACTACCCGGGCTCGAGCCTGCCCCGGGTCAGCATTGCCGAACCGATCCAGGCCATGCTCCGCGCCATCGGCGTCAAGATCGACTTGAACCGGCTCGACGGGCCGGTCTGGGCCGATCGGCGAACCAAGGGAGACTTCGACATCGACATCTCCCAAACCACGCTGGACCCGACGCCGGCCGGCCTGGTCCAGAGTTGGACCTGCGCCGGGATCGGAACCGGCGGCACCAATGTCGGCTCGGTCTGCAATCCGCGGTTTGATGAAGCGCTGCAGCAGGCCATTCGGGCCGCCACTGACCCGGTCGGCGCTTGGAAATCCGCCCTTGCCGTCCTCCAGGCCGATAATCCCGCGGTCTTTCTCTTCTCGCCGGCCCAGGTCGTGGTCCACCATCAGCGGTACCGCAACGTGTCGGTTCGGGCCGATCTGCCCTGGTCCGATCTGTGGCGGTGGTCGGTCGACCCGGGGCAATCGCTGCCCCGGGATCGGCGTTAGGCAGAACCGCCGGTGGCCGCCTGGCTCGCCCGGCGCCTCCTCCAGGCGGTGGTCACCTTCCTCGCCGTGGCCGCCATCCTGTTCGTCCTGATGCGGGCGGCACCCGGCGATCCGCTGAGCCGCCTGACCGACGACCGGCCGATGACACCCGCTGAGCAACAGCGGCTCAAAGCCCTCTTCGGGCTCGATCAGCCGGTTGGAACTCAGTTCACCCGGTTTGCCGCGGCCGCCGCCACCGGCGATTTCGGCGTCTCGATCGAGTACTACCCGGTCCGGGTCAATGCGTTGATTTGGAGCCGGCTCCCGGCGTCCCTGCTGCTCGGCGGCGCGGTCCTCTTCGTCAACCTCGGCCTTGGCATCTGGCTCGGCGTCTTCCAAGCCCGGAGACGGGGCTCGGCCGTCGATCGCTGGCTCACCCACTTGTCACTGGCCGGCTACGCGATGCCGAGTTTCTGGCTGGCGCTGATCCTCGTCTCGGTGTTCGCGATCGAATGGCGGCTTCTGCCCGCGGCGCAAATGCGGGACCCGTTGCTCGGATCCGACGCCGGGTGGCTGGCTCGAACCCGCGACCTCCTGGCGCACCTGGTGCTGCCGGTCGTGACCCTCTCGGTGGTGACCATTGCCGCGACGATGCGCTACCAGCGAACCGCCATGCTCGAAGTCCTCCGGCTCGACTACGTCCGGGCCGCCCGGGCCCGCGGCCTCGCGGAGTCGACGGTGGTGTGGCGGCACGCGTGGCGGAACGCGCTCTTTCCGATCCTCACGCTGGTGGGGCTGATGCTTCCGATGTTGGTGTCCGGCTCCGTGTTCGTCGAATCGGTGTTTGCCTGGCCGGGCCTCGGATCGCTCGCGGCGGGTGCCATTGCCGCGCGGGACTATCCGGTGCTCATGGCCACCGCCCTCCTGGTGTCGGGCGCCGTGCTGGTGAGCGGGGTGCTGACCGACATCGGCTACCACCTGCTCGACCCGCGGACCCGAAGCCGATGACCGGCTCCCTCGCCGCCACGCTCCGGACCGCCTGGCAAAGCCCCTCGGGCCGCGCCGGCGCCCTCCTGATGGTTGGCCTCCTGGCGCTGGCGGTGGTGGGACCGTGGCTGCTGCCCGAC
>JANPEL010000226.1:0-14360 GCA_031431925.1 Gemmatimonadota bacterium | reverse complement strand
CGACTCGAACCGTCGGATCGGCGGCGGCCAGATATCCCCGGATCTCAAGGCCCGCCGGAAGCACCGAGAGTTCACCCAGAATATCGAGCAGCCGGCACCGCTCGGCCGGACCGCCGCCGTCGAGCTGGGAGACGACTTGCTCAAACACCCCTGGTCCCATGGCGATCAAGCGTTCCACCACCAAACGCCGGACCGGTCCGGGTTCGAGCGCGAGGACCCGGTCGATCAGAACCGGTACCTCGGCCGCCCCGGCCCGAGCCAACACCCGGCTAATCACGTCCGGACCCAGGGTGTGGTCGGGGATGATTCGGCGGAACTGTTGGGGCGCCAAGAGCGCCTGCCAGACTGGTGCCGCGGCCGGGTCCTCGCCGACCGAGTCGATCAACTCGACCAGTGCCGCCGTCTCGCCGGCGGCGACACACTGGGCCACCGCTTCGACCACATGGTCGCCGGAGCCGGCCGTTTCGATCGTGATCTGAATGATCCGGAGCCACTCTTCATTCGGGGCACCCTCGCCCGTCGTGGCCTGCTCGTGACGAGCCAGGGTCTCGAGCAAATGGGCGTGGCTCCGGGAGTTCGGGTCCGTCAGCGACCAGTCTTGGAGCAAGCCTTTGACGATCTGACGCACATCACGATCCGCCGCCGGCCGAATGGCAGCGCTCCCGCGGCCGTGGCGGCTCATCTTCTGGAGGAGCCGAAGGAGCACCGTCGACATGCTCTTCCGATCGGTCCGGGCGGCGGATTCAACTAACTCGATCAGGGCGGCGGCGGGGAGCCAGTCCACCGCGGGCCGGATGGCCTCGAGCCCATCGCGGCCGACGTCGATGTCGAGCAACAGGCTCAGCGCTTCGGGAGGCAAGGTCGCCAGCAAATCACGAAGCCGGAGGTCGGCCTTGACCCAGGGCTCCCCTTCGAGGGTCAGATTGAGACGCCCCATCCGCTCGACCGACTGGGCCACGGCGCCCCGGGTCTCCGCCGACCCGAGGCGCTCGAGCATCATCGCAACGAACGCCGGCGAACCCACCTCGCCGACGGATTCGAACTCGGTGCTCCCGGCCACGAGTTGCGCCAAGTCCTGCCACAGGTTGTCGAATTCTCCCCCAAGATCATCCCCGTCACGGAGCGCCAAGGCGTCAAACGCGATCGGGGTGATCTCGGCGTGTTCGGCCTCGAAACCCGGAACCGAAGCGGTGCGGTCGGTGCGGCCCGGTGGGTCGCCCACGAGGCGCTCGGTGACCTCGGTGAACTCCGGGACCGTGATCCCCGACTGGAAGGTGATGGCTCCGATCTGGATCCGATGGAGGCGAGCCGCGAAGTCGCGAATCACGAAGTGGGCGGAGTCGGTCACCGTGTCGTCGACCACGAGTTGGCGGCGAGCCACCCCGATCCGGAGGGTCGGTTGGTCGCGGAGAATGGCCGAGAGCGATTGGTGAGCCACCACAAGGGCGGCTTGGCGCATCGGATGTCCGGGGGGGTAGGCTCGTTGCTTGTGGAGCGCCACGGCCAAATGGGTCAAAAAGCCAACCACCGCCGGCGCCATTGGGGCGGCAGGAGGCGCGAGAACCCCGGTCACCGGGCGCTCGTCGGCTGGGAAAACAGCGGGTCGGACGTGGACATGGCCACGAGCGTTGAGGCAGAAAACGCGCCAGCCGGTCCCACTCGGTCGCAGGGCTAGCAAACCATTGTCTCAAAAGCACTTACAAAAATGAACTGGGAGCCAGATTCAGGAGCGAAAGGTAGTCCGCCACCGCTTCGGCAAGCTGCTGCCCACGGCCTGGAGGCCTACCGAGGTGGCTTGGGCCGGGGCGCAACCCGATTGACGTTGGGGTTTTGAGGCGGGGCCGGAAGAGGAACCGTCCCGATGATTCGGCCCCGGTGCTCGTAGAAATTGGCGCTCGGCGCCAAGTACTGGGTCGAGGGCGACACGGCATACTCCCAAACCCGCCATTGCCCGCCCTCTTGGGCCAGGATGACGGTTTCGCCGCCGAACGTTCCGCCCCGAAATTCAATCCGGGTGTCGAAGATCACCGCCTCCGGGTAGCGGTTCGGTTCGATCGGTACATACCGGAGGGAGGTGACCTTGCGATTGATTACCGGCTGGAGGGAGCCGGGCACCCCGGACCAGACTCGCTCCCAGGTTTCCGGCAGCACGAACTGTTGGAAGTGGGGACTGCTTCGATCCCAAGCTGCCCGGGAGCTCCCGTCTCGAACCAGGTTCAACCAAATCACCAGTTCGCGCTCGGCGGCTTCGACGCTGGCATTCATGGTGCCGATGGTACTTCGATCGACGAGCTGCGCTTCGACGCTGGTGGCCGCCGAGGCCGCGATCAGGATCCAGATGACGCCCCGCATGGTGCCTCTAAATCGGCCGGCAGGTCGGCTTCAGCCGCATTCGCTGAAGCCGCAGACATGGCACTTGGCGCACCCCTCGGCGTACTCGAGTTGCGACCCGCAGTCCGGGCAGGAACCAGCCAACGTCTGGGGCATTCCTCCCAGCGACATCTGCTCGTTGCCAACGACGACGGACCGACTGACTGGCTCCGCCATCGAGCCGGCGGCCGGCCCCGGGAGCAACTCCTGCTGAATGCCCTGTTTTTCCTGCATCCAGCGTTCGAGCGCAATCCCGACGGCATCGGGCACGGACATCACCTTGTTGGCGCCGAGGCCCATGGTCCGGTCGGAGCTGATGCCCCGGAGCTGACGATGGATTTCCTTGATCGGAATTCCCGACCGGAGGGCCAACGAAATCAGCCGGCCGAGTGCCTCGACGTCGGCCATCAGGGCGCCGCCCGCTTTTCCGAGGCTCATGAAGACCTCGAACGGCTGGTTCTTGTCGTCCTCGGTCAGGGTGACGTAGAGGGTGCCGAGGGGCGTTTCGATTCGGCGGACCGAGCCTTTGAGCAACTCCGGCCGGGACCGTTTTTGACGCCGTTGGAGATTCTCGGACTCGAGTTCGTGCACCAACTTCCGAAGCCGGTCGTTATCCGCCCGGATTTCCGCGAGTTCACCATGGAGGTCGGCGCTGTCGATCCGCGGGCCACCGAGGTTGACGACCGCGGTGGCCGCCGGCTGTTCGGCCGTCAGCATCATGGCGTTGAGATCGCCGCGGGCTTGAGCTTTACCGGACTTGGTGGCGTCCTCCTGAACTTTTTTCGCGGTGGAGCCGGAGGAGAGCACCTGCATGTCGCGGCTCCCGTCGCGATAGACGGTCACACCCTTGCAGCCAAGTTCGAACGCCATCCGATAGATCTGCGCCACTTCGGCTTCGGAGGCGTGATTCGCAAAATTGACGGTCTTGGAAATGGCACTGTCATTGGCTTCCTGGAACGCGGCCTGCATCCTGACATGCCACTCGGCCCCGATGTCGTTGGCGGTAATGAAGACCCGCTGCCACTTCTCGGGCACTTCCGGGTGGCGGGCATGACCGGTCTCGGCGACCCGGCGGAGCAATTCGTCGGTGTGCCAGCCCTCTCGCTTGGCGATGGCCACGAAGTCTTCGTTCACGTCGGGCATCAGGACGCCGGCCTGATTCCGCATGAAGGCGACGGCAAACAGCGGCTCAATGCCGGAACTGCAGCCGGCAATGATCGAGATCGTGCCGGTCGGGGCAACGGTGGTGACGTTGCAGTTGCGCAACCGGCGCATCGGGCGGATTCGCTTGCCGTCGTGGTCGCGGGCGCAGGTGGCATCCGGACCCCAAATGCTCCGCTCCCATTCCGGGAACGCGCCGCGCATGGCGGCCAGCCGCTCGGACTCGACTTTGGCCTCATTGTCGATGAAGCGCTGAATCTTCCGGCCCAACTCGACCGCCTCGGCCGAGTCGTAGGGCAAGCCGAGCCGGACAAAGACATCGGCGAGCCCCATGACGCCGAGGCCGATCCGGCGGATTTTTTGGGCCAGCGCGGTGATTTCCGGCAGCGGGTAGTGATTGGCGTCGATCACGTTTTCGAGGAAATGGGTGCAGAGATGCACCACCCGGCGGAGCTCCGCCCAGTTGAGATCGCCGTCGGCCACGAACTCGGCCAGGTTGACCGAACCGAGATTGCAGACGTCGTACGGCAGCAACGGCTGCTCGCCGCAGGGATTGGTGGCTTCGTACGATCCGAGGTGCGGCACCGGGTTGTAGTGGTTGGCCCGGTCAATGAAGAACACCCCGGGCTCGCCGGTTTTCCAGGCGCCGTGAATGATCCGATTCCAGACGGTGCGGGCGTTGAGCTTGCCGGCCAGCTTGCGGGTAGCCGGGTGGAAGAGCTCGTACTCCTCATCCAACTCGACGGCCTTCATGAAGGCATCGGTGACGGCCACCGAGATATTGAAATTGGTGACCTTGGTGGTATCGTCTTTACAGGTGACGAAATCCATCACGTCCGGATGATCGACCCGGAGGATGCCCATGTTGGCTCCCCGGCGGGTGCCGCCCTGTTTGACGACGTCGGTCGAGGCGTCGAACAAGGTCATGAACGACACCGGCCCGGAGGCCACGCCCATGGTCGAGCGGACAATGTCGTTCTTGGGCCGGAGCTTCGAAAAGCTGAAGCCGGTGCCGCCGCCCGACTGATGGACCAACGCCATCGCGGTCAGGGTATCGTAGATGCCGCTCTTCCCATTGGAGAGCGCGTCATCGACCGGGAGGACGAAGCACGCCGAGAGTTGACCGAGCGGACGCCCGGCATTCATCAGCGTGGGGGAGTTCGGCATGAACAGCCGTTTGGCCATCAGTTCGTAGAACGCATCGGCCAGCGCTTCGACCGCGCCATCCGACGCCCCGTAGCCCCGATCGGCCGTCGCGATGGTCCTGGCAACACGCCAGAAAAGTTCTTCAGCGGGTTCCGCCGGCTGGCCCAATTCGTCCCGGATCAAGTAGCGCTTTTCCAGGACGGTCATGGCGTTGGGCGACAGTTGTAGCGGAACCCGTGGCGTGGCAGAACCCATGGGCGACCCTCGACGGCTTGAGTTGTGGTTGTTAGCGAACGAGTGGAACTTGTCACGTTGTCCCGCACTTCAGTTTCAACCATTGAGATTGAAGGCGGGAGGAACAAGCTAGGCGGTTTCCGAGTTGGGCACAATACACTGCAAACTCAAGGAATGACGGCACTAAGGCGTATTCACATCACAAATCTGATCGGGTCACTTTTCGTCGTCCGTCACCACGAACCGGGCCACCCGCCGCGACACCTCCCGAACCCCATCCACGATCCCGACCTCGACCTCGTGGAGCCCGACCTTGAGTTTCCGAAGCGGCAAGGCAAGCGCCAATCGGACCCGGCCATCCGGGCCCCCTTGGAGCGGCACTCGGGCGGGCGCGTCCGGCCACCCGCGCCATGAGTCCACCTTGCCGTCGGAGCGCACCGAACGAACCCGAACTCGGGCTTCGGTTGGGACCGACCCGGCCCGACCCATGGCCATCCCGTATACCGAGAGGGTGTCGGACCGGCGATATCCGCCCCAGGGATCCGACTCGACCGACTGGCCGAGACCGCCAATGGCCACGCTGCTCCCGGTGGCGCGCGAACCCAGCGCCACGTCGCCCTGCCAGTCGGCACCTTGGGGGCGCACCACGAGTTCGTCAGTGGTGACCACCGACCCCCGAGTCCCGACTTCGATGGCCACCCGCGCCGTAAACCGGCCGGCCGCCAAGCGGACCGGGAGATGGCCACGGAGAAACCGCGACCCGGCCCGGTCGTCCGACACGGTGCCGGTGATGACCGTGTCGACCGCCACCGCCGGCACGCCCAGGGAATCCCACGCCACCGCCCGAAGCCGGACCCGCCGGGTGCCCTCGAGTACCGACCCGCCACTATCGGTCGCAAACAAGGGGATGGCAAAGATGAGGTCCGTCCCCGGCCGGTCGGTCCCCGAACCGAGCGAAAGCCATTGGGCCCGGACCGGAAGGTCCCGGGCAAAGCGGAGCGGGAACCGATCGGTCGTCAGCGCCAAGTTCCGGCTGGCCTTCCCGATTTCCCGCTCCCGAATTCGAAACGGGCCGAGCTGATCGCGACGACCGGCGGCCGCGGATTGGTAGAACGGAGATAGCTGGGCCCGGGATCGGAGCAACTGGTCGGTCACGTCTCCGGTGACCTGGTCGTCTCCGGCGGGCGTCCCTCGCTCCACGATGAGATCGAACAGACTCTCGACCACCCCGAAGTACGTCGGATCGGCGCCGCTGACGAAGTGGACCACCAACTCGCCCTCGGCCCGGCCATACCACCACGATTCGTTGCCCGCCAACCCCGGTACCCGAGCCGTCGCCCGCGCCGTGGGTTCGCCGTGCCGGACCATCACGGCGGTTCGCTGGTCGTCGGGATTCGGGAACGACCGTGCGGCCACCGCCAGGCGCCGGTAGTGCTCGCGGAGCCGTTCCCCGGTTTGACGGAGGTCGCCTCGGTCCCGACGGGCCCAGAACTCGCCAAGGAAACGACTCCGATCGGCCCCCGAGAGTCGGTCGAACTGATCGAGTTCCGCCCCGGTGGCAACCCAGGCCACATCGCGGCGGAGCCTGGCGACGGCGGCGCTGTCGTCAAGGGCGGCGGCTTCGAAATAGAGCGTCTGTCCCCGGGGATCGGCCCGAGTGAGCCGGACCCGAGCCGATTCGAGGCGTCCGACGGCCGGCCCACCGGGGAGCGCCGAGGCGGCGTCGAAGGCCGCGATCGCCGCGGCTGAGTCGCCCATGGCCAACTCGATCCGACCGAGACCGAGCCCGATCGCGGCCGTGGCGGTTCTCGCCGCTGCCCGCCGCACCCCATCGCGAACGATGTCGGCCGGAGCCGGCCGATCGAAGGCCATCCGTTCTCGGACCAACGCCTCGAGATTGCCGACTTGGGTGGGGTCGGCCGCCAGAGCCCGCGCGAACGCGTGACTGGCCCGGGCCCAAGCGTCCTTGGCCAGCAGAGCCTGACGACCAAGTTTCGAGGTGTCCACCGTTTCACCGAGCGCGAGTTCGGCATGGCCGAGGCCGAACCAAGCGACCCCCCACTGGGGAGCGAGTTGGGTGGTCCACTTGAACTCGGAGGCGGCATCCGAATACTCGCCGAGACGGAAGGCCAGCATCCCGAGTCGGAGGTGAATGGCCGGATTCGTTCGTTCGCGGCGGACCCGGGCCAGCAAGGCTCGCTCGATCGACCGGAGTTGGTCCGGGTCGCTTCGCGCCAGGGAATCCCGAAACGCTCCGACCTCGGGGTCAGGATCGCGAACCCCCTGGGCGGCCGCCGACGGGACACCGGTACCGAGAACCAAGAAAGCCAGACGCCACGAGCGGATCGGGGGAATCACGGCTTGGAGACGCCGAACCCCGGTCCGGGGCACACGGTTCCGCGAGTGCACCCGGGAAACCCAACGCTGAGACCCATCCGTGCAAGGTACACAATGGCTGAGACTTACAACAATTCTGCCGTTGACGCTTGCCCTTCACGGAGCCTAGATTGCCGGTGGCCCTCATGATTTCCGAGAACCGAAGGTGAAGCTTTGCCCCGCATGCGGCGCTCAATACGGCGACGAGGCCGTCTTTTGCGCCCGCGACCGGGCCGCGCTCGCGCCGGCCGGCGGCGGGCTGGTCGGCCAGTTGATCGGCGAGCGCTATCAGATCGAACGCAAACTGGGCGAGGGCGGGATGGGCGAGGTGTATCTTGCTCGCCATGTGCTGATGGGTCGGGCCTGTGCCATCAAGGTGGTGAGCGCGGGCCTCTCGCGCGACCCCGATGCCATCGGGCGATTCAACCGTGAAGCCACCAACGCCAGCCGGATCAGTCACCCCAACGTCTGCGCGGTGTACGACTTCGGCGTGACCGGCGACGGTGCGCTCTACCTAGCCATGGAGTATCTCGAGGGCCGGACCTTGACCAAGGCCCTTGCCCCGGGACCGTTTCCGCCGGAACGGGCCGTGTCGATCCTGCAGCAGTGCGCGGCCGGCCTCGGGGCGGCCCACGAGCTGGGCATTGTCCACCGCGATCTCAAACCCGACAACATCATGTTGCTCGACCAGAAAGGCCGGGAAACGGTCAAGGTGGTTGATTTCGGGATCGCGAAGGCCGGCACCGGAGAGGGCGCCCAACGAGTGACCCGGACCGGCCTCGTGGTCGGGACGCCGGAATACATGAGTCCCGAACAGCTCTCGAGCGACGAAATTGACGGGCGCAGCGATCAGTACTCTCTGGCGGTGCTGTTCTTTCGGATGCTCACCGGTTCCTTGCCCTTTGCGGCGACCTCGGCCCACGAAACGATGGCCAAGCGCCTGACCGAGGCGCCCCGCCCCTTGGCCGAAGTCGCGCCCGAGCGTCGGTTTCCACCGACCCTCCAGGCTGTACTGGACCGGGCCCTCGACCGGAAACCCGAGGCCCGGTATCCCTCGGTGGAGGCCTTTGCGGATGCCGCCGCCGCGGCGCTCGCGCCCGACGGTTTCGAAACCGAACTCTCCCTGCCCCGGACCGAGGTGGTGGCGTCGAAAGCCCGGTCGTGGCGGGGGGCGGTCGGAGCGGGGGTCGGACTGGCACTCGTGGGCGCGGCCTTCCTGGTGTGGCGAACGTCCGGCGGACCGGCAGTGAGTCCGGCCATCCCAGCCCCGAGCCCGCCGAGTTCCCAGGCATCCGGCAATGAGGCACCTCCGTCCGATTCGGCAGGCCAGGTCGCTCCGCCCCCAGTGGCCCCGTCGCGGGCCATCCCGGAGCCCGCGCCGGCCGAGCGAGTCCCGACGCTCGCCGATTTTGATGAACCGTTGAGCGCTCGGGCCCGGCGCGGGTACGCCGAGGCCGTGGCGGTTGCCCGCTCGGCCAAGTATGGTGATTCTCTGCGGGCCGAGATGGGAGTGCTCGCCGCGCTGCACCTCGCCGACACGGACCAACGGGCCGAAGCCGCCACCGCGGTTCGACGCGCCTGCGGCCTCTACCGGCTGACCAGCTGTGACCGACTGCTGGCTCAGTATAAGGATGTCCCATGAGGGCCAACCGTAATGTGATCGTCCGGGTTTCGGCTCAGACCGACGTGGGCCGGACCCGGGATCACAACGAGGACACGTTCCTGGTCGCCGACCTGACGAAAGGCACCACCGACTTTCTCGATGGCGGCACCGCCACGGTGGGTCCGAAGGGGTCGCTGTTTCTCGTCGCCGACGGCATGGGCGGCGCGGCGGCCGGTGAAATTGCGAGTGCCATGGCGGCCGACGCGGTGTTCCAGCATCTCCGCTCGACCTGGACCGCGTCGGGCACCGACTCCCCCGATGACTTTACCAGGCACCTCAGGGAGGCGGTGGAAGTCGCCAACGAGCGGATTCACCGGTACGCGCTCGAACATCCCGACTCCCGGGGGATGGGAACCACCGCCACCGTCGTCGGCGTGTTTGGCGGACGGCTCCACTTGGCGCAGGTGGGAGACAGCCGCGCCTACTTGGTTCGCCAGGGGTTGGCGGTCCAGCTCACCAAAGACCAATCGCTGATTCAACGGCTGATCGACGCCGGCGAGCTGACCGAGGAGCAGGCTGCCCAGAGCGAGCGGCGGAACATCATCCTGCAGGCACTGGGACCGGACGCCAGGGTCCGTGTTGACGTCACCTACCAAGACATCCGGCGCGGCGACTTACTCATCCTCTGCTCCGACGGCCTTTCGGGGCTCGTGAAGCGCGACGAGATCGCCGCAGTGGCCACCGGGCAGCCGGACGTTCAGGCGGTGGGAAGCCGGCTCATCAGCATGGCCAATGAACGCGGCGGCCCTGACAACATCACGGTCGTCGCGGTTCGCTTCGAGGGTCCGGGCCTGGCCGAACCCGATGGCGTGGCCGACCTCGGCTACCACGCGTACCCCGTGCCGGACGCGGAAGCCCCGGGCGAAGTCGCGGCGGTTGAGCCCCCGGCCGACGACCTTCCGCCGGCCAACGCGCCGGCCGAGACCGCGATCGACCCGGTGGTCCGGCGCACCGGGTCCCCGGTCGTGATGGCCGCGGTCGGGATCGGCATCCTTCTGATCCTGCTTGCCCTCTTCCTCCTGATCCCGTAACGTTAGGCGTCCATGTACGCCCACTTCCGATATCATGACGGGCCCCGGCAGGGCCAGACCGTGGCCGTGCCGCACGACTTTGCCACCATCGGCCGGCATCCTTCATCCGACCTTCCCTTCGACGCCACTGACCAGATCCAAGTCTCCGTCCGGCACGCCGCAGTGTTCAAGCAAGGCGGCGGCTTCCTGGTCCGGGACCTCGGCAGCACGAACGGCACCTATCTGAACGGCAAGCGGGTCCGGGGCGACCGGCCGCTCGAGCCGAACGACATCCTCCAATTTGGACCAACCGGTCCGACAATCGAATTCACCATCGTTGCCACGCTTCCAGTCGGGGCCCGAGTCAGGCCGGCGGTCGCCACCCCGGCCCAGGCCTCGGACATCATCCGCCCCTCCGGCCGAACGACCGAGCGGATCCGGGCCGAAGTCGTTCGTCAGACCAAGCCGTGGCGATGGATCGCCGCGGTGGCGGTGCTCGTGGCCGGCGGCGGCGGTGCGTTCATGGCCTGGCAGTCGTACCAACTGCGGCAGGAGCTCGAGCAGGAACGGTCGACCCTGCTGGCCCGGGTCGACGGCCTCTTGGCGCGGATGGAGCGAGCCACCGGACCGATCGCCGGCCTCACGACGGCGCTGTCGGACGCTCGACGAGGAATCGACTCACTGAAACAACGGATCACGTCGGAGCAGGTATCCGGAGCCGCGCTCGACTCGGTGACCCGGACCCTGGCCGCGGCCACCGGCCGGCACGAAGCACTCCTCAGCGCCGCCGCGCTCGACCCCGCGGCCGCGGCCCGGGCCAGCAGCGGTGCCGTGGCGGTGATCGTCGCGGAGTTCGGGAGCGGCCGGGTCACCTCCGGAACCGGATTCGGGATCCGGCGGCAGGGCGACACCGTGTGGGTCGCCACCGCCCGTCATTTGGTGGAAGATTCGCTCGGTAGTTCGGCCACCCGCATTGCCGTGATCTTCAACGGCACCGGCCAGGCGTTTCAAGCCCGAATGGTCCGGCGGCACGATAGCGCGGATGTCGCGGTCGTGGCCGCCTGGATTCGGGGCGGCGGACCGGTCGTGGCGGGGCTCTCCGATTCCGTCCAGATCGGTGACCCGGTGGCCATCACCGGGTTTCCCTTCGGGCTTGATTCGTTAGGCGACTGGCGAACGACCGGGACCGCGGCCACCTCGGCGACTGGGACAATCACCGAGCTCGGTCCCGATCTCCTGGGCGTGGACGGCTATGGGACCCACGGATCAAGCGGCAGCCCGATCTTTGCCCCGAACGGAACGGTCGTCGGACTGGTTTCGGGTGGGGGTCGGCTGGCGACTCAGCGATTGATTGCGGTGCCGGCCCGCCACCTCGCGGCGCTGCTCCGGCCCTAGTTGCCCCCGGGGGGCTTGGCCTCGACTTCCGTTACCGCTCCGCCACCAACCACTCGGCCACGGCGTCCTGCATCAAGCGTTGGCGGTGCCAGGCCTGAATGACGGGAATACCGGCGGGGAGTTCCGGACGAAGCCGGGGATGCCCGAACAACACCGCCGCATCGGCCCGAGTGGCTGGATCCGCGAAGATGCTCCGGCACCGGGGTCCGAACCCGGCGCGGCCCTTCGAGGCTCTCGGCTCGGCAAAGGCCAGCAGCAGCCGACTCCCCCCGGCGCCTAACGCGATGCCTGCCGCCCGGAGGGCGTCTTCGAGGTAACTATTGGGAGAGGGCGGATAGGCCCCGTCCTGATCGTCATCGGCGACGATGAGGTCGAACGGTTCCTTGAGGGCCATCGGCTCGGCGCCCGCCATGACCAACCGGCGGGCAATCTCACCGGCCACCGCCCGATCGAGCGGCCGCCCGACCGCCATGGTCGTGGCCCGGGCCAGCGCCCGATCATAGCGGCGGAGTGACTCCGCCAACCGATCGGCCCCGGCGGCGTCATCGCCCGCGGCGTCGAGGGCGGCGACCACGGCCGCCACATCGGGGGGATAGAGCATCAAGTCCACCCCGGCAAGGAGGGCGGCTCGGGAGGCCTCCGCCGCTCCAGCGGCCGCCGAAAAACCCTCCATGATCATCGCGTCGGTCACCACCAGTCCGTCGAACCCCATCCAGGTTCGAAGCCGGTCCAGAATCAGCGCGGACCCGGTGGCCGCGCGGCCGCTCGGATCCAGGGACGGGAACGCCACGTGACCGGTCATGATCGCGTCGGTACCGGCCGCGATGGCCGCCCGAAACGGGACCCAATCGGTGCGTTCCAGTTCCGCCGCTGAGGTGTCGACCACCGGCAGCCGGTCGTGGGAGTCGGCCGCCGCCCGGCCGTGTCCGGGAAAGTGTTTGGCACAGGTCAACACCCCGGCATCGTGGGCGCCACCAATCCACGCGGTGACCTGCTCGGCAACCCGGGCCGGATCGGCGCCGAACGACCGGGTCTGGACGATCGGGTTGTCCGGTTCCAGATCGAGATCCGCCACCGGGCCCAAGACCCAGTTGATCCCGACGGAACGGGCCTCGGCGCCGGTCAACTGGCCGGCCGCCCGAGTCGGCCCGAGGTCGCCTAACGACGCGAGCGCCCGCGGCGGCGGCAGTTCGGTGAGCCCGGCCACCTGCTGGCCGGCCCCGCGTTCAAGGTCGGCCGAAATCAGGAGCGACCGGCCCGCATCTTCTTCGAGCCGCTCGGTGAGCCGGGCAACCGCCTCCCGGGTCCCTCCGAACACAATGAAGCCCCCGACACCCAACTCCAATGCCCGGTCGATCGGACCCCGCTCCTGCGCAAAGCCGGGACCGGCCTGCCACCGAATCGCCGGCATGACCAACCGGGCGGCGCTCATGCCGGCGTCACGGCCCCAAGCACTCGGGGGCCCCGCGCGCCCGTGGCGGCGGGCAGGTTGCCGGGTTGGCCGTGAATCGTCAGGTAGCCGAGCAGCGCGAAGGCCACCGCTTCTTTGGCATCGCCGGAAAAATAGAGGTCGTCGAACAACCGGACGGTTCGGTGGGCGCCGAGGTGACGCCGGAGCGAGGCCATCACCCCCGGATGGTGCCGGCCACCGCCGGACACCAGGACCTCGGTGCCGGCAGGGGCCCACCGGTCGATGGCCCGGGCAATACTCTGGGCCGTCAGTTCGACCGCCGTGGCCACGCCATCCGGGCCCGGGACCCGAGCCGCCAACTCGGCCGAATAGGCCGAGCCGAATCGCTCCCGGCCAGTGCTCTTTGGCGGTGGCGCGGCGAAGAACGGATTGCCTAACAAATCGGCGAGGGCGGCCTGGTTCGGCACTCCCAGAGCGGCCAGCCGCCCGTCCCGGTCGAACGGCAAGGCGGGATCGACCAGGCGGGCCACGGCGTCGACGACGGCCATGCCGGGCCCGGTGTCGAAGGCCACCGCGCCCCGGTCCTCCGCGCGATGCGGGACGAACGTCAGGTTGGCCATGCCCCCGAGATTGAGGAGGATCCGCGGATGATCGGCGCCGAAGAGGAGGACATCGGCCACCGGCACCAGCGGGGCGCCCTGCCCGCCCGCGGCCACGTCTCGGGTCCGGAAGTTGTGTACCACCCGGACGCCGAACGCCTCCGCCAAGACCGCCGGTTCGCCGAGTTGCCAGGTGACCGCCGGCGGCTCATGCCAGATGGTCTGGCCATGGAACGCAATGAAGTCGAGTTCAGACGCTTTGCGATGCCCGCGCGCCAACGCTTGCTGGGTGGCCTCGACCGCCCAATTCGAGAGCGCGACGTTGAGCAACGCCAGTTCCCGGGTGGTACCCTGGGTCATCGCATGTTCGAGTTGATGGCGGAAGTCCGCCGTGTACGGGAGGTGGGCGAACGCCACCAACTCGACGCGGGTGGGCCCGGCAAACCGGACCAGGGCGGCATCCATCCCGTCGAGCGACGTCCCCGACATCAAGCCGATCGCCAACGTGGGTCGTTCCGTCATGAGTTTCGCACCGGTGGGGGATCGCCAAGGACCGCGCGAACCCGGTTGTCGTTGGCAGCGAGCAGGGCCATCGCTTGCTCGAACCCGTTTCCCGTCTTGATCATCACAATCGCGGCGCGGACGCTCCCGGCGGCGGCATCGATCGCGGCCCGGGCGGCGGGGCGATCGACACCCGTCACTTCCATCACGATCCGATCGCCCCGGTCCACCAACTTCCGGCTCCAGGCCTGGAGGTCCACCATCAAGTTGCCGTAGGTCTTGCCCAGCCGAATCATCGACGCGGTGGTGAGCGTGTTCAACACCAGCTTGGTGGCCGTGCCTGCCTTCATCCGAGTGGAACCCGTGACGACCTCGGGACCCGTGTCGATCACAATGCTCACGTCGCAATTCACTCGGACCTCAGTCGGCGGCTCGGCGCAGGCCACCAGCACGGTCTTCGCCCCGATGGCACGGGCCCGTCCCAAGGCCGCTCG
>JANPEL010000225.1:0-28608 GCA_031431925.1 Gemmatimonadota bacterium | reverse complement strand
GGCACGGAAGATCCGGGGCGGGTTCGGGGTCCAGGTCGTGGCCACGACGGTGGGCCGGACGCTGTTCGGCGGGACGGTCCGTGGCCAGCGAGTGAACCTCGAACGGGCCCTCCGGCTCGGCGACCGGCTTGGCGGGCATCTGGTCCAGGGACACGTCGATGGGATCGCCAGGGTCCGGGGTACCCGCCACCGAGGCGACGCCTGGCTGCTGGACCTGACCGTGCCCAAGGAAGTGGCGGCGGTGTCGGTTCCCCTCGGTTCCATCACGGTGGCCGGGGTGAGCTTGACGGTCAATGCGGTTCGGGCGGGCCGGGTGATTCAAGTCTCTTTGATTCCCCATACGCTTCGGCACACCACGTTAGGCACACTCGAGCGGGGTCACCGCGCCCATGTCGAGGGTGACCTGATCGGCAAATATGTCGCGGCCCTCGTGGCGCGCGGCGGAACGGCAGGAGCATGACGTTCGGAACCATCGAACAGGCGATTGAAGACCTTCGGAACGGCCGCTGCATCATCGTCGCCGACGATGAAGAGCGGGAAAACGAGGGAGACTTGGTCTGTGCGGCGGAGTTGATCACGCCCGACGTGGTCAACTTCATGGCCGTCCATGGCCGGGGGCTCATTTGCCTGACCCTCACGCCGGATCGCTGCGACCAACTGGGGTTGCCCCAGATGATCCAGGAGAACACCGAAGAGATGGGCACCGCGTTCACGGTGAGCATCGACGCCGAGCGTCGGTTCGGGGTGACCACGGGGATTTCGGCCGCCGACCGGGCCATGACCATCCATGTGGCGCTCAAGCCGGAGACGGTCCCTGCCGACCTTCGCCGTCCCGGGCACGTTTTTCCCCTTCGGGCTCGGCCGGGAGGGGTGTTGCAGCGAGTCGGCCAGACCGAAGCCAGCGTCGACCTCGCGCGGCTCGCCGGGCTCGCGCCGGCCGGCGTGATCTGCGAAATCCTGAACGCCGACGGCACGATGGCGCGGCGGGCCGAGTTGTCGGACTTCTCGGCCCAGCACGGGCTGACCTTCGTGACGGTGGCCCAACTCGTGGCGCACCGGCTCCGGAACGAGCGGCTGGTTCATCGGGTGGCCGAAGCCAATTTGCCCACGGAAGCCGGCGGGTTTCGGATCATCGGTTACCGCAACGATGTCGATGGGGCGGAACACGTCGCATTGGTGTACGGCAATGACAACGGACCCGGCGATGTGCTGGTCCGGATGCACTCGAAGTGCCTGACGGGCGATGTGTTCCACTCCTTGCGCTGCGACTGCGGCGACCAACTCGAGGCCGCCATGCGGCAGATCGTGGCCGCGGGCCGGGGCGTGATCGTCTACCTCGATCAAGAGGGGCGGGGCATCGGGCTGCTCAACAAGCTCAGAGCCTATGAGTTGCAGGACAGCGGCGCCGATACCGTCCAGGCCAATCAGCGCCTCGGATTCGGTCCGGATCTCCGTAACTACGGGATCGGCGCCCAGATTCTTCGTGACCTCGGGTTGTCATCGATCCGGCTGATGACCAACAATCCCCGCAAGGTGGTGGGGCTCGATGCGTACGGCCTGACGATCACCGAGCGGGTCCCGCTGGAGTTGGCGGCGCGGGACGAAAATCGCCGCTACCTCGCGACCAAGCGCGACAAACTTGGCCATCTGATCGGACACTAGTGATGACTGAGTATCGGGGAAAGCTCCGGGCGGTCGGCTCGGTCGGGATCGTGGTCAGCGCGTATCATGAGCGGATCACCAGCCGGCTGCTCGAGGGCGCGCTCGCGACCTGCGCCAACGCCGGCCTCGGCGCCGACCAACTCGATGTGGTCTGGGTACCGGGCGCTTTTGAGCTGGGGGTGACCGCGGCGGCCCTGGCCCGATCGGGGCGCTATGCCGCGGTGGTGGCCCTCGGGGTGGTCGTTCGGGGTGAGACCCCGCATTTTGACTTCGTCGCCGGGGAGACCAGCAGAGCGTTAGGTGAAACGGCCCGGGAAACCGGGGTCCCCGTCGGTTTCGGACTGCTGACGGTTGAGACGACGTCCCAGGCGGTCGACCGGGCCGGGGGAGTGGCCGGTAACAAAGGGGCCGAAGCGGCCGAGGCCGCGATCCGAACCGCGGATCTTCTTCAACAGATGGTGAGGCCGTAATGCTCCGGACCGAGACCAAAGGGCGGGCCCGGGCACTCCAGTTGCTCTATGCCGCCGAAACCCACGCCCTGGGCGTCGAAGACGTCATCCCGGGGCTGGCCCGCCTCACCGGCCCGGAGCCGTTCGTGCTGGCGTTCGCCGAGAAGCTGGCCACCGCCGTGCGGGCCGACCAGCCAAGACTCGACGGGTTGTTGGAGGACGCCACCGAGCACTGGAAACTCGACCGGCTTGCCGTCATCGATCGGAATATTCTCCGGCTGGGGGCCTTCGAGTTGTCGTCGCCCGAGATCCCTCCGCGGGTCGCCATCGACGAAGCCCTCTGGCTGGCCCATCGATTCGGGACCGCGCAATCACCTGGGTTTATCAACGGGGTCCTCGATCAAGTGGCCCGGACGCTCGGACGGCTGTGAGGATCCTGCTCGTCAACTGGCAGGATCTGGAGAACCCGGAGGCCGGGGGCGCCGAGATCCACCTGTTCGAGTTGTTCATCCGGGCGGTGGCCGCGGGCCATCAGGTCGACCTGGTGTGCTCGGGATGGCCGGGGTGCCGGCCGGCGGCGGTCGTCCAGGGCATCCACGTCGAGCGGATCGGCAACCGGCACTCGTTTGCCCTGAAGGGCCGGGCCGCGGTTCGGGCGGCGCTCGGCCGGATCCGGTATGACGTGCTGGTCGAGGATATCAACAAGCTCCCGTTGTACCTGGCCGGTCTAAGCCCAATCCCCTCGTGCGTCATCGTCCCCCATCTCTTTGGCACCACCGCCTACGACGAGGCCGCTTGGCCGCTGGCGACCGCGGTGGTGGCGGCTGAACGGCTGATCCCGTGGGCGTATCGGCGCTCGCATTTCCATGCCATCAGTGAGAGCACCCGGGACGATTTAATCAGACGGGGGGTGGCGTCCGATCGGATCGTCGTGATTCACCCCGGGATTGACCCGCACCGCTTCGCGCCTGATCCGGCGGTGGAGCGTTTGGCGCCGCCTTCGTTTCTGTACGTCGGCAGGCTGAAGCGGTACAAAGGTGTCGATATTGCCATCCGGGCCCTGGCGGTCGTGCACCGGACCCGACCGGAGGTGACCCTGGACGTGGCGGGAAATGGGGATGACCGCCTTCGGTTGGAGGCGTTGGCCCAGTCGCTCGGCCTTGGCTCGTCGGTCCGGTTTCTCGGGTTTGTCGATGAGGCGGCCAAAGTCAAGCTGCTTCGGTCCACCTGGGCCAACCTATTCCCATCGCCAAAGGAGGGCTGGGGGATTACCGTCATGGAGGCGGCGGCCTGCGGCACTCCGTCCATTGCCTCGGACAGCCCGGGGCTTCGCGACTCGGTGCGGCGGGACCACACCGGCTTCTTGGTGCCCCACGGCGACGTCGATGCGCTGGCAGAGCAAATGTTGCGACTGGCGTCCGACCCCGCCCTGGTTGACCGGATCGGACGCGCGGCCCGGGCCGCGGCGGAACGATGGACCTGGGATGATGCCGCGGATGCGACGGTCCGTCATCTTGCCAGTCTGGTGAGGACTTGATCCTTTCAGAGGAGTAAAGCAATGCAAAGCACGTTCGCGGCGCGCCACTGCGAAGTGGCCGACGATCTCAAGACCCGCGCCCATGAGGTCATGGACCGATTGGCGCACCTGCCTCCCCACGCCATCGAGGGCGGCGTCATCTTCGACTTGACGGCGGAAGGCCATCTCGTCGAGCTCAAGCTTCACATTCCGGGCGGCCGGTGGTTGGTGGCCAGCGCGGTGCGGCCCGATCATCGCACCGCGCTCGACCGGGCCGAGGAGAAGCTCAAGAAACAACTCGACCGCGCCGCGACCCAGTATCGGCGCGACCGGCACGCGCCGAGCGAGTTGCCATGACGCTCCGGCCCCGGGATCTGCTCGGTCGGCGGGGGGATCTCCTCGAACTCGAGTCGCTGACCGGCGAGATCGGGCTCGACCGGGCGCTTCCGGAAACCGATATCGCGAGCCCCGGACTCGTCCTGGCCGGGTACACCGCCCGGTTCGTGCCTGACCGGATGCAGGTCCTCGGGGAAACCGAAGTCAGTTACCTCGTGGCCCTCGACGACGCCGCCCGACGGCTGGCGATCACGACGTTTTTCGCCTTTGACCTGCCGATCGTGTTCATCACCAAGGGGCAGAGTCCGCCGGAGCCGCTGGTGACCGCGGCGCGCGAGCGGGGCATTCCGGTGCTTCGCACTCAGCTGAAGACGGCGGAATTCTACCGCCGGATCAAACCGATCCTGGCCCATGCTTTCGCGCCCCGGACGACTTTGCACGGGTCGCTGGCCGATGTGTACGGCGTCGGGTTGCTGTTCACCGGCCGGAGCGGCATCGGCAAAAGTGAGTGCGTCCTCGACTTGGTCGAGCGCGGCCACCGGCTCGTCGCCGACGACGTCGTGATCGCCACCCGTCGGGGCAACGATATCTTGATCGGGCAGGGGCACGAGCTCGCGGCGCACCACATGGAGATCCGCGGCGTCGGGCTGATCGACATCCAGGTGCTCTTCGGGGTCCGAGCGGTCCGGCAGCAAAAGCGGATCGAAGTCATCGTACACCTCGACGACTGGACCAATACCCCCGACGCCGATCGAACCGGCCTCGCCCGGCAGGAAATCACCATCTTGGATGTCAAACTGCCGAAGGTCATCGTGCCGCTGAATCCCGGCAAGAACCTGACGGTGATCTCGGAAGTGGTGGCCATGAACCACTTGCTCCGCATGGGCGGCGTCGATAGTGCCGCGGTGTTCAACGACCGGTTGATCAAGCGAATGAAGGAACAGCGGGGCCTCCGGGAGTATTTGCAGGAGGACTTCGAGTGACCCCGCCGGCCCTGCATGGGGTGGTCGTGTGCCATGGTGACCTCGCCCGGGCGCTGGTCACCGCGGTCGAAGAGATCAGCGGCATTCGCGGGGCCCTCATTCCGGTATCGAACACCGGGTGCGACCGGGGCCGGTTGGAAGAGCGCATCGTCGAGGCAGTCGATGGGCGACCCTCGGTGGTCTTCATCGACATGCCGAGCGGCTCCTGTCTTTTCGCGGCGGTCCGGCGCCTGTCGGGAACGGCGGAAGCGCGCCTCGTGACCGGTGTCAATCTCGCCATGCTGGTCGATTTTGTGTTCCATCGCGAACTCGCCCCAGACCAGGCCGCCGAACGAGCCATCGAAACCGGCGCCAAGGCGATTGCGAGCCGCCGATGAGCATCGTGGTGGCCCGGATCGATGACCGGCTCGTCCACGGCCAGGTGGTGATCGGATGGGGGCGGCCGCTCGAACTGAGCCGGATCGTCTTGGTCGATGCCGAAGTGGCGGCCAGCGCGTTCGAGCGGGAACTGTATCAGATGGCCGTCCCCGCCGGCATTGAGGTGGAGTTCCTCGCGCCCGACGAGGCGCCGGCCCGGATCGAGGCGTTAGGCTCTGCGGACGAGCGGGTTCTGGTTCTGACGGGATCGGTCGACACGATGGTGACGCTGGCCAAGAGCTGTCACGGGGCCATCGTCAAGGTCAACCTCGGGGGCATTCACGCCCAGCCCGGCCGGCGAGAGTACCTGCGGTATGTGTATCTCTCGGGCCGGGAGCTTGACGACCTCAGGACGGTGGAGGCCGCCGGGATCGAGGTGTCCGCCCAGGATCTGCCCACCACGGCCCCGGTGCCGCTCTCGGCGCTCCGGCCATGACGCTCGAGTGGGGAGTGCTCGGCGGGCTGATGGCGTGGGGCACCCTCGCGGGGCTCGATCTTGCGAGCGTCCTCCAGGCCCTGCTGTCGCGCCCCCTCGTCGTCGGGGCTGGAGCCGGTTGGATCGTGGGCGATGTCGAGGCCGGGCTCCGGGTCGGGGCTTTGTTGGAGTTGTTCGCCCTCGATGTCGTCCCGGTTGGGAGCTCCCGGTATCCGGACTTCGGGGCCGCCACGATCGGTGCGGTCGTCGTCGCGGCGGGCGGTCCTTGGCACCAGACCCTCGGGTGGGCCGTCGGGATCGGTCTCGCGCTCGCCACGCTGAGCGGCGCCACACTGACGACCACCCGTCGACTCAACGCCCGGACCGTGCGGGCCCACGCCGATCGGTTGACGGCCGGCGACGACCGGGCGGTCCGCACCGTGCATTGGGCCGGACTTGGGCACGACGCCGTCCGAAGCGGACTCGTCGCGATCCTCTCGCTCGCGATCGCCTTCGCCATCCGCAGGTCCGAACTCGGCCCAAGTGCGGGGGCGGGCACCGCCTTGACCTCGGTGGCTCTGGCGGGCGGGGCCTGGGCGGTGGCCCATGGTGCGGTGGCAAGCGGAAGGTCCGGCCCCCGATGGCGGTGGGCCCTGGCCGGCCTCGGCGTCGGCGTCGCGGTCACGGCCCTATGGTGAGGGGTACCGTGCCAGCGACGCTCCGCCTCCTGATCGTGCAGGCCGCATGGACCTATGAGCGGCTGCAAGGGGTCGGGGTCGGTTTCGCCTCGCTCCCGCTCCTGGAACCGCTCCGGGCCGACCCGGGACGCTACCGGGCGGCCGTCGGGAGGTCAACCGAACTCTTCAACGCCCATCCCTACCTGACCGGCATCGCGGTTGGCGCGGCGGCCCGGGCGGAGATCGATGGCGTTCCGGGCGGCACCATTCAACGGCTCAAGACGGCGCTGGCCGGGCCGCTGGGCTCGCTCGGTGACCAGCTGTTTTGGATCGGCGTGGTACCGGCCGTGATGGCGGCCATGCTCGTGGCCCTCTCGCTCAACGCCGGCCTTTCGGCGGTGGGTTTGGGCGTCGCCCTGTATCTGCTGGTCCGGCTGTATATCACCATCTGGGGGCTCCGGCTCGGACTTCGGTCGGGGCTCCAGATTGCCGGAGCGCTCAAGGCCTCGGGATTGACGGACCAAGTGCGCCGGGTTGGACTGGCGGCCGGGCTTTTGGTCGGCGCCGCGGTGGTACCGGTGTTCCGGTGGCTGGCCGGCCCCGGGTTGACGCCGGGTTGGTGGGTGGCGCCGGCGCTCGGACTGGCCGGAGGCGTGCTCGCGGCGCTGGTGCGATTCCGAGTCCCGTCGGCCCGGCACCTGACGTTGGCGGCCATGGTGGTGGTTCTCTTCTGGCAATTGAGGTAACGGCATGATCGAACGACCCGTGACGATCGTGAACCCGCTCGGGCTCCATGCCCGCCCGGCCGCTCAGTTCGTCAAGATGGCGGCGACCTTCTCCTCGCACATCGAACTGCTCAAGGATGGTTCGGCGATTAACGGGAAGAGCATCATGGGGGTCATGATGCTGGCGGCGGAGTGCGGCAGCTCGTTCATCATTCGGGCCGATGGGGCGGACGCGGAACTTGCCGTCGCGGCCCTGGCGGACTTGGTCGCCGCCGGATTCGGCGAGAAATGAGCGACTCGCGGACCATTCGGGGAATCGGCGTCTCGCCGGGGCTCGCGCTCGCCCCGGCGGTGGTGCTCGAATGGCGGTTTCCCGACGTGCCCGACCGATCGGTGACGCCGGATGAAGTCGAGGGGGAAATCCGCCGGCTCCATGAGGCCACCAAGACCGTGGCGGACCATCTCAACACGCTCCGGGAGCGGGTGCTCCATTCGGCCGGGCTCGAGGAATCACAGATCTTCGAGGCCCAGATCATGATGGTCGAGGACCTGGACTTCCAGGCCAGCGTCGAGCACCTGATCCGGAAGAACAACTTGAGCGCCGAAACCGCGTTCGAGTTCAAAGCACTTGAGCTTCGGGTGGCGTTCTCCGGCACCTCGAACCTTCGAATGCGGGAGCGTCTCGCCGACATCTCGGCCACCCAAATCCGGGTCCTCCGCGTCTTGGTGGGTCACCAGGATGATGAGCTCGCCGCCGTCGCGGCCCATCAGCATGTCATCATCGTGGCCCACGAGCTTTCCCCTGGGTTGACGGTTCAACTCGACCGCGACCAACTCCTTGGGCTGGTGAGTGAAGAAGGAACTCGGACCTCGCACGCCGCGATTCTCGCTCACTCGCTCGGCATCCCGGCGGTCATGGGGGCCGCCGGCGCCCTCGATCGGATCAAGCCCGGGCACATGCTGCTGATCGACGGGCAGACCGGCACCATTGTCATCGAACCGACGCCGGAAGAACTCGAGATCGCCCGAACCCAGGCGACCCGCCGGCACAAGCTCGAGCTCGAACTCGAGGGCGCCTCGAACCAGCCGGCGGTCACCCCGGACGGCGTGTCGCTCTCGCTCATGGGAAATGTCGACCTGCCGGAGGAAATCGATCTGGCGGTCAAGCACGGCGCCAGCGGCGTCGGGCTGTTGCGGACCGAATTCTTGGTGACCGGGCGGGCCCATGTCCCGACCGAAGACGAGCAACTCGAATACTTCCGCCGGGTCGGGGCAGCCTTCCCGAACGACCTGGTCGTGATCCGGACCTATGACTTGGGCGGGGACAAATTTCCGGCGGCGTTCGAGACCCAGCCGGAGGCCAATCCGTTTCTCGGCTGGCGATCGATTCGGGTGTGCCTCGATCGGCCCGAGATCTTCCGGCCGCAGATTCGGGCCCTGCTCCGAATCGCCGCCGAGCGGACGATCAAGGTGATGCTCCCACTCGTCACCCGGGTCGAGGAGGTGCTCGAAGCGAAAGCGATGTTTGCCGAGGAAGCCGCCCTGTTGGCGGCGGCCGGGGTCCGCTCGGCCCGGACGCTCGACATCGGCGTCATGGTGGAAACGCCGGCCGCCGTGGTGTTGGCCGATCGGTTTGCCGCGGTCTCAGCCTTTTTCAGCGTCGGCACCAACGACTTGACCCAATACACCATGGCCATCGACCGCGGCAGCGCCTACCTCGCCGGCCGGTTCACCCCCTTCGATCCGGCCGTGATCCGGCAACTCGCGCAGGTGCGCCAGGCGGGACGCACGGCCGGCATTCCCGTGAGCGTGTGCGGGGAGATGGCCTCGGAACCGCTGGGGGCGCTGCTGCTGATTGGCCTCGGATACGAGACCTTGAGTGTGGCGTCACCCTCGCTTCCGTTGGTCAAATGGTTGGTACGGAAAGTGCCATTCAAGGTCTGCGAAGAAGCGGCAATCAGGGCCCTTGGGGCCGAGACCGCGTTGGCGGTCGAAGCCGTTCTTCGAGCAGCAGCGCAAAACTATGTGGACAAACGACTTCTGGGCATGTAGCGCGGTTGCCACAACCCTGGGTTTGCCACTAGTTTGTCTCCGGAAATCGAGTTCTTTACCCTAACGCCAGGTATCGTTCAAATGGCCCGCGCCAAACGGCACGTCTTCACCTCCGAATCCGTCACCGAAGGGCACCCCGACAAGGTGGCCGATCAAATCTCCGACGCGGTGCTCGATGCCATCATCGCCCGCGATCCGGCGGCCCGGGTGGCCTGCGAAACCATGGTGACCACCGGGATGGCGGTGGTGGCCGGTGAAATTACCACCAACACCTATGTGAACATTCCGGAGATCGTCCGAAACACGGTCGAACGGATCGGCTACACCGACGCGGCGTTCGGGTTTGATGCCCGGAGCTGTGCCGTGCTGACCTCGATCGACCGCCAGTCCAGCGACATCGCGATGGGCGTCGACACCTCGAAGTCGAAAGAGCAGGGGGCCGGCGACCAAGGGATGATGTTCGGCTACGCCACCCGGGAGACCCGGGAACGGATGCCATTGCCGATCATTCTGGCCCACCGGATCGCCGAGCGGTTGGCCGCCGTCCGGAAGGGGCTCGATGGCCACGAGCGCATCGATTGGCTCCGTCCGGACGGCAAGAGCCAGGTTTCGGTCGAGTATGAGGGCGACCGGCCGATCGCGGTCAAAACGGTCGTGGTGTCGACCCAGCACGCGGAGCACATCGGGCGCCGGGTGCTGTCGCACAACACCATCAAGGACACGGTGATTCAGGAAGTCATTCGACCGGTGCTCGAAAAGGCCGGGTTCGGTTCGCGGAGCACGAAATTCTTGATCAATCCGACCGGCCGGTTCGTGGTCGGGGGCCCCCACGGGGATGCCGGCCTGACCGGACGGAAGATCATCGTCGATACGTACGGCGGCATGGCCCGCCATGGCGGTGGCGCTTTCAGCGGCAAGGACCCTTCGAAGGTCGACCGGTCGGCGGCGTACGCGGTGCGGTGGGTCGCGAAGAATATCGTCGAGGCCAAGTTGGCAGAACGGTGCGAAGTCCAGGTGGCCTACGCGATCGGCGTGGCGCAGCCGGTGTCGATCATGGTGCAGACCTTCGGCACCGGCATCATGTCCGACGAGAAGCTCGAGCGGATCGTCGCGGAGGTCTTCGATCTCACGCCGGCCGGTATCATCAAGGCACTCCGACTCCGACGCCCCATCTACAGCCCGACGGCCGCGTACGGCCATTTCGGACGGCGGCCGAAGACCGTGAAGGTCGAAGGCAAGCGGGTCGACCTGTTCCCGTGGGAAGAAACCAACAAGGTGCGGGATCTCTTGACGGCCGCGAAGGCCTGAGCCAACCTTCCGGCATGGTCCGGATGACAATCGCCCACTTGGGGCTTGATCGATCGACGAATTCGCCGGTCGTGGTCCTGAAGGAGCAGGGGGGCGAACGGGTGCTCCGAATCTGGATCGGCGCGCCCGAAGCCACGGCGATCGCCCTCGCGCTCCGAGGGGAGTCGCCGCCGCGCCCGATGACCCACGATCTCCTCAAGCACCTCCTCGTCGGCGTGGGCGGCGTCCTCCGCCGGGTCACCATCACGGGCATGAAGGACAATACCTACTTCGCCGAACTGTTGGTGTTCCGGGCCGGACAAATCATCGAAATCGACGCTCGGCCTTCCGACGCCATCGCCCTCGCACTCCGGACCGAGGCCCCAATCTTCGTGACGGACGCGGTGCTGGACGGCGAGAGTTCCGGGCCGAGCGCGATGCCGGCCACGGAGTCGGCCGCCGACCAACTCAAGAAGTTCCTCGCCAAGCTCGACCCCGAAGACCTCGGGCGCTTCCAACCGTGAGGTGGCGTCGATGCGCGGTGGTGGTCGCGTGCGTCATCGCCGGGCCCCTTACGGCCCAACGCCCAACCCACGTCGGTGGAACCGTGCGTCGCCCGGCGCTGCCGGCCGCGGTCCCGGTCGGCGGGGTCCGGGTCGTCCTCCATCGGGTCGGCCTGGCTTCTCAGGGTCCGATTGATACGGTGGTGACGGACGGGGCGGGCGGTTTTCGCTTCCGCTTCCGGGCCGACACGACTTCGAACTATTTGGTGAGCGCCCGGCACGCCGGCATTGAGTATTTCTCCGCACCGTTGGCGACGAACCGGGCCCGGCCCGACACCGGCATCGAACTCGTGGTGTACGATACCTCGGCCGCCGCCCCGGTCGTCACCCGCAGTCGGACCTTGGTGGTCGGGGCCCCCGACGCCACTGGCTCGCGCACCGTGATCGACTGGTTCGTCCTCGAGAACACCGGCACCCGGACCAGAGTTGGTCGGGATTCGGCCGCTCCGACTTGGTCGGCCGGGTTGCCGGCGGGCATTCGCGGCCCCGAGGTCGGAGATGCCAGGCTGTCGCAGATCTCGGCTGACGCCGTCACGTTCCGGGACGACAGCGCGCTCGTCGGGGCACCGATTTCGCCCGGCCAGAAGGAACTCCTGATTCAATACGAGGTCACCAAGGACCTCCGGAGCCTCGACGTACCGCTCGGCCGGGTCGACTCCGTTGACCTGTTCATTGAAGAGACCGGCCTGGTTCCCGACCCGGCCGGGTGGCGGGTCCGGGACTCCCAGATGTTCGAAGGCCGCCCGTTTCGCCGGTATCAGCGGCTGGGCGCCGAATCCGGGTTGACCCTCCGGTTTCGTCGCACCTCGTTGCCCAAGGCAGTATTGCCCGTGCTCGTCTCGGTGATCGGGCTCGGCCTGTTCGGCGGCGCCTGGTTTCTGATGCGCCGGAGTGGCCTTGCTCGGCCGGGGGCACCGTCCTAACTTCGGCCCCGTAGGTTCTTTCGATCGCAGCTCTCGGAAGCCGGTGTGAATCCGGCGCGGCCCCGCCACTGTCACGGGGAGCAGTTCCTTCGCTCACACGCCACTGGGTCACACCGGGAAGGCGAGCGGAGCAACCCCTGAGCCAGGAGACCGCTGCGATCCGTCCGTCGGCCAAACCCTCGGGGGAGGGCGTTGGTGACTCGATTCTTATTCCTGCTATCGGCCGCCGTTCTCGGGTGCGGCCGAAGCCCGCTACCGCCTGCGACCGTCACGCTGACCGACGACGCCGGGTTTTCCACCGCCCTCGCCGGGCCGGCGGGCCGGATCGTGTCGTTGATCCCCGCCGCCACCGAACTCCTCTTTGCGTTGGGCCTGGGTGATCGCGTGGTGGGCCGCACCCAATGGTGCGACTATCCGGCGGAGGTCGGCCAAATCCCCTCGGTCGGAGATGGCCTCGCACCGAACGTGGAGGCGATCGTCGCCCGACACCCGGATCTGGTGGTGGCGTATCGCTCGGCGAGCAACGCCGCGGCGGTCAGCCGGCTCCGCGATTTGGGTATTCCCGTCGTTGAGTTGGCCCTCGACCGCCTGGCCGACCTGGAGCGAAGTGCTCGGGCCCTCGCCACGGCCGCTGGGCGCCCGGCATTGGGTGACACCTTGATGGCCCGCGTCAACGCCGAGGTCCGGGCAGCGACCCGGATGCCGGTGGTCCGGCCTTCGGTGTTCGTCCTGACTTGGCGAGATCCCCCCATCACGCTCGGCACTGGCAGTTTTCTGTCCGAGGTCATCCGGTTTGCCGGTGGGACCAATCTCTTCGAGGACAATCCGCGGCCGTCATTCGTCGTTTCGATCGAGGCCGTCGCCAGCCGGAATCCTGACTGGGTGCTGCTCGTCGGTGATGACGAGCCGGCCTTCGGCGGGCGGCCCGAGTGGCAAACGGTCGGCGCCATTCGGGACCGCCGGTTTCTCAGGGTCACGGGATCGATGTTCAATCGGCCGAGCCCGCGGATCGCCGAGGCGATTCAGCAACTCGCCGCGGCGCTCGGCTCGAGCGGTGGACGATGAAGGCGCTCGGACTGGTGGGGGTCGCGATCATCGCCGCCGCGATCGCCTTGTCGATCGGCGCGGTCCCGATGTCCTTCTCCGAGGTCTTCCGGGGCGTGGTCGATCCGTCGGGCCCAGCGGGCGCCATCATCTGGGATCTTCGGATGCCGCGAATTACGCTCGCATTCTTGGTCGGTGGCGGGCTCAGCGTGTCGGGCGCCGCCCTGCAGGCGCTGGTCCGCAATCCGCTCGCCGAGCCATATCTGCTGGGGATCTCCGGGGGCGCGGGCCTCGGTGCGGTGGCGGCGATCGCCCTCGGACTCTCGGGCCTGCTCGCGATTCCGGCCGCCGCGTTTGCCGGCGCCCTCGCCTCGTCGGCCATCGTCTACTGGGTTGCCGCGGTCCAAGGCGCGCGGCTCGAGCCCCGGGTCCTGGTTCTCGTCGGTGTCGTGGTCTCGGCGTTCTGCGGCGCCATCACCACCGCCGTGTTGACGACGTCGGAGGCGGCCATGCTCCGAAACGCATTTCTGTGGCTCCTGGGCGGATTCGGGACCGCGAGCTGGGTGTCCGTCGTGGTCTTCGCGGCCTATGCGGTCGTGCCGATCGGATTTCTGTTCGGCGCCAATCGCACCCTGGATCTTCTGTCGCTTGGCGATGAGTCTGCCGAAGCCCTGGGCGTTCGGACCGAGCGGGCCAAGGCGCTGGTCTTCGTCACCACGGCGCTACTCACGGCCGCCAGCGTGGCGGTGAGCGGCATGATCGGCTTCGTCGGCCTCGTGGCACCTCATGCTGTTCGGGGGTGGCTCGGCCCGTTGCATCGGCACCTGATGCCGGCGGTTTTCGTCGCCGGCGGCTCGCTCCTGATCCTCGCCGACGCGATCGCCCGAACGGTGCTCCGGCCGGCTGAGCTGCCGATCGGGGCCGTGACGGCCCTGATCGGAGTTCCGCTCTTTGCGGTCCTGCTCCGGCGGAGCTTGGCCTAACGTGTTGGTGGGCACTGACGTGTCGGTCCAGTACTCCGGTGCCGCCCGACCGGCTGTAGCCCAGGTGTCGGTCGACGTGAAACCCCACCGGCTGGTCGCGGTTGTCGGCCCCAACGGGAGCGGGAAGACCACGCTCCTTCGGGCCCTGATGGGCACGGTCCCGCTCCAGTCCGGCCGGGTCGAGCTCCTCGGCCGGCCGATTGGCGGCTGGCCCCAGCGGGAGCGCGCCCGGATCATTGGCGCGGTGACCCAGCGGGAGGAGTACCCGTTTGCCTGGCGGGTCGACGAGGTCGTCAGCTTCGGACGATACTCGCGCCTCTCCGCCCTGGCGGCCCTGTCCGCCGCGGACCGCGAAGCCATCGAACGAGCGATGCTCCGGGCCGATGTCCTGACCCTCGCCGGCCGGCGGATCGACACCCTGTCGGGGGGAGAGTGGCAGCGGGTTCGGATTGCCCGCGCCCTGGCGCAGGAACCGGCCCTGCTGGCACTCGACGAGCCGACGGCGTCTCTCGACTTCGGCCATGAGATGGAGATTTTCGAACTGATTCGGGAATTGGTTCAGGGTGGGCTCGCCGGGGTCCTGGTTACCCACCACCTCAACCTGGCCGCCCGGTTCGCCGACGAGATCCTCTTGCTTCACGAGGGCCGGACCGCGGCGCGGGGGCGGCCCGCGGAGGTCCTGACTTCGGACCGTTTGGCCGAGGCGTTTGGCTGGCCGGTCCGGGTCTCGGAAGTCGATGGGGTGCCCCAAATCACGCCTGAGCGCCGCCGAGTGGTTCCCCGGTGACCCGGTTGCCTCGCGCCCGTGGCCGCCGTATCGTTCCGTCGATGTCGCGGTCTCTCGGTCTTTTGCTGCTGGCTGCCCCGGTTGCCGCCCTTGCCGGGTGCGCCGCTACTACGCCCCTGGCGCCCCCGCCGGAGGAGCGCCTCCTGGTGGTGAACGCCGGCGAGAACACCGTGAGCGTGATTCGGATCGAACCCGGTGTCCTCCCTGGAAAGATCAACCTCGGTCCCCTGAACGGCGCCGCGACCGACGTGGCCGCCCGGGGCCAAATCGCCGTCGTAACCGGCGGCGGGTCCGATCAGATCGTCGTCCTCGACCTGTTCACCCAACAAATCCGCCGGACCATCGCGCTCGCGTCCGGCAGCCGTCCGGCGGCCGTGACCATGCTCTCCGACGCGATCGCCTTTGTCGCCAACGCCGGCCTCAATACGGTGACCCGGGTCGACCTCAACACCGGCGACACGGCCAGCGTCGACGTCGGCCAATACCCCCGCGATCTCCTGCTGACCCGCGGCCGTCTGTTCGTCGTCAACGCCAATGTCGGCCCGTGCTCCCTCGGGCTCTGCTCGCTCGGCGAAAGCTGGCTGACCGTCATCGATCCCCAAACCAACAGCCGGGCGGCCGGCCGCGACTCGATTCCGCTCCCCAGCCCCGGCAATGCCCGATCCGCGACGCTCGGCGGGGACGGCCTGATCTATGTGGTCAACACCGGCGACGCCGACGCCGAACTGGCCGGGCGGCTCAGCATCATCGACCCGATCCAACGGGCCGAGGTCGGCAGTTTCGGCGGGTTCGGGTTCTTGCCCTCCGCGGTCACGTCGGATGGATCCGAGCGGTTGTTCGTGGCGTCGGTTCGCGACGGATTGATGGAATTCAACACCCGAACCCGTCGGGTCGTCCGCGGGGCGGGGGACGGAATCCTCGGGAACAACATCGTGGCCGCCGCCGTCGACGGACAGGGCCGGATCTACGCGGTCGAGGTGGGCAACTGCGCGGTGCCGTTGGTTGGCCGCCTTCGGATCTTCCGCGCCGACCTGACGGAGTCGCGGAACGTGATCCTCGGCAACTGTCCGGTTGCGGTGAGTTTCGTAGAGATCCCCGGGTTGGTTACCGGCGCGACGAACTGATCCGGCCAGCCGGCCGGCTCCCCGATGGCACCCATCGAGACCCTGGCGACGATTCTGTCGACGATCCCCTACGGCGAAACCTCGAAGGTGGCCCGCCTCGCCACCCGCGAACTCGGTGTGGTGAGCGTCATCGCCAAGGGAGCCCGGCGCCCGAGAAGCAAATTCGGGGCGGCCCTTCAAGTCCTGTCCGACGGCACCGCCACCATTCTCCTGGCCCGACACTCGGACCTCCACACCCTCACGGGGTTCGATGTCGCCCGGCTTCATTCGGACTTGGCCGCCAACATCGAGCGGTATGCGGTCGCGTCGGTCCTCGGGGAATTGATGCTCCGATTCTCTGCCCATGAACGGCAAGTCGGGACCTACGATTTCTTCCGCCATTCGCTCGACGTCGTCGAGGCCGTCCCCGGTTCCGCCGTGGCGGTGGTCGGCTTGCGCTCGATTTGGGGTTTGGTCAAACATTTGGGGTTTGCCCCGTCCCTCGACGCGTGTGCCCGGGACGGCGCCGCAATCGAGAGCGACCTCCCGACCATTCCGTTTTCCCCGGCCCACGGCGGGGTGCTGTGCCGGGCCTGCGCCGTGGCCGTCGAGGCGAGTCAGTTGGCCCGTCGTGACGTCGCCGATCTCGACGTGCTGATTCACGGCTACGATGACCTGCCGGTGCTCGACGACCGCTACTTGGCGGCTCATCGCCGGCTCCTCGAGCGCTACCTCCGGTATCATGTCGCCGAGGGACATCAATTGCCGGCCCTGGCCTTCTGGGCCGAGGCGGGCTGGAAGACGGGCCCATGATTATTGGGACCGCCGGCCACATCGATCATGGCAAGTCGGCCTTGGTCACCGCGCTGACCGGGCGGCCCGTCGACCGGCTCGCCGAGGAACAACGGCGGGGGATTACGATCGATCTGAACTTCGCCCCTCTCGACCTACCGGGCTTGCCGCCGGCTGGATTGGTCGATGTGCCCGGGCACGAGGATCTGATCCGTACCATGGTGGCCGGGGCCACCGGGATCGACCTGGTCCTGCTGGTGATCGATCTGGCCGAAGGACCCCGGCCCCAAACCGAGGAGCATTTGGCGATCCTGGAACAGCTCCGGGTTCCCGCCGGGATTCCGGTATTCACCAAAGCCGACTTGGTGGAGGCCGATTGGGCCGAGCTGGTGGTGGCGGATGTGATGGCCAAACTGGAAGGGTCCGTGGTCCGGTTCGCACCGCCGGCGATCGTCTCGGCGCTGACCGGCCAAGGGATCGACGAGCTGCGGAACCGGCTGGCCGAACGGATCCGAACCGCCACCGCCGGCCGCGCCGACGATCTGTTCCGGATGCCGATCGACCGGGCGTTCAGCGTCGCGGGAATCGGCACGGTGGTCACGGGGACGACCTGGTCGGGACGAGTAGCCGTCGGCGAGTCGCTTCGGATCCTCCCGGGCGGCCAGGTGGGCCGGCTTCGCTCGATCGAATCGTACGGACAGGAGCGCGAGCAGAGTGAACCGTCGACCCGAACGGCGTTAGGTCTCGTGGGCGTCGACCGGGCCGAGGTCAGTCGGGGCCAAGTGGCCGTGAGCGCTGCCGTCGACTGGGTCCCAACGTCCCTGCTTGACGTCGCGCTCGACATCCTTCCCGGAGCGCCGGCACCGATTCGATCCCGCTCCCGGGTTCGGGTCCACCTCGGGACGGCGGAGGTGCTCGCCCGGGTCGCACCCCGAGTCCCGATTCCGCCCGGGGGCTCGGGACTCGCGCGCCTGGTGCTGGAGCGCCCGCTGCTGGCCCGAGGCGGTGATCGATTCGTGGTCAGGAGCTACAGCCCGCTGGTGACGATCGGTGGGGGGTGGGTCGTCGACCCCACCCCGGAGCGGCGGAGTTCGTGGCCTCCGTCCCTGGGCGACGCTGACCCGCGGATTCGACTCGAGGCGTTGGTGTCCCGCCGCCGTTTCGGGCTCTTGGAAAAGGAGATCCCCTTCGGGCTCGGCACCCCGCCAGGGGAGGCAGCGCGGGTTGCCAAACGGGCCCGGGTGACCCGATTGACCGGACGGCTGCTGGCTCCCGACACGGCCGCGGCGATCGAGCGGGCGGCCCTGGCCGTGCTCACGGAGTACCATCGGGTCCAGCCCGATCAGCCGGGTCTCTCGACCGAGACCCTGCGACGGAGCCTCCAGGTCCCTCTGCCGCTGGCGACGGCCCTGGTGGACGATCTCCGGCGGCGAGCGCTGCTGGTGGAGCGGGATGGATTGGCCGCGCTGCCGGGCTTCCAGGCTTCCCAGGTGGCCGAAGCGGCCGTGCAGCAACTCATCGAATTGCTGGATCGAGCCGGGCTCGAGGCCCCGGACATCGGTGAAGTGGCCCGGGTCATGGAACTCCCACATTTGTCGGGGCTGCTCAAGCGGGCCATCGAGGCCGGAGCGATTGCGGCCGTTGAACGGGACCGGTATTTCAGTACCCAGGCCTTGTCGGCGTTCCGGGATGTCCTGACGGCGGGGGACCCCGGCGGTGAGATTACGCCGGCATGGATTCGCGAACAGCTCGGGGGTCTTTCTCGTAAATTCATGATCCCCTTACTGGAGTGGAGCGATCGTCAAGGGTACACCTACCGGGACGCGACCGGACGCCGGTTTCGCCGGTGACGCCGCGCCTGCCATCAGCGCCTCGGCTGTGCCGATCTCGCGGGGTGGCGGGCCAGGGCGCTGCCGACTCGGCAGAGGGGCCGGGTATCCGACTTGCCCTCTCAGTCCGGGAGATCGTTAGGATCGCCACCAGGAGGATGCGATGATTCGTCCAGACCGGCTGACCATCAAAGGCCAAGAGGCCTTTCGCGACGCGATGACCGCCGCCCGCGAGCGCGGTAATCCGGTCGTCAATGATGCCCATCTCTTCGCCGCCTTGCTCGGCCAGGACGAGGGGGTGGTCCAGCCGCTGCTCCAGAAAGCGGGCCTCAACCTGGCGGCGTTAGGCGAGGCCATCGAGCGGGAACTGGCCAAGTTTCCGACCCAGTCCGGCGGCGGCGAGCCGACCCTGAGCCGCGAGCTGCATGCGGTATTCGACCGGGCGGAAAAGGATGCCAAGACCCTGGGTGACGCCTACATCTCGACCGAGCACCTGCTCTTGGCATTGGTCGACGAGAGGGGCACGGCGGCCCGCGGGCTGATTACCGGTCTTGGCGTCAACGCCGACGACCTCCGGGCCGCGCTGGAAGGCGTTCGCGGGAGCCACCGGGTGACGGACCAGTCGCCGGAGGACAAGTATCAGGCCCTCGAACGATTCACCAGGAACCTCACCGCCCAGGCCCGGGCCGGCAAACTCGACCCGGTCATCGGGCGGGACGAGGAGGTTCGCCGGGTCATGCAGGTGTTGTCGCGGCGGACCAAGAACAACCCGGTCCTGATCGGCGAACCCGGCGTCGGCAAGACCGCCATCGTGGAGGGGCTCGCCCAACGGATTGTGTCGGGCGACGTCCCGGAGAGCCTCAAGTCCAAAGAGATCATCGCCCTCGACATCGGCCAGCTTCTCGCGGGGGCCAAGTACCGCGGGGAGTTCGAGGAGCGGCTGAAATCGGTGGTCAAGGAACTGACGGCCGCGGAAGGTCATTTCATCGTCTTCATCGATGAACTCCACACGATCGTCGGCGCCGGCGCGGCCGAAGGCGCCGTCGACGCCAGCAATATGCTGAAGCCGGCGCTGGCCCGGGGCGAGTTGCATGTCGTCGGGGCGACGACGCTCGACGAGTATCGAAAACACATCGAGAAAGACGCCGCGCTCGAGCGTCGCTTCCAGCCGGTCCTGGTCAATGCCCCGAGCGTCGGGGATACCATCGCGATCCTTCGAGGGTTGAAGGAAAAATATGAGGTCCACCACGGGGTTCGGATTACCGACAACGCCCTCGTGGCAGCGGCCACGTTGAGCGACCGGTATATCGGCGACCGATTCCTTCCCGACAAGGCCATCGATTTGGTCGACGAGGCCGCGTCCAAGCTTCGGATCGAGATCGACTCCATGCCCCTCGAGATCGACGAGGTCGAGCGGAAGATTCTCCAGCTCGAAATCCAACGGCAGGCGCTCCTCAAGGAGAAAGACAAGGCCGGCATCGAACGGCGGGACGCGGTCGAGCGCGACATCGCCGATCTGAAGGAAAAGTCGGGTGGCATGAAGGCCCAATGGCAGGCCGAAAAAGCGGCCATTCACTTGCTTCAGGCCAAGAAGGCCGAAGTGGAACAGCTCCGGGGCGAGGTGGACATCGTGAGCCGCCGCGGGGATCTGCAGCGCGCGGCAGAACTTCGCTACGGCAAGATCCCCCAACTCGAAGCGTCGATCGTGGAGGAGGAAAAGCGCCTCGAGCTGATTCAGCGCGATGCCAAGTATCTCAAGGAGGAGGTCGGGTCGGAAGACATCGCCGAGATCGTCGCGAAGTGGACCGGGATTCCCGTCACCAAGATGCTGGAATCGGATCGGGAACGTCTAACCCGGCTCGAGGCGGAGTTGGCCCACCGGGTCGTGGGCCAAGAGGAAGCCGTCGCGGCGGTAGCCAACGCCGTCCGGCGGAGTCGGGCCGGGCTCCAGGACCCCCACCGACCGACCGGTTCGTTCATCTTCTTAGGCCCGACCGGTGTCGGCAAGACCGAAACCGCCAGAGCCCTCGCTCAGTTTCTCTTCGATGACGAGCGGGCGATCGTCCGTCTCGACATGTCCGAATACATGGAGAAGCACTCGGTGGCCCGGATGATCGGGGCCCCGCCGGGGTACGTTGGCTATGAGGAGGGTGGCCAACTCACGGAAGCGGTGCGGCGCCGGCCGTACAGCGTGATCCTGTTCGATGAGATCGAAAAGGCCCATCCGGACGTTTTCAACGTCCTGCTCCAGTTGCTCGATGATGGCCGCTTGACCGACAGCCAGGGGCGGCTGGTCGACTTCCGGAATACCGTCGTCATCATGACCTCCAACATCGGCAGTGGCCTGATCGTCGATGCGGCCGCGGAGGTCGGCGGCAGCGAGTGGGCCGCTGTTGAGGAACGGGTTCGGGGGGAATTGCGGAAACACTTCCGGCCGGAGTTCCTGAACCGGGTCGATGACATCGTGGTCTTCCACCCGCTCGGCCGCGACCACATCGCCCGGATCGTCGATCTCCAACTCGTCCACCTCGAGGCCATGGTCCAGGCGAAGGGCTTGGCGTTCCAAGTCGACTCGGCGGCCCGCGAGTTCCTGGCCAACCGGGGCTACGACCCGGTGTTCGGTGCCCGGCCGCTCAAGCGGGTGATTCAACGGTTGCTCCAAAATCCGATTGCCCAAGCCATCTTGGCCGGCGGTTTCGAACCGGGCGATACGGTGGCGGTGACCCGGGACGGCGAGCAACTCCGGATCGAGAAGGCCAGTGCCTGACGCCCCCGTCCGGGTCGATCACGCGTTGCCGATGCAGTGGGCGCTCGCCCACGCGGAGCGGGCGGCCGCGGCCGGTGAAGTGCCCGTCGGGGCGGTGATCGTCTCGGGAGGGGTGATCGTCGGGGAGGCGCACAACGAGACGATCGCCCGGCGCGATCCGACCGCCCATGCCGAAGTCCTGGCGATCGGACAGGCCTTCCGCCACCTCGCCTCGGACCGGCTCACCGACGCGACGCTTTATGTAACCCTCGAGCCCTGCGCCCAATGTGCCGGAGCCATCGTGCTCGCGAAACTCGGTCGGGTGGTGTTTGGGGCGTATGACGACAAGGCCGGCATGGCGGGCTCCGTGGGTGACATCCTCCGCCACCCGAAACTCAACCATCGGCCCGAGGTCATTGGGGGGATCATGGCCGACCAGTCCGCCGGGCTGTTGCGGCGCTTCTTCCAAGCCAGGCGGTAAGTCGCCAGATTTCGGGGATCTCAGACCCCGGGGCCCATCATGCGTTTCTGCCTCTCATTCGCCGCGCTCTTCCTGTGGTTCGGCACCACCCACGCGCAACGTCCCCGGGCCGGGAGCGATGCGCTGCTGGCCTCGCTTGACGCCAAGGCCCCAGGCTACGCGGGCATCGCGAACCAGATCTGGGGATTTGCCGAAGTCGGCTATCAAGAGACCAAGAGCAGCGCGCTCCTCCAAGAGCAGCTCAAAGGGGCCGGCTTCCAGATCCGGGCCGGGGTGGCCGGGATGCCGACCGCCTTCGTGGCGACGTTTGGATCGGGCCAACCCGTCATCGCGATTCTGGGGGAGTACGACGCGCTGCCGGGTCTTTCCCAGGATGCGGTCCCGACCCGAAAAGTCATTCTCGATGCCGGGCCGGGTCACGGCTGCGGTCACCACCTTTTCGGAACGGCGTCGGCCGCCGCGGCCATCGCCGTGAAGGATTGGCTGGTGTCGGAGCGGCGAGGGGGCACGATTCGGTTCTACGGCACCCCGGCCGAAGAGGGCGGGGGCGGCAAGGTCTACATGGTGCGGGCCGGCCTGTTCAAGGACGTCGACGCGGTCGTGGCCTGGCACCCGGGCGACGTCAACCAAGTGAGCAAATCCACCAGCCTGGCCAATGTGTCGGCCAAATTCCGGTTCCGCGGCGTCAGCGCGCACGCCGCCGCTGCGCCGGAGCAGGGGCGCTCGGCGCTCGACGGCGTCGAAGCCATGAATGGGATGGTGAACTTGCTCCGGGAGCATGTCCCGGCCGAAACCCGGATCCACTACATCATTACGTCGGGTGGCAAGGCGCCGAATGTGGTGCCCGACTTCGCCGAGAGCTACTACTACGCCCGGCACAGTGACATGCGGATCCTCGATGGAATCTGGGACCGGATCGTCAATGCGGCGAAGGGGGCGGCAACCGGCACCGGCACGGCCATGGAAATGGAGCTCATCAACGCGGTCTACAACATCCTCCCGAACGACCACCTGGCCGACCTGGCCGACCAGGCCTTGAAGCGAACCGGGGGGCTTCGGTATACGCCCGAGGAACGTCGCTTCGCCGAGTCGATTCGGCCGACCTTGACCGGCACCCTTCCGCCCCTTGGAACCGAGGAGCAGATCATGCCGGCCGAGGTCGGGGTGTCGAGCGGCTCCACCGACGTGGGCGACGTCAGTTGGGTGGTGCCCACCGTCCAGCTTTCGACGGCCACCTGGGTGCCTGGCACTCCAGCCCATAGCTGGCAAGCGGTCGCGGCTGGGGGCATGAGCATCGGGACGAAAGGCATGATGGTGGCCGCCAAAGCCATGGCGCTCACGACGCTCGAGCTCTTCGCTGACCCCCAACACCTGGTGGCGGCCCGGGCCGAGTTTGATCGGCGGCTGAACGGCTTCGGGTATCAGAACCGGATTGGCGACCGGAAGCCGCCGCTGGATTACCGGCGGTGAGCGAGCGAGCCCAGTCCCCTACCGCTAACCCCTACTCCAGCCTTATCTTATGCCGCTCTGAGGACAGGTGTCCGAGTGGCTGAAGGAGCCGGTCTCGAAAACCGGTGTGCCGGTAACGGTACCGAGGGTTCGAATCCCTCCCTGTCCGTATGTTTATCTGGCTGTTGCAGGTGGTGCCGGGCCCGACTGATTGCTTTCTGACGGGCACCTGCGGCTTGGTCAAGAACCAGGTCGGCCCCCAGTCGGGGATGATGTACTTGGCCCTTGGACTGGTCGGATTCGGCGTGGTTGGGCTCTGGCGCGAATGGCGGCGATCGAAATCGCCACCCGGTCAGAGCCCGTTCCCGTCGTAGGACTTCCCGTCTATTGCTGGCCCGCCGGTCGAAGGTTCCGGCGAAGAGCCGCCAGATCGAGCATCGGTACACCACCCTCCGTCGGAACCAGCACCACCAGGTTGTTCGACGTCTTCATGTCATGCAAGACCTCGAGATACTGTTTCATCAAGGCCTCCGGCGTCAACGTCTGATTCAAGAGGCGTTGCTGCTCCGATTGCAGGCGCGCGACTTCGACGCGGTGGCGCTCGGTCTGAATCTGCTGCTCCTGCGCGATCTTGCCGTTGATGGCGTTGACGACCTGTTCCGGTGGCTGAAGATTCCGAAGGAAGAACGCGGTGATGGTCGCGATCCGGAACGGCTCGCCGCCGGCCCGGGGCCGGGTTACCAGGGCGCTGTCGACCTCGTTCTTCATGACGTCGGCCACTTTGGTCCGCTGGTTGATATCATTGATCGTGAACTGTGACATCCCGTCACGAACCCCATTGCGGATCGCGTTGAGCACCACGGCGTGGATCTGCTCCTCGCCGCCGATTTCGATGAAGATCCTGGGTGCTTGGGCCGGGTCGATCTGCCACCGGACGGCCGCGTCGACCTTCATGCCCATCTGCTCGCTCGAGAGGGCATCCATTTCCTCGGCCTGCGCGGTCGCCTGCGGGAACTGTTCCTCGCGAGTCGAATAGCGTTCGACCTCGGACCACGGCGGCACGAACCGAACCCCGGGCAGGAGCGGAATCGGCGAGACCTTGCCGAACGCGTGCTGAACCCCGACCGTGCCGGCGTCGATCACCTTGACGCTCGAACTGATCAAGGTGAAGGCGCCAATGATCATCAAGACCACGCTGACCAAGGACACCACCAGCCCGGCCGCCTTGCTGCCCGCCGACCCAAGACTCTTGCCGGAGGCCCGGACGACGAGGCCAACCACGAGCAGAATGAAGCCGAAAATCAGAGTACCCACCGGACAACTCCGCGTTATGAGACCGCGGTGAATGTAATGGTTACCCGTATCGGACGCCCGGGAACAGCAGATTGACGGCCACCATGAACATCGGCTGGAAGATCATGTCGAACACCCGCCACGCCGCCAACATACCGAAGATCGCCAAGCCCGGATTGGTCCACAGAAACTGCTGGTAGCGGGTGGTGAGCGACGGCGAGAGGAGCAGCGGAATAGCGGCACTGCCGTCGAGCGGCGGCAACGGGATCAGATTGAGAATGGCGAGTGCCAAGTTCATGCAGAAGAACGCCCCGATGATGAACGCGCCCCCGGCCAACCACCCGCCACCGTCCGTGGCAATCACTCGGCCAAACCCGACCGAGGTCGGGGCCTCGAAGACCCCGGCCAGACTGCCGGCGCGAATCGCCAGCCAGGCGATCAACACCAAGAGCAGATTCGACCCCGGACCGGCCAACGCCATCCAGGCCGCCCGACGGGGGTGCCGCATGGCCCATTGCGGGTCGTACGGTGCGCTCGCGAAGCCGAACGGCCATCCGGAAATCGCGACCGACAACAGCGGGAGGATCACCATCCCGAACGGCTCCCGCTTGATGTGCGGTCTCGGATCGAGGGTGACCTGCCCGCCGAGGTACGCCGTGAGGTCGCCACCGCGCTTGGCGGCCCAGGCATGGGCCGCTTCGTGGACGGTGGTCGAAAAGAGGAAGACGAGGTAGTAGATCAGGCCGGTCGACACGTCAGGCATCCGGGAAAAGTCGTTGGAGTCGCCGGAATTCGCTACTCAATTGCCCGCCCGGGAGCCGACCCGGTCGGACCTCGGGTTCGGCGGACGGGCCTAAATCGGCGGTTTGGGCAGGATTGGGTGCCACGATGGTAAGTCTATTGACAGCATCCTGTTACGAACTCAATGACCGGCCCTCGCTGGTCCGGGGGAATTGACAGACCGGCCTCGTTGCTCCATTCTGTTCCCCCGCTCTGGGCTCCAAGGCACCGCGATTGCAGCGTACGGGGCGTTCCCGTTCGATCGCGGGGAACCGACTTCTATCGTTAGGACGGCATGTCCACTCTTGTCATCGTCGAGTCACCGACCAAAGCCCGGACTATTCGCGAGTTCCTCCCCCGGGGTTACACGGTCATCGCGTCGATGGGGCACGTCCGGGACCTCCCGGATCGGGCGGCCGACATTCCGGCGAAGTACAAGGGCGAAGCCTGGAGTCGCCTCGGGGTCAACGTCGACAGCGATTTTGAGCCGCTTTATATCGTGCCCGCCGACAAGCGGCAGGTGGTCAAGGGACTCAAGGAGGCTCTGGCGGATGCCGACGAGCTCATTCTGGCGACCGACGAAGACCGCGAGGGCGAGAGCATTTCGTGGCACCTGACCCAGGTGTTGAAGCCCAAGGTCAAAGTCAGCCGGATGGTGTTTCACGAGATCACCAAAGAAGCGATCCTCGAGGCGTTGGCCCATACCAGGAAGGTGGATGACAAGCTGGTCCGGGCCCAGGAGACCAGGCGGATTCTCGACCGGCTCTTCGGGTATACGCTGTCGCCGCTCCTGTGGAAGAAAATCGCCTACGGTCTCTCCGCCGGCCGGGTCCAGTCGGCCGCGGTGCGCCTGTTGGTCATCCGGGAGCGGGAGCGGCGGGCCTTCGTGCCCGCGGTGTACTGGGATCTCAAGGCCACCCTCGAGCACCAGCGACAGGCGTTCGACGCCCAGTTGGTGGCGTTAGGCGGCAAGCGGCTCGCCACCGGGAAAGACTTCGACGAGCGGACCGGCCAACTGGCCGCGGGGAAGGACGTCGTGTTGCTGGGCGGCCAAGCCGCCGAGGCCTTGGTCGAGCGGCTCCGGCAGGAACCCTGGACCGTCGCCACGGCGGAGGAGAAGCCCTTTACCCGGCGGCCGGCCCCGCCGTTCATCACCTCCACCCTGCAGCAGGAGGCCAACCGGAAACTCCGCCTGACCGCCCGGGACGCGATGCGGGTGGCCCAGAAGCTCTACGAAGAGGGCTTCATCACCTACATGCGAACCGACTCGGTCCACCTCTCGAAGCAGGCCCTGACGGCGGCCCGGGAATGTGTCGAACGGCTCTACGGTGACAAGTATTTGCCGGACCGTCCGCGAAGCTACGCCACGAGCAGTACCGCCCAAGAGGCCCACGAGGCCATCCGCCCCGCGGGCTCGCACTTCAAAACGCCCGAAGAGACGGGTTTGTCGGGTCGCGAGTTCGCCCTCTATGACCTGATCTGGAAGCGGACGGTCGCATCGCAGATGCTCGATGCCAAGCTCACCAGCCTCACGGTCACGTTCGACGTGGACAACGCCACCTTTCGAGCCGCGGGCAAGCGGATCGACTTTCCGGGATTTCTCCGCGCCTACGTCGAGGGTTCGGATGATCCCGACGCGGCCCTCGAGGATCAAGAGGTGGTCCTGCCGGACCTCGCGGTCGGCGACACCCCGCGATGTCTCGACCTCGCGGCGCTCTCCCACCAGACCCAGCCCCCGGCCCGCTATACCGAAGCCAGCTTGGTCAAGGAACTGGAGGCCGATGGAGTCGGCCGCCCCAGCACCTATGCCTCGATCATCGATACGATCATCGACCGGGGCTATGTCCAGAAGCAGGGCCAAGCCCTGGTGCCAACCCTGACGGCCTTCGGGGTCACCGCACTGCTGGAGCACCATTTCCCGACCCTCATCGACGTCAAGTTTACCGCCGGCATGGAACGGGCCCTCGACGAGATCTCCGAGGGCACCACGGAGTGGCTGCCGTACCTCAAGGAGTTCTACCTCGGGAAGAATGGCCTTCGAAGCCAAGTTGAGGCCCGGGAAAAGAAAATCGACCCAGCCGCGGCCCGCACGGTTGAGCTCGGAGGCCTCGAAGGGGCCAGTATCCGGCTCGGTCGCTTCGGCCCCTATGTCGAAGTGGTCACCGAAGACGGCGAGGTCCTCAAGGCCTCGGTGCCCAAAGATGCGGCGCCGGCCGATCTGTCCCGCGAGCGGATCGATGAAGTGCTCCGGCAGAAGGCCGCCGGTCCCGACATCGTCGGGGCCCATCCCGACACCGCCGAGCCGATTCTGATGCTGAACGGCATGTACGGGCCCTATGTCCAACTCGGGGTCGTGACCGACGACAATCCGAAGCCCAAGCGGTCATCGCTCCCCAAGGGTGTGACCCCCGAGATGGTGACCCTCGATATGGCCGTCGGCCTCCTGGCCCTTCCCCGGGTGCTCGGCGTCCACCCCGACAGCGGGGCCAAGGTCATGGCCGGCCAAGGCCGGTTCGGGCCCTACATCGTCCACGACCAAGGCAAGGACGGAAAGGATTACCGGTCTTTGAAGGGCGAGGACCACGTCCTCACGGTGAACTTGGAACGGGCTCTGGCGCTGCTGGCCCAACCGAAGATGGGCCGGGGTCGGCGGGGGGCCACGCCGCTCCGGGACATTGGGGCCCACCCGGGTGACGGACAACCGATCGCGCTGTTCGAAGGGAAGTACGGGCCCTTCGTGAAGCATGGTGAGGTGAGCGCCTCAATTCCGAAGGGCCAGGATCCCGCCACCGTCACCTTGGCGGAAGCCGTGGACTTGATCGCCGCGCGGGGCGGGGCCAGTGCCACGGGCAAGCCGAAGGCCCGGGCGAAGACCAAAGCGAAAGCCAAGGCCAAGGCTCAGACCGCGGCTCCGGCCAAGGCCGCCCCGACGACCAAGAGGCCGGCCGCGAAGTCCGCCGCGCGCCCCCGATCCCGAAAAGGCCCCGATCTTTTGACCGCCAAGGTCAAGCGGGCCACCAAGAAGAAACGACCCAAGCGCTAGGGGACGGGACGCTCTTTCGGCTTCAGCTTGATGGCCCAGAGCCCGCTGTTGAAGTCGGTGAAGAACACGTGTCCCTTGTACGGCATGGCGTTCATCGTGTACGGGGCGTTGGCGGTGAAGCCTTCGGGATCGTAGGGCTTCACCACGGCGATCTCCCGGCCCTGTTCCTGAAGATTGCCCATCAGTTCACCCGACACGTCCACGATGCGCACGCCTCCGTCGTAGTAGGCCTGGTACAGAATGTCATCCTGCACGATGATGTCGTGCGAGCCA
>JANPEL010000224.1:0-1544 GCA_031431925.1 Gemmatimonadota bacterium | reverse complement strand
GCTCGCTCCTCGCGTGCGCCCCGCCGCCGCCGGCCCCCGCTCCGCCTGCACTGGCTCCGGCGACCGGCGCCGTCACCGATCATGTCGTGGTGGTGTCGCTCGACGGGCTCCGCCCCGACGCCATTGCCAAGGCCGATGCCCAGACGCTCCAGCGGCTCATCACCGAGGGCACCGCTGCCTTGGTGGCCCAGACGATCTTGCCGAGCACGACGCTGCCGTCGCATACCTCGATGTTGACGGGGCTCGAGCCATCGAAGCATGGGGTCACTTGGAATTCGGCCGAGATCGACCCCTGGGGTACCGTCGAAGTCGCCACCGTGTTCGAGATTGCCCGCGCCCATGGCTTTCGGACCGCGGCCTTTGTTGCGAAATCGAAAATGCAGTACCTCCTGCGCAAAGGGTCGCTCGACTATACCTGGGGCCCCAGACGGTCGGTCGGGAATTGGAGGGCGGCGCGGATCGTGGCGGATATCGAGCGGTATCTCGTCCAGCACCGCCCGAGCTTCCTGTTCGTCCACCTCGGCGAACCGGACTACGCCGGTCATGCGAGCGGATGGATGTCACCGGCCTACGAGCGGGCCGTGGCCGAGGCGGACCTCGGTCTGGCCCGGATCTTGGCCGCCGCGGATCAGGCGTTCGGACCGGAGGGGTATACCCTGATCGTGACGGCGGATCACGGCGGCCACAATCGGGTCCACGGCACCGCCGACCCGGCCGACCTCGCGATTCCGTGGATCGTCTGGGGCAGTGGCGTTCGGGCCGGGACCACCCTGGCGGACACGGTCCGAACGATGGACACAGCGCCCACCGTGCTTTGGCTTCTCGGTATCCCGGTGCCGAAGACCTGGAGCGGGGTCGCTCGCGTCGCCGCGTTCACGGCCGCCGCAAACGACAAAGCGGTCGCCGCGACTCGGCCCTGACCGCGGATCCCGTGCGAATCGTTCTGATCAGCGATACCCATGGGCTCCATCACCACATGCCGCCCGTGCCCGATGGCGACATCGTCGTGCACGCCGGCGACTGCACCCGGCGCGGACTCGTTGACGAGACGACTGAATTCCTCGACTGGTTTGGTGGGCTTCCCCATCGGCACAAACTGTTGATTGCCGGCAACCACGATTTTCTGTTCGAGCGGGACGCGGCTCGGGCCGAGTCGCTGGTGCCGGCCGGCGTGACCTACCTTCGGGACTCGAAAGTCGTCGTCGGCGGGCTCACATTCTGGGGCTCGCCCTGGCAACCCTGGTTCCACGACTGGGCGTTCAACCTCGAGCGGGGCGAAGAGTTGGCCGCGAAATGGCGGCTGATCCCGGCCGATACCGATGTCCTCGTCACCCACGGCCCGCCGCAGGGGGTGCTCGATCAAACCAATAATCGCCCCCCGGAGCGGGTTGGGTGTGAAGCCCTGACCGCCCGGCTCGCCGACCTGCCGAGCGTTAGGCTCCATGTCTTCGGCCACATCCACGAGGCGTATGGTCGTCGGCGAGAGGGCGCCCGGGACTATGTCAACGCCTCGATTTGCGACGTCCGGTATCGGCCGGTGAACC
>JANPEL010000223.1:0-6892 GCA_031431925.1 Gemmatimonadota bacterium | reverse complement strand
CTGGGCAATTTGAAGCCATTCCAGGACGCGTTCGGCTGCAAGGAGGGCGCGAAAATGGTCCGCCCCACGGGGACCCGCTGCGAAGTCTGGTAGCCAAGCACGCTACTGTTTGGTCTTGAGCTTCCCGTCGTTCTCTTGGATGAACCTGCGGATGTCCTCAGTCAAGTCGAGCAGCTTCATCCACTGCTCCTTGTAGAGCGTCACCGGGAAGCGGCCGAGGCCATAGAGGGAGAGTCCGCCCTTCTCGCTCACCTTGAGATAGACGGCCCGTTTGGATTTGTCCTTGAGCGAGGCGTTTTCCGCCCGGAGGCGCTCGAGTTCGGCTTTGAGATCTTCGTCGGACATCGGTGGACTTTCGTAGCAACGGTGCGGTTCTGGAACCCGGCCCGGAAGATAAATACCCGGGCGTTCTAGTGCCCGGGCGGCGGAGCAATCCGGCGGGCCCGGTCCCACAACTGAGGCACGCCCAAGGCGGCCGCCACGGCCTCGAACTCGGGGCGAGGCCCGGTCCACCGCAACTCGTCCACTGAATCGGAGGCCGGCGCGTCATCCCGGAGCGTTGCCAAGGTCCGAAACAAGACTGCCTGAACCCGGTCGGCTTCGAGGGCGGCGGAAAGCCTGGCCGCACCCCGCACCGACACGTCCCAGGCCGCAGAGTCGGCCGGAATCGCCTCGAGGTGTTCATAGCGGGCCAACACCGCCGACGCCGATTTCGCACCCCAACCGCGAATGCCCGGGAACCCGTCGGCGGCATCGCCGACCAGCGCGAGATAGTCGGGAATCGACCCGGGCCTGACCCCGAACTTCGCGATCACGCCCGCCTCATCCCGGATCTCCCGGTTCCGGCGATCGAACTGCACCACCCGGCTGCCGACGACGCACTGGCCGAGATCCTTGTCGGGGGTGCAGATCAGGATTTGTTCAACGCGCTCGTCGGCGGCCGCAATTCGGGCCCCCGCGGCCAGGCCGTCGTCGGCCTCGAACGCCTCCATGGCCCAGACCACCACGCCCATCGCCCGGAGGCCGGCCTCCAGCGGGTGGAACTGCCGGTAGAGATTCGGCTCGATGCCCTCCCCGGTTTTATAGCCGGGCCAGAGCCCATTCCGGAACGACTCGACGACATGGTCGGTGGCCACCGCCACATGGGTGGCGCCGTCCTGCAACATGCCCAACATCGATCCCAGGACGCCGATGACGGCGCCGACCTCGTTGCCATCCCGATCGGCCGAAGGAGGCAGGGCAAAGAAGTGGCGGTAGAGCTCGTAGGTCCCGTCGACCAAATGGACTCGCATTATGGGCTCGGCACTCGGCGCTCGGCACTCGGCACTCGGCGGGTCACGCGGAAGGGCAGTAGTCGGGATAGGCCGGCTGATAGACGATGCCGGCCACGAGGGACTCCGCCGACCCCGCGCCGACCGTGGCGTTTCCTTCCCGGCGGGCCACCTCGACGACGGCGGCCGCGATGGCCGCGGACACGGCTCGAATTTCCCGGAGCGGCGGATAGAGGGTTCCTCGATTGAGGGCCTCCTGGGTAACGGACGCCGCGAGCGTATCGGCGGCCGCCAGGAACATCGGGTCGGTAATCCGCCGCGCGCCGCAGGCGATGGCCCCCAATCCCAAGCCCGGAAAGATGTAGGCGTTGTTCCCCTGACCCGGCTCATGTTCGCGACCCAGCAACCACACCGGCGCAAACGGGCTTCCGCTCGCGAACACGGCCCGCCCATCGCTCCATTGATAGGCTTGCTCCGCCGTACACTCAGCCTTGGACGTCGGATTCGAGAGCGCCAGCACGATCGGACGCTCGTTGAGCCGGGCCATGGTCCGAATCACCGGCTCGGTGAACGCTCCGGCTTGCGCGGACAAGCCGAGGATGGCGGTTGGCTCGAGCGACGTAACCGCGTCGAGCAGGGTCGAGGCGGGAGCGCGCTCATGCGCGTAGGGTCGCTTGTGCGCCGCCAGGTCCGCGCGCCCCCGCACCACCAGTCCCTTCGAATCCACGAACCAGCACCGGCGCCGGGCGTCCTCGACCGAGAGGCCGTCTCGGACCAGCGCGGCGACGATCAGATCGGCTATCCCGGTGGCCGCGGAGCCGGCGCCAAGAAAAAGCAGCCGCTGGTCCGCGAGCGACCGCCCGGTAATCCGGCCGGCCGCCCACAACCCCGCCAGGGTGACCGCGGCCGTCCCTTGAATGTCGTCGTTGAAACTGGCGAGCCGGTCGCGGTACCGAGCCAGGAGGCCGATCGCGTTGTCGGTCGCAAAATCCTCAAATTGGAGAATGGCGTTCGGGAAGGACTCGGACACCGCCACCACCAACTCTTCCACCACGGCATCGTACTCGGCGCCCCGGACCCGCCGGCGAACCAGACCGGTGTAGAGAGGATCGCGAAGGAGTTCCTCGTTGTCGGTGCCGACATCGAGCATGATGGGAAGGCAGCGCGCCGGATCCACGCCCGCGCAGGCCGTGTAGAGCGACAACTTGCCGATCGGAATCCCCATCCCGTACGCCCCGAGGTCGCCGAGTCCGAGGATCCGTTCGCCGTCCGTCACGACGATGATGGCCACGTCACGATCCGGCCAATTGGCCAGGACCTCGCGAACCCGGCCCCGATCCTCCACCGTCACGTAGAGGCCCCGAGGCCGGCGGTAGATGTGGCCAAAGCTCCGGCAAGCTTCCCCCACCGTCGGGGTGTACACCACCGGCATCAACTCGGTGATATGATCGATCAACACCCGGTAGAACAGAGCATCGCTCCGGTCTTGCAGCGCGGTCAGGAAGACGTACTGCTCCAAGGGATTGGGCTTGCCGCGAACATTCCGGAGCACCCGCGCCATCTGCTCCTCGATCGAGAAGACCCGGGGTGGAAGCAGGCCCCGCAACCCCAAGGCGTCGCGCTCGGCCTGGCTGAACGCCGTCCCCTTGGTCAAGTGGGAGTCGTGCAGCAACGCCTGCCCTCGAAGCCCCCGCGGAAGTCGGTTCGACATGCCGGAACGTAATCGGCCCGAGCGCCCTTGTGTTGACTTCCGACAACAGAAAGTCTATCGTTGTGTCGACTTTCGACATGACCGAGGCCGGCGGGATGAAACCAGCACCCACCAACGACGTCCTCCGAGGCACCCTCGATCTGTTGATCTTGAAGACCCTGGCTCCCGCGCCGGAGCACGGGTGGGCCATTGCCCAGCGGATCGAACAGCAGTCGGAAGCAGCCCTCCAGATCGGCCAGGGTTCCCTCTACCCCGCGCTGCAACGGCTCGAACAAAGGGGCTGGATCGACAGCAACTGGCAGACCACCGACCAGAACCGGCGAGCCAAGTACTACCACCTGACCACCACGGGACGGCGGGCCCTCAACGCCGAGACCGAGAGCTGGCGCCGGTACGTCCACGCGGTGGAACTCATTCTGCAGACCACCTGACGTATGGATCAACTCAGAGGTTGGTGGAAACGGGCCCGGGCTCTGGTGCGTCCCACGGCGGTCGACCGGGAGATGACCGACGAGCTCGCTTTCCACCTCGAAATGGAAGTGGCGAAAAATCTCCGGGCCGGGATGAGCCCGGCCGCGGCCCGGCGGGCGGCCCGGATTTCGTTTGGCGGGGTCGAGCGATTCAAGGAAGAAGTTCGCGCCGAGCGTGGCATTGCCTGGGTCGAGACCCTGGGACAGGACCTTCGCCAGGCGCTCCGCGGCATCCGGCGCGCCCCCGGGTTTGCCGCCGTGGCCATCCTGACGTTAGGTCTCGGCATCGGGGCCTCGACGATGATCTTCAGCGTCGTCGACGCGGTGGTCTTCGCCCCGCTCCCGTTCGCTCTGCCGGATCGGCTGATCCATGGCCGGGAGACCAACCCCGAGGGAGCCGATTTCTCGGTATCGGAGCCCAACTACCTCGATTTCCGGGATCGGAACCAAACCCTTGCCGGACTTGCCGCCTACCGCGTCGATCAGGTCAGCCTAACCGGGGGCACCGAACCGGAACGGATCACGGCCGTAGCGGCGACCCACTCCTTGTTCTCCACATTGGGCATCGGCGCCGCGATCGGACGGGTCTTTACGGCCGAGGAAGACCGCCCCGATGGAGCCGCCGCGGTCGTCGTCTTGGGGCACGGCCTCTGGCAACGAGCGTTCGGCGGCGATTCCTCGATTGTCGGCCGCACGATCACCCTCAAGGGCCAGCCGTTCGCGGTTATCGGCGTCGTTCCGTCAACCTTCCGTTTTCTGCAGGCCGACGCGTGGATGCCATTGGCGCCAAGCCCCCGGAGCGACCGTGACGATCACTGGCTCGACCTGATCGGGCGGCTCCGGCCCGGCGCCACCGTCGAACAGGCCCGGGCCGACTTGGCCCGGATCGCAGCCCAGAACAGTGTCACCTACCCCGCCGTTGCCGGGTGGGGTGTTCGCGTCCACCGACTCGACGAGTGGATCGTGGGTCCGGGGTTCCGGCAATCCAGTCTCTTACTTGCGGGCGCGGTGGGCATCCTGCTGTTGCTGGCCTGCACCAACGTCGCCAATCTGCTGCTGGCCCGGGCCTCGGCGCGCCAGACCGACCTCGCCGTCCGGCTGGCCCTCGGCGCCGGCCAAGGCCGCCTGATCCGGCAGTTCCTCACCGAGAGCGCCGTCCTGTCCATGCTCGGTGCGATCGTTGGGCTCATGGCCGTTGGGTGGGCCGTGGCCGCCTTGCGGAGCGTGCCCGTCGGATTGGTGCCTCGCCTCGAGACGGTCGCCGTCAACGGCCGGGTGCTCGGCTTTGCCTTAGCGGTGGCCGTGCTGGCGAGCGTCGGGGCCGGGATCCTGCCGGCCCTCCAGGCATCGAAGACCGATGTCCATTCCACCCTCAAGCGGGCCGGCCGAAGCGGCGGCTCCGCCGGACGCCACCGGCTTCGCGAGGGCTTGGTGGTGGCCCAAGTGGCGCTCGCCGTCATGCTCCTGATTGGCGGCGGCCTCCTGGTCCGAAGCCTGGTCCGCCTCCAGCGACTCGATACCGGCCTCGCGACCGAGCACGTCTGGACCGTTCCCCTGCAACTGTCGCCGGCCCAGTATCCGGAGGAGTGGAAGGTGGCCCGGTTCTACGACGCCCTCGCAACCCGGATCGAAGCCATCCCCGGGATTCGCTCGGCCGGCGCCACGAACGTCAATCCCTACAGTGGCGCGAATTTAGTGAACGACGTGACGCCCGACGAGCGGGCCGCCGAGCATCCCACGGGATACCTCCAAGCGGCATGGCGGATCGTATCCCCCGGGTACTTTGAATCGGCCGGCGTGCCCGTCATCAAGGGGCGCGACTTCGGCGAAGTGGACGTCGTCGACGGCGTTCCAGTGGCGGTGATCTCCAAAACGTTGGCCGGCCGCCTCTGGCCCGGCCAGGATCCGATCGGCAAGCGGTTGTTCTGGGGCGGAACCGATGGCAAGCCCCGCACCGTTATCGGCGTGGTTGGTGACATCCGCGATGTGACGGTCGAAGCCGCCCCGCCGCCGGTCATGTTTCTGTCGACCAGGCAGATCGTGGGGCCGGCCATGACCATGGTGGTGCGGGCCGATCGAGAGATCCCGAACATCGGCGCGGAGATTCGGCGGGCCGTCTGGGCCGAAGACGCCAATCTGCCCGTGCCGGCCGTTCGCGCCATGGCCGAGAGCCGGTCGGAGGCGATCGCCCGGCCCCGGTTCAACGCGGCCCTGCTGGCGGGGTTCGCAACGGCCGCACTCCTGCTCGCGGTCCTCGGGCTCTATGGCGTCCTGTCCTTCGCCGTGGTGGAACGGACCCGGGAGATCGGTGTCCGAATCGCGCTGGGCGCGGAACCACCCAAGGTCGTGGGCATGCTGGTGGGCCGCGGATTGCTGCTGACCGGTCTCGGAATCGCCATCGGACTCGTCGGAGCCGTCGGGCTCGCGAGCCTGATGACGAGCCTCCTCTATCAGACGACGGGCACCGATCCGCTGACGTTCGTAGCGGTCCCGGTGCTGCTCTTGCTCGTGGCCCTGCTCGCCGCCTACTTCCCGGCCAGCCGGGCTACCCGGGTGGACCCGCTCACGGCATTGCGGGGCGAGTGAGCCGCTTTCTAACGAAACCTTCAGATTCCTTCCATGCCTCCTTGGCCCAGCCCCCCGGATACTTAGGGCGATCACTTCGACGCCGAGGCACCGATGAAGCTCCGATATACGATTATCTTCGTCACCGACCTGGACCGGTCCCGCCGCTTCTATCACGACCTCCTCGGGATCCCAATTCGGAGTGAGGACAACAGTTCGATCGAGCTCGATACCGGCACCACGACGTTGGCCCTCCACCGTGCCCATGTCGGCAAGGCGGGTCACCACCCGATGATGGCGGCCGGTTGCGCCCGGATCGGCTTCTTCGTCGACGGATTGGACGCCACTCACCAGCGTCTGCTTGATGCGGGAGTGTCGTGCGTCACGCCCCCAGAGCGGCGGTTTGACGTCTGGGTAGGGCTGTACGAGGACCCGGACGGGATCTACTTCACGTTGGCTGAGGCAGCTCGAACCGCTGCCGTTTGAAGGGAGCAAACCATGGCGGGCGGAGTCAAGAAACTCAAGAACAGCGGAGTCAAAGCCGTTCGGGCCCTGTACCAGGAAGCGGAAACCCGGGTGCTCGTGGCCGAGGGCCGGAAGTCAGTCCGACGGAAAACCCAAGTGGCGGTCGCGGTCACCAAGAAAGCTGCCAAAACCGGACTGATCGCGGGTCTCGCGGCGGCAGCGGCGGTGGTGATCCACCAGGTCCGAAAGCGCCGAGTCCCGGACTGAGCGGCGGCTCCATTGGTGTCGGCGCGGCACCCAAGTAATTTCCCGGCCATGCCTCCCGTCTCGCCCTACCGATCGCTGCCAGCCGACCGTCGGCTGGCCCTGGTGACCCACGATATCGCCGCCCATCGCCAGTCGCGCGAGGG
>JANPEL010000222.1:0-3744 GCA_031431925.1 Gemmatimonadota bacterium | reverse complement strand
ACCGGTCCGGCCCGCAATCGATGGCGGCTAGGCGGCTTCGTCAATCCGGCGCTTGATGCCGGCGTGGATCTCATAGCATCCATCGAGTATCGTCAGCCCGGCCAGTAGTATGGCTCGATTGCGCGAAATCTCACCGATCGGCCCATGCGGGTACTTTCCGCCGTGAAAGCCTCGGTGAACACCCAAATCCGGCCATCGATGGACACTTCAAAACCGGCCACCACGGGGTGGAGCGGCTGAGGCGTTGACACAGGCGGGGAACGTGAGTTCCTCCGCCGGAATGAGCAACGTCTTGGATCACCAGAAGCAGCACCAGATTGTGGCCCTCGGCCGCCTGGGGTGGACCCTCCGGCGGATCGAGGCGGCCACCCAGGTCCGGCGGGAAACGGTCAGTGGCTACCTCAAGGCGGCCGGGATCCCGGTCCGCGGGCGGGGCGGGCGCCGCGCGGTCTGGCCGCCGGCAAATCCGGCCACCACGGTCGGGGTGTCCACCGACCCCGCCCCACCGGCCCCGGGCCGGGCGCCCACCGCGAGCGCGTGCGCCCCGTATCAGGAGGTCATCACGGCCGCGCTCGACCGGGGCCGGAATGCCCGGGCGATCTGGCAGGACCTGGTCGATGACCACGGCTTCCCCAGTGGGTACGCGAGTGTCCGCCGCTTTGTCCGCCACCTCCGGGCGGCCCCGGCGGTCGAGGCGCGGGTGGTCATCACCACCGCCCCGGGGGAGGAGGGGCAGGTCGACTACGGCGAGGGGCCGATGGTGCGCGATCCCGCGACCGGCAAGTACCGGCGGACGCGCCTCTTCGTCCTGACGTTAGGCTATTCGCGCAAGGCCGTGCGGCTCCTCGTCCGGCGCTCGACGACGCAGGGCTGGGCCGAACTCCACGAACGCGCCTTTCGCCGGCTCGGCGGCACGGTCAAGGTGATCGTGCTCGACAACTTGCGAGAAGGCGTCCTGACACCCGATGTCCACGACCCGACCCTCAATCCGCTGTATCGCGACGTCCTGGCCCACTATGGGGTCGTGGCCCTCCCGTGTCGGGTGCGGGATCCCGACCGCAAGGGCAAGGTCGAGGCGGGGGTCGGGCACGCCCAGAAGACCCCCCTCAAGGGGCTCCGCTTCGAGACCTTGGACGAGGCCCAGGCGTACCTGGACCGCTGGGAGACGCGGTGGGCCGACACCCGGATCCACGGCACGACCAAGCGCCAAGTCGCCGCGATGTTTGCGGACGAACGACCGGCGTTAGGCCCGCTCCCGCTCGAGCCCTTTCGGTACTATCGCTTCGGCGAGCGGACCGTCCACCTCGACGGCTGTGTCGAGGTCGAGGCCGCGTACTACAGCGCCCCCCCGGGCTGGATCGGTCGACGGGTCCCGGTCCAATGGAATGGGCTCCATGTGCGGCTGATGCATCCCGCGACCGGGCTCCTGCTCCGCGAACATCTCCGCACCGGGCGCGGCATCCATCAGATCGCGGCGCCCGACCGTCCCGCCCGGACGCCCCCCGGCACCGTCGCGTTACTGGCCCGCGCCACGACCGCCGGCCCCCACCTCGGGACCGTCTGCGACCACATCCATCGCCACGAGGGCGCGGCGGGCATCCGCCGCATCCAGGGCGTGCTGGTCCTCGCGAAACACTACGGCCCGGCCGTCGTCGACGCCGCGGCCCAGGCCGCCCTCGAGCTCGGGGTGCCGACCTATCGATTTCTCCGCCGCTACCTCGAGCGGCGCCCGCCCGTGCCCCTCACCCTCCGCCAAGTCGATCCGCTCATTCGGCAACTCACCCTCTATCGCGATCTCATTGATCAGCACCCGGGAGTCTCCTCATGAATCTCGTCGAAGTCGATCACGCCCTCCGCCAGCTCCGGCTCTCCGGCATGGCCGATACCCTGGACGCCCGGCTCCGCCAGGCGCAGACCGAGCGGCTCGCGCCCCTCGATCTGGTCAGCAGCCTGGTGGCCGACGAACTCCTCCGCCGCCAGGACCGGCTCTTCGCGCGCCGCCACAAGTCCGCGCGGTTTCGCGATCCCGACCGCTCCCTCGATCGCTTTGATTTTGACTTCAACAAAAAGATGAACCGGGCCCTGATCCACGACCTGGCCACCGCGCGGTTTGTCGCCCAGCGGGAGGATGTCCTGCTGCTCGGCCCCCCCGGGACGGGCAAGAGTCACCTGGCCCAAGCCCTCGGGCGGGCCGCGATCCAGCAAGGCCATCGGGTCGTCTATCGCGAAGCGCACGCGCTGCTGGAGGAACTGGCCGACGCCACCCTCGACGGCACCCGCAAGCGCTATCTCGCCGACCTGACCGCCGTGCCGCTGCTGATCATCGACGATCTCGGGATGCGGAAGCTGCCGCATACGGCGGCGGAGGATCTCCTGGAGGTCGTGATGCGGCGCTACGAGCGGGCGTCGACGCTCCTCACGTCCAACCGGCCGGTCGAAGATTGGGGCAAGCTGCTCGGGGATACGGCGGCCGTCACCGCCTTACTGGACCGCCTGCTCCATCATGCCCACGTCCTCAAGTGTGGGCCCCGGAGCTGGCGCACCAAGATTCAGCCGGACTTGCGGACGGACGGGCCGACCGCGTAGATCTTCCACCAGCCTCAGTCGTCTGCCCGTGGTGGCCGGTTTTGAGGTGTCGATTGATGGCCGGATTTGAAGTGTCCACCGAGGAACGCACTTTCGATGCCGAGGACGGCCTTCCCGCTGATGCCGCTATCGAGCGTCCGGTCTTCGTCGCGAAGCTCGAGCGAGGGGTGGCCTAGGCTGAGGCCGACCGGCACTCGGCGGTTCGCTTCCCTCGCTTTTGAGAATTGGTCCGGGAACCTGCTTTTTCTGGGCTGCGTCGATAGCCGTTTTAGGATAGGCCTAGCCGGTGTCGAGTATCTGGGTCAGCGTGCCAGACGATTTAGCCTTAATTGGCGGGCGTCGCGCCGCGGGAGGGGCCCTCCCCAGCTTGAGCCGCAACAAAGCTCCACGCGCGAGGTCTTCATGGGCATCGTCGACCGCACCCCCAGCCTCCAAGCCGCCACCCGCTTCGCCCGGGCCCAGGCCAAACAGCACCAACTCCTCGTCCAGAAGAAACAAGCCCCGGACGCGCCGGAATCCGTCCAAGCCGACGTCATCATGCTCGCCGCCCGGCGCGACTTCCTCGCCCCCGCCGACCGCGGCTTCCTCGAGAGCATCATCGAACAAAGCGACCTGATGCCCCTCCGCTACCTCGGGCTCGGCCAACTCGCCGCCGCCGCCGTCGGCCGGATCGATCTCGGCACTCGGCACTCGGCGCTCGGCATTCGAAACAGCCACCGCTAGGCCTTCGATCCACGGCTAAGCCCAGTTCGACAAATGGGCCCGCGGTGCCACCCTGACCCTGGACTCCGAGGACGACGTCGACGGGATTCCGAAGCCACCCCGGGTGTTCCGCCTCGACCCGGCCCGGCTCTACCTGTCCGACCAAGAGCTCGACTTCTGCCTCGTCGCCGTCGCCCCTCGCGCTGTCGACGGCACCCCGCTCGACCGCTACGGCTACCTCCGCCTCTTCGCCGCCACCGGCAAGATCCTCCGGGAGGAATACGCGACCATCGTCCAGCACCCGAACGGCCGCCAGAAACACCTCGCCTCCCGGAACAACCGGATCACCGTCTATGTCTACGACGGCGATTTGACCGCCGAGGAAAAGGCCGCCAACCACTTCCTCTACTACTCGACCGATACACTCAAAGGCTCCTCCGGCTCGCCGGTCTTCTC
>JANPEL010000221.1:0-9048 GCA_031431925.1 Gemmatimonadota bacterium | reverse complement strand
GCAGAAATTGAGCACCCGGGCGGGATCGTGGTACGCCATCGCGGCGTCGACGAAGTTGACATGGGCTGAGAGAAAGTTGAACCCCAGACCACGGATGCTCCGCTCCCACGCGCATTGCACCAAGGCCTCGAGGAATCCAGTCGGATCAGCCATGGCATTATTGAACACACCCGACATGAGGGCGTAGTCGACCTGATCGGTGACGGGCTCCTCGAGCAGATCGGCCACGCGAAACGGCACCTCGGGAAACTTCGCCGCAGAGCAGGCGATCATCTCCGGCACGATATCGACCCCCTGATATCGCGCCGTCGGATGACGTTGCTTTAGCAAGGGATACATATCGCCGACACCTGACCCGACATCGAGGACTGAGCGGTCGGTCAAGTCAGCGATCTCGAACAGTTTGAGGAATCGAAACCGCTGTCCCTCGCGACTATTCTGTGTCGACAGCGGCCCGTCTCCATGGGCCGCAAACTGCGCCTGATAGTGACGGCGGAGATCAACCACTGGGCCGGTGGTCATCGCACCACCGCCGTTCCCACCGTGGCGAGCACCTTCTCGAACGCCACGGCGACATCATCCAGATCGGACTCGGCGAGACCGGCATGGAGGAAGCTCAGGTACAGCAACTCGCGCTCGTGCATCCGTTCGGCCACCGGGCAGAGCCCGTCGGGGTACGACCGGGCGGCGCCACCGACCTGACGGAACGGGAAGCCGTTGCGGCCGATCGCAATCCCCCGTTGGTACATCGGCTGGCGATAGAGCGGCTCGACATACCCGGTCGTGACTGGAATTCCCTCCGCCTTCACCGCCGTGGCTAGCCAGCCCCGATCGGCCCCTGTCACCGTCTCGTCGTATTTGAAGGCGTAGACGTAGTACCCATGGCGAACCCCGGGCCGGACCACCGGCGGCGTCAGGCCCGGGAGGCCCGCCAACCGGCGGGTGAGGTAATCAGCGGCCACGGTCCGCGGGGCCACCAGCGACTCGAGCTTCCGGAGTTGTTCCAGGGCAATTGCGGCTTCGATTTCGGTCATCCGGTAGTTGAACCCCACCAGGTTGACGATGTTCTCGGTCCCCCGGGCCTTGACGACGGCCTCGCCGTGGTTCCGAATCAACTGGAGCCGTTCGGCCAGGGCCGGATCGTCCGTCACCGCGACCCCGCCCTCGCCGCTGTGGATCGTCTTGTGGTAGTTGAGGCTGAACACGCCGATATCGGCGAGGGTTCCGGCGTACCGGCCGTTGACCGTCGCGCCCGGCGCCTGGGCCGCGTCTTCGATGAGAACGATGTCGCGGCCGGCCACCAGAGCTCGGAGGCTGGCCCACGGAGCCGGATGGCCGAAGAGGTCGACGCCGATAATCGCCCGGGTCCGGTCAGTCACTCGTTCGGCAACCGAGGCCGGGTCGAGGCAGAAGGTGTCCGGGTCGATGTCGGCAAACACCGGGACGGCCCCGTACACGATGGCCGCGGCAGCGGATGCGCTCATGGTGTAGGGGGACACGATCACTTCGTCGCCCGGGCCCACGCCCGCCGCGCCAACCGCCGCATACAGACAGGAGGTCGCGGAGTTCATCGACACCGCGTGGCGGGTGCCGAAATACTCGGCCCACGCCGCTTCGAGGGCTTGGACCCGGGGTCCGCCGAAAAAATCCGGTCCCCAGACCCCGACGAATTGGGAGAGGACTCCGCTGTCGAGCACCTCCAGCACCGCCCGACGCTCCTCCGCGCCGATCGTATTGCAGCTCGGAAACGGCCGTCGTCGGACCGGCCGGCCGCCGTCAATGGCAAGCGTCATTGGAGTGCTCCAGTCAAGGTTCCCTGGGCCAGATCGACGGCCAGGTTCGTGACGCGAAGGGTGGCACCGGCTGCCATGCCCCGGAGCCGCTGAAGGGCCCGCCCCGAGCCGAGATGCGCCGAGCGAGCGAGCGAGCGATAGAGCCCGGTCGCGATGGCGTTGCGGTCGTACACCCCGTCACTCAGCCCCAGCCGGTTCGTCGGCAGCCGGTCAATTCCGATCAAACCCGGCTGCACACTGAGGACGCGGCCGCCCAGGAGTGCGGCTTGGACCAGGAGCGCACTGGTCATCCCAACCACTAAGTCAGCGGCCATGATCCACGAGAGCGGGTCATCTCCATTCCCGGACCGGACGGTGACATTTTCTGTGGATGACAGGGAGAGCGGTCCCCGGTCCCGCGGATGGGACCGGACGGCCAGCACGGCGCGATGACCGAGCCACTCCATCGCCTGTTCCAGCGCGTCCCCGACGTCGGCCAACACTTGATCCTCGGTGTAGCCGATTGACCGCCCATAGAGATCGCGAATCGGCTGCGAGGCAAACACCACCAGCGTGGCTTTGCGGGGCACCCCCACCGACTCTCGAAACGCCATTCGCCGGTCCGGACTGAACTCCAGACTCCGCTCGAGAAGGCGTTCATAGTGCGGGTTGCCCGCCGCAACCAGTCGCTCGGCCGGCAGCCCGTCATCCGCCGCCTCTGCCGCGGCGACCTCATCGGGCACGACGATCCAGTCGGGGAGAATGAGCTCGCTCCCGGCCGACACGAACCGGGACCGGTAGTTCGACCAAAAGTCGATCACCGCGGCCGTCGGGATCTGCCGATTTCTCGCGGCATCGAGGAATCCGAGTTCCAGCGGATTCTCGCCCCACGACGTCGACGTGAGCAGGCCGGTGGCCCCAGCCGCCGCGAGCCAATCGCTCTCCCGGTTGGCCGGGACGTCGGCTGCGGGCGTAAACGGGAGGCCCGCCCGGGCCAGCACCACGCCAGCCGGCGGGCCCGCGATGACACCCGCGAGCGCTCCGCGAGCGGCCACCCCCTCGAGAACCGGGACCAGCGCCTCGGCGCCGCCGGCGTCGGCCACGACGCTAGCGAGTGACCAGGCCATGGTCCTCCTTCCGCGCCGCATCGGCGATCGCCGCCACCGCCCAGCCCAGGGCCGCCACGGCGTCGGCCCCGGTTCCCGCCGGCCTTCGGCCAGTGGCCAGCGCCTCGATCACATCGCTCGCCGCGTGCATCAGCAGGTCGCCAAGCCCACCGGACGGCCCAACCGCGGAGACCAACTCGCGAAAGCCCGGGAACCGGCGGCTTCCCGCCACCGTGTACACGTCCACCCGCTGGCCACCGTCAACGATTCGGACCCGCCCTTTGGGCCCGATGAGATCGAGTTCGAACAGTGAATAGGGCGCCGCCCGGAGTCCGTGCAGCATCCCTCTCGCCCCGGATTCGAAATCAATGGCCACGTCGATCGTCTGGTCGGCACTGCCCGGGTCGATCGGCCCGAACCCTTCGACCCGGACGATCTCGCCAACGAGGAACCGGACCAGATCGATCCAATGGGTTCCGTTGTGTTTCACGCCACCGGAGTACGTGCCCCGGACCACCTCGATTGAGCCGAGGGGAGTCGTCGCCAGCCAGCGCTGCAGGTGCTGATGGCTCGGGGCATAGCGCCGGACATAGTTCACGGCGAGGACGATGCCCCGCCGCTCCGCCTTTCGAACCAGGGCCTCGGCATCGGCGAGGTCGAGCGCCAACGGCTTCTCCATGAGGACCGCCCGGACCGATGGCGCCTCGAGCACCCGGTTGAGCACATCCGCGTGAGTGACATCGGGAGTCGCGACACTCACGATGTCCGGGGTCGTTTCGGCGAGCAACCGATCGACCGACTCGAAGAGGGCCGCGACACCCCAGCGTCGTCCCGCCTCCGCAAGCCTGGCGCCGTCGGTGTCGGCCAAGCCCACCAGTTCAGTGCCCGGGTGGTGATACCAGGCGGCTGCATGGGACTGGATCCCCGACCCCGGCACCACGACCCCGGCTCCGATGAAGCCGCAGCCGACGACCGACGCCCTGAGCGTCATTGGGCCGGTTCCTTGTCGAACAGGACCACCTGATCGACCAGTCCTGGCCCACCGGCGGTGTCGCTGTAGGGGTAGTACCGGACCGCCACCTCGCGCATCCCGGGGTGCAGGTCCCGGTACCGCTTGGCAAAGTCGGTTTTCCAGAGCAGGCCCTGTTGACCGTGGTACTTGACCTCGACCGTGTCGGGCGCGAAGTACTCATGACAGAGGATGTAGCGCCGGCTCACCCGGTGGATTTCACCGATGGCCTTGGGCAGATCATCCGGGTGGATGTGGATCAACACGCCGTGGGTCATGACCAGATCGAACGACCAGTCGGGGAATGGCAACGCGAAGGCGGTACCCTGATGGAAGTGCATCGACGGCGAATGGGCCTTCGCCTGTTCCAGGGCATACGGCTGCGGTTCGAGGCCATGGAACTCGAGCCCCGGATTGGCCCGTGCGAGCAGCCGAAGCTGAAGCCCAATATTGCAGCCCACCTCGAGCACCCGTCCGGACGGCAACCGGCCCGGGCCAACCAGATCGCGATAGATCTCGGACTTCCGGATCCCGAATTGCTGCCCGAACGCGGCGTCCATCTCGTCAACCGACAGAGTGTTCCGGTCGGTATACTCGCGGCCGAAGCCGGAGGTCCAGACTTGCAGCTGATCAGTCGTCGTCATGATGGCTTCCTCATCGCACGGTCTTTTGCCGGATGTGCTGGTTCATGGTTCGAAGCGCCGGCCGTCGTTCCATCAGTGCGACGATCTCACCGAGGCCGAAGGCCGGATTGACTGGGTACAGTTCTTCGTAGACCGAGGTCACGAGCGCCAGGTCTTCCGCGGTATCGACGGTCAGCCGGAGGTCGCGTACCGTGCTGGGCAGGCCGCTCGCCACATTGAGGAGCCGATACCGCTCCGGGTGCTCGTAGATGTAGAGCGAGACATGTTCCCGGTCGGCCGGATCGTTGGTGAGACCGGCAACCTCCTCGAGCACTCGAACCGGAAACACTTGGACGTCGAGGCCCCGCGGATACGTCGGGACCACCACGTTGGCGCAGTAATCGACCGGATTGCTCCGGAACGTCTGGATCAGTTGGTCGACCACCAGCGGGTCGATCAACGGGCAGTCCGCGGTCGTCTCGACAATCACGTCAGCGCCGACCGAACGGGCGGCTCCGAGTACTCGGCCCAGGACATCGGTCTCGCTGCCCCGGTGGCAGCCGATCCCGAGGTGGGCGGCCAAGGCCGCAATCGGGTCATCCACGGCGTGGTCGGTGGTGGCGACGACGATCCCGTCCGCGAGCCGAACCCGCCGGAGGCGCTCGACCATCCTGGCGAGCATCGGTTGGCCGAGAATCGGACGGAGCACCTTACCCGAAAGCCGGGTCGAGCCCATCCTGGCTTCGATCGTGATGACGGTATTCATGTAGCGATGAGCCCCCAGGCAACCGGAGTGCCCTTCGCCGCGTCTTGGGCCGCTCGTCGGCCGATAACGACCGAGGCGTACCGCGGCGACAGGCCGAACCCCGGTCGGATTGACCGCACGTTCTTGGGGGTCAGGAGGTCCCCGGCCCGAACGTCCGCGACGACATAGAGCGAGCGCCGAAACGTCGCGCTTCCCTCCTCCGCGAGGCCCGGTCCGAACGTAGGCTGCCCCACCATCGTTTGGGCGCGCCGAACCGCCTCGACCATGGCCTGGAACTCAGACGGCTCGAGGGAAAAGTGACTGTCAACCCCGCCCGACGACCGATCGAGCGTGAAGTGCTTCTCGATGACCGCCGCGCCTAACGTCACGGCGACGATCGACGCCACGATACCCAGACTGTGATCCGACAGCCCCACCGGGCAGCGGCCGATCGCGGCCAGCGAGCCCAGCCCGGCCAGGTTCATGGCGGCGTCGGGCGCGGGGTAGCTGCTGGTGCACTTGAGCAGGACGAGGTCACGGCACCCGGCCGTCCGCAGGGTCTCGACCGCATGGGCGATTTCCTCGAGGCTGGCCATGCCGGTCGAGAGCACGACGGGCTTTCCGGTGCCGGCCACCCGGCGAAGCAGCTGGTCGTCTACGAGCTCAAACGACGCAACCTTGTACGCCGGTGCGCCAAGTGACTCCAGCAGATCGACCGCGGTATCGTCGAAGGGGCTGGAGAAGATTTCGAGACCAACGGCCGCCGCTTCGGCAAAGAGTCGCTCGTGCCACGCCCATGGCGTGTGGGCCTCTTGATAGAGGTCATACAACGTCCGGCCGCTCCAGGGGCCGGCCCCCGGCACCACAAACTCCGGCCGGTCCGACCGGATCGTGATCGTATCGGCCGTGTAGGTCTGGAGTTTGATGGCGTCAGCCCCGGCGGCCTTTGCGGCATGGACGGTCGCGACCGCGCGGCCGAGGTCGCCATTGTGGTTTCCAGACAGCTCGGCAATCACAAAGCAGGGGGCACCCGGCCCTACCGGACTTCGCCCAATCGTGATCGTCATGACGACGCCCTCCCCGAACGGACATATCGGAGCAATGCCGGCGTGGAGCCCTCCTCGACCCATCCCAACGTCGCAAAGAGGTGCCGCGACACCGAGTTCCCGGGCTGGACCATGGCAAACAGGCGGGCCCGCGCTTGACTCGGCGCCAGTGCCGCTGGTCCAGCCCCCAGAAGAGCCCGGCCAATTCCCCGCCCGCGCGATTCGGGCGCGACGCCATAGCTCACCCGGGCGGTGGCCCAGCCGTCGGCGGACTCGAACCGAATGGTGCCGAGTGGCTGCCGCGCCGCCGACTCGGCGATGAGGACCAGCGCGTGGGGGCTTCCGAGCCGGTCAGCGAGCCACGCGCGGTGCGAGGGCCACTCGATTGGCGCCCGGTTCCCGGAGGCCGCTCGGGCGGCTTCGTCGTTGGCCCAAAGCCAAAGCCCGTACCCGTCATCGACGGCGGCGGGGCGGAGGGTGACGTTCATGCGGCCCGGCCCGACGTCACCAGCCGCGCCAACTCGGCGGCAACCCGACCGGCACCGTTCGCAAGGGCCGGCGCAATCATCGCCGCCGGAATCAGCGCCCGGAGTTGATGGGCAAGGCCCTCACTGTTGATCGACTGGGCATCCGCCCCGGGAACCCCCGAGGCCCGAGCCCACTGGAAGGCCAGCCGCTGATTGTCGGCAATGACCACGACAACCATCGGCACTCCCACGGCCGCGGCCTCCCAGGCCGTACCGCCCGCCGCCGTCACGAGGCACTTTCCAGCCTCGGCCTCGGCCCACAGCCGGTCGGGGCTCACGGCCCGGCATCCCGGCGGCGCCCAGTGCCCGGCAATCGCGATTCGCTCAGCCGGCATCAGGCGGGCCAGCAGAGCAAACGAGCGGATCATCGCTTGGTCCGGCACCCCGCCGCCGAGCGTCACAATGACGTCGCCGTCGAGCCGCTTCTGCCACTTCGGCAAGCCTTCCCGAATGGCGATGAAGCCGGCGCCCGCCAGGACCCGTCCGCTGAACCCTGGATAAAGCGCCGCGGAGCCGTAGGGGTTCGGATTCCAAACGAGGTCGTAGCCCTTCGGCACCGCCTCAGGGAGGTCGCCGACCAACACTTTGAGCGGCGAGCCGTTCTCAGCGCCCAAGGTCCGCCGGTGGGCGGCGTCATACCGGTCCACCACCAACACATCACCCGTTGGGTCACCGCCCGGTTGAACCGTCACTCCGAGGTCCTGATACCGGCGGGCGACGAACGGCAGGTCGATTCGCCCGACCGCGACGGCCTCACCCCCGAGGTTGCGCCAGGCGGACGCGAGGGTAAGAACCCGCATCGCGTGCCCGGCGCCGACCGCGACGGTTGCGTCGACGGCCAGGACCATCCGGCGACCCGCCACATCGATCATGCCGGCCGACCCAGAACCGCACCCTGGAGTGCCGTGACCACCCGATCGAGATCCCCGTCCGTCATGCCATGGAAGAGCGGCAAAGTGAGGGCGGACTGATAGTATTCCTCCGCCCCGGGGCGGAACACATCCTCGGAGCCATGGGTGCGGTGGTATGGCTGCCGGTAGACTGGGATGTAGTGGACGTTGACGCCGATGCCCTGGGCCGTCAGCTCCTCGTAGATCCGGCGTCTCTCGGACGGCGCCACTCGGACCACGAAGAGGTGGTGGGCCCCGGTCGAACGGGCGGGGCGGCCCAGAGCGACCACTCCCGCGACGTCCCGCAGCCGGGCTTCGTACCCGGCCGCGAGCCGGGCCCGCGCCGCGATCCAGTCGGGGAGCCGCTGCAGTTGCGAGCGGCCCAACGCGCACTGGAAGTCGGTCAGCCGATAGTTGTACCCAAGATCCGTCTGTTCGTAGGACCACGGCCCGTCCCACTGCTCCATCCGGTCGCGGTCGCGGGTAATGCCATGACTGCGGAACGTCTTGAGTCGCCGGTACAGGTCACCGTCGTTGGTGGTGACGGCGCCTCCCTCTCCGGTCGTGATCTGTTTGACGGCGTGGAAGCTGAAGCAGCACATCGTGCTGTGATCGCAGGCTCCGACGCGGTGGTCGGTCCCGTCGCTCGACCGGTAGGTGGCCCCAAGCGCATGGGAAGCATCCTCGACCACGGCCCAATGCCGCGCATCGGCCACTGCCGCCAACACATCGAGCGGAGCTACTTCACCGCCGAAATGCACCGGCGCCAGAACCTTGACCGTCTTGTCCGCCCGGTCGTCGGCCGCATCCGGGTCGATCAGGCCGGTTGACGGATCCACATCGGCGAACCGAACCGCACCACCCAAGTAAAGCGCGGCATTGGCCGTCGCGACAAAGGTGATCGGCGTCGTCAACACCGAACTGCCGGGGCCGACCCCGAGGACGGCGTAGGCCGCATGCAGAGCGGCGGTCGCGCTATTGAATACGACCGCGTAATCGGAACCCACGAACCGGGCCAGGTCGGCCTCGAAGAGGTCGACGAGCGGGCCTTGGGTAATCAGCGGGGCGCGAAGCGCCTCCGCTACCGCCGCCACATCGGCAGCGGTAATGTCCTGCCGTGAGTACGGCAGCGACCCGGTCATCAGTTGAGCCCCAACGACCCTAGCAGATCGCGCACCTCGGTCACGTCGAGCCGGTGCGGATTGTTGTCGCTGCGATAGGAGAACCCTTCCGGCACGGAAGCCCCGGCCACTCCATTGTCATCCCACCACGACTGCTGCGGCTGCAGCACGTAGTGGGTGCCCATATCGAGGGTCCGCCTGGCGTCGTC
>JANPEL010000220.1:0-12217 GCA_031431925.1 Gemmatimonadota bacterium | reverse complement strand
AGGTCGCCAAGCCCTGCTCCGCCGACACCTTCGTCAACGCCGCCGTCGTCGTCGTCTTCCCGTGGTCGACGTGCCCGATCGTACCCACGTTCACGTGCGGCTTCGTCCGCTCGAATTTCGCTTTTGCCATGGTGATTCTCCCTGATTCTCCGTAGGGACGGGCACCGGGCCCGTCCACTGTGACCAACCACCCCACGTCCCAGAGCTTGCGACCGGGATCGAACCGGTGACCTCATCCTTACCAAGGATGTGCTCTACCGACTGAGCTACGCAAGCAACTGCCTAACGACATTCCCGACGAAGCGGGCGACGGGACTCGAACCCGCGACCCTCAGCTTGGAAGGCTGATGCTCTACCAACTGAGCTACACCCGCATTCCCCTCGGTCCTACCAGCCTGCCTGCCCACAGTGGTGGGGGTAGGATTCGAACCTACGTAGAGCGTTAGCTCGGCAGATTTACAGTCTGCTGCCATTAGCCACTCGGCCACCCCACCGTGCCTAACGAACGCAAAGCACCCGAAACGGAACCCCGCTCGACCGAAAGCGGGGTTTCGTGTCAGCCCTAATTGTGTTCTGCGCGCTCCCAAGCTGACGAAGGGACTTGAACCCCTAACCTGCTGATTACAAATCAGCTGCTCTACCAGTTGAGCTACGCCAGCGGAACTGGTCCGCAGAATTCGACAGACCCTTATTCTACCGCAACTTAGCCCATGCGTCAACGGGGCCCCTGGCAGCAAACCGGGAGCCCCGCCGATCGATCTCGGGCGCCTTCGACAATCTTCGGGGTTTGTTCAGCCCGACACCACGGGATCAAGCCAGGTCCACGAGCTCTGCGCTCCCGTCCCGCCGGTCCCGAATCTCGAACTTACCGTCGGCCAAGAGCCGCCGAACCCGGTCGGCCTCCGGGAAGTCCCGACTTCGCTTGGCCGCTGAACGCCGACTGGCCCAACGCGACGCCCACGCCAGCCGTGCCGCGGCCCCTTCCGGCGCGGTGTCCGATAACGAAACGCCGGCCCCATCCACCGCCGTAGCTGAGATTTCCGCCCGGCCCTGGGCCCGATGGGCAACTCCCAACACCCGATTGGCCATCTCGAACGCGGCCTTCCCCGCGGTGGACGGGACTCGCCCTTCGTCGAGCAGGCGGTTCGCCTCCCGGAGGAACTCGAAGACCGCGCCGACTGCCCGAGGGGCATTGAGGTCGTCGTCGAGGGCCGTCCGGAAGTCCGCTTCCAGCTGGGAGGCTGGACCGGCCCATGCGGGGTCGCCCGCCCCTTTCGCCACCCCGGCCCGCTCGAGCCGGTCGGCGAATTCGCCCAGCCGCCGGGCCCCCTCACGAGCCGCGGCGAGCCCGTCGTCGGTGAGGTCGAGTTGCTGCCGGTAGTGGGTCTGAAACATCATGAGCCGGATGGCCGCCGCCTCCACCCCATCGGTTCGAAGATCCCGCGGCGTCGTGATGTTGCCGAACCGCTTCGACATCTTCGACCCGCGAATGTTCAGAAACTCACCATGGAGCCAGAACCGGGCAAAGAGGCTCTCACCCGTGAAGGCACAGCTTTGGGCGATCTCGTCCTCATGGTGGGGGAAGATCAGGTCGACTCCCCCGGTATGGATGTCGAGGACCCGGGACCCGTACCGCTCCCCGATCAGGTTGAGGGCCATCGCGGAGCACTCTAGGTGCCACCCAGGACGCCCCCGGCCGAACGGGGCATCCCAGGCGGCGCCGGCCTGTTCGTCCTCGGGGCGGGCGGCCTTCCAGATCACGAAATCCTGGGCGTTCTCCTTGGAGTACTCGTCCGCCGTCACCCGGCCGCCGGCCCCGGCCTTGAGCTCGCGTTTGTCGAGTTGCGACAACTGACCGTAGGCGGGAAACCGGTCGATGCCGAAATAGACCGACCCGTCATCGCCCCGGTAGGCCGTCCCATTCGCCAAGAGGCCGCCAACCAGGTCGACCATGGCGGGAATGAAATCGGTTGCCCGGGGGTAGACATGAGCCGGAACCACGCCGAGGTAATCCCGGTCTTCGAAGAACGCGTCGGCATAGGGGCCGGTGAGCTCCCGAATCGAAATCCCCTGAGCGGCGGCCGCCTTGATGATCTTGTCATCGACATCAGTAAAGTTCATGATGTGGAAGACGTCGTACCCGCTGGCCTCGAGCCACCGACGCAGCAGATCGACGAACAGGAACGTCCGGAAATTGCCGATGTGGGCGTAGTTGTACACGGTCGGTCCGCAGGAATACAGGGTGACCCGCGGCGGCGCGATCGGTTCGAAGGGTTCGACCCGTCGGGTCAAGGTGTTGTAGAGGGACAGCGACACGGCGGCTCCGGCCTTGGGCGAGCCGGTAAGTTAGGCAGGGGCCGGCGTCTGGGAATAGCCCAACCGACTAGAGCCCCGGACCGCTTGGGCCTCTGATTCAATCGGCACCAAGCAGCTCCGAGCCTTCCTTGGATCCGTGATGCCGGACGTGGACGGTCCGCTGGGGGGTCGGGATCTCGAGGCCCTCGGCGTCGAGCCGATTTTTGAGCCGCCGTTGGAATTCCCGGGCGGCCTCCCATTGAAAGCCGGCAACGGTCCGGACCAAGGTCCGAATCGTCAATCCGCTGTCCCCAAGCTTGTCGACCCCCAAGACCTCCGAGGTACCGTCGAGCCGGGCCGCCCAAGCGGGATCCCGCCGGAACACCGCCAATTCATCGCGGACGACATCCAACGCCCGATCGACGTTGCCGGCGTACCCAACCGCGATGTCGACCACCGCCCGGGACCAACCGCGAGTCAGGTTGCTGACCATCGCAATCGAGCCATACGGAATGATGTGGATGGCTCCCTCAACATCCCGCAGAGTCACAATCCGGAGCGTCATCCGTTCGACCGTGCCGGTTTTCTCGCCGATTCGAACGATGTCGCCCACGACAAACTGGTTTTCGAATTCGGCGGCGCTCAGGATGGCTTCGTCGCCGTCATCCACCGATCGTTCGATCCGCCGGGCAACCAGTTTGACGAGCCGATTCGCGAACCAGCCGAACAGCCAGATTGCCCCGAGCTGGATCAGTTTCTGCCAGAGGATGGCCCGTTCGACGCCCAAGAAGGCGCTGATCCAGTTGGCGGAGGGTCAATGCCGGTCCACCGGCTATTTCCGAGCCGGCTTGTGGCTCAGGCTCCAGACGTAGGCCGCCACGGCTCGCACCTGCTCATCGGTTATGCCAGAACCGCCCCGGGGCGGCATGATTTGGCCCAGCTTGCTCTGTTCGGACGACACACCAACCAGGACCCGAGCCACGATCTCGCCAAAGGATCCGGTCCCATGCAGCCAGATCTTGTCGGTCAGATCGGGCCCGATCGATCCCTTGGCGTCGGCGCCATGACACGCCAAACAGAGGCCCTCGCCAAGGTACAGGGTCTTGCCCGCCGCAATCGCGGCCGGCGTCACGGCGGCCGGCACCGAGTCAGCGGCGGCCTGGGCCGACCCGCGCCCCACGAGAACACCGCTGCCAAGGAAGACCAAAGCAGCGGAGCGAATTCCTACCCTCATCGAGCGATCTCCCGTCAATGTCGATCCTGGCCCCGCCCTCCCGCCAAAGTAATCACCCCGCCGCGACGGCGGGGCGATACACCAAGACGGGCTTTCCGGCACCCCGGACCACCTTGTCGGCCACACTCCCGAGCAACAGGCGACGGAATCCCCGGGCTCCATGGGTTGTCATGGCGACGAAGTCGATCTTCCCTTGCTCGAGCTGGTCAATCACGGTACCCGCCACCCCCAGCCCGACGATGACCTTAGTGGCGACGGCCAACCCGTCGGCCCGGAGCCGATCAGCGACACCGTCGAGGTATTTTTGGGCATCAGTGCGGAGCGACTCGATGGCTTCGGCGGGCACCGGCAACGGATAGGGCGGCACCGCGCCCGTCACCCCGAGGATCGGCTCGATCACATGCAGGAGGGTCAGGTGCGCCTGGGTGAGCTTGGCCAAGTCGACCAGTGGCCCGAGAATCTTTTCGGCTTCGGCCGACCGATCGAGCGGAACGAGACAGGTCTGCAACTTCGTCTCGGGGGCCGGCACCGGCGCCCCGTCCCGGGGATGGAGCAGCAGGACCGGGGTCGAGGTGTGGCGGACGACATGATCGGCGACGCTTCCAAGCCAGAACCGGCTGAGCGGCCCGCGGCCATGGGTGGCCATGACCACCAAATCGGGCGTCGTTTTTTCGATCAGGTCGACCAGCGCCGGACCGGCCGCGCCCTCGAGGAAGGTGCATCCAACCGGGCCCGGCCCGACGATCCCGAACTCCTGCGCGGTGCCGGCGAGATAGGCCTTCTCGTCGACCTGCATCTTGAGGTCGTCGGGACCGGTGGTGATCGGGATGTCGGCGGCGGGCACCATGGCCATTACCGGCTCATGAACCATCGCGAGGTTGAGACTGGCCGCGGCACTCCGCGCCAATCGAGCAGCGACGGGCAGCGCGGTTTCAGCAAACCGCGACCCATCGAGCGAAACCAAGATCGAGCGGAGTGTCATGGCGGCCTCCTAACGTTTGCCCTGGCCGGGATCGACCGGACAGGTCGAGAACCCGAACAGAGTGTAAAGGGGACAGTTCCCGGTCAAGGCGGTGCCCAACGGAATGAGGCCGAGGAGGGTGAGATACTTCCAGGGCCCGGTCAGGGCGCCAAACAACCCCAAGATGAGCACCCCGACGATCAGGCGAATGGCCCGATCAGGTGTTCCCATGTTTCTGGTCATACCGCAACTCCGGATTCAGGTCTACGGAGAGATTTACGCGGTCGGATCTCAAGCCAGTTTGAGTCTACAATGAAGAGACGTTCAGAGTTGATCAGAGCGGAACGGTCAGGACCGCCGACGGCGCGGCATCGAGCAGGTTGCGAGCAATATCAGTGGGACCAATGACTTTCGGCGGGCCGCCCCGCCGGTAGCCGATAACGAGGAGGTCAGTCTCGGTCTCTTGAAGATCCGCGAGGATTTCCTCCACCGGGTGCCCCCGTCGAATCGTCAGCGGCCGGCCTTCGCCGCCGGGCACCCGCCGAAGCAGTTCAGCCAACCGGATGGTCCGGGCCCTCGGCATCGGACTGCCCAGGCCAGGCTCGCGCTCATCGGCCAGGTCGGGTTCGACCATCAGCGCGCGAAACTCGGATCCAAGCATCTTGGCCGTGGCCAGGGCCGCTTCGAGCACCGCGACGGCCCGATCAGTCCCGTCAAGCGCCACCACCATCCGCTTAAATGCCGTCACTCGGGTCGGCACGAACAACACCGGCACATCGCTTCGACGGACGACCGCGTCGCTGGTCTCGCCCAGCAAGAGGCGGCGATTTGGCGCCCGGTCCCGACGGCCCAACACGATCAGGTCAGCCTCCCGCAGCCCGGCAAGGCGGCTGATCTCGATCCCGGGGATCCCAAAGGCGAGCGCCACCTCAAGGCGACCGGTAGCGCCGGGACCTGGCTGACCGAGCCAAGTCTTAAAACGCTCGAACTCAGGAACCAAGCCGACCCCTGGCGCCGAGTCAGTCGACGATACCACGCGCCCGGCCGGCACCGGACCCATGCCGTGGAGCGGTGTCACGGTTAGCACCGTCCACGGCGCTCCGCTGCCTTCCGCGATGGTCCGCGCCACGTTCACCGCATGACGGCCCTCGGCTGATTCATCGGTCGCCGCTAGGATCTTTCCGCCAATCAATCGAGGTCCTTCCGGTCCGAGTTAAGCGCGAAATTAGCGAGGTGAACGTGAAGGCGTTGTGAAGCGGCCGACAACCCCACCAAGCCCGGCCCGGCGGCGCCCGGCCGAGCCCAGTAGATTTCCGCCTCATGACGAGCCCCCGCGCCTCCGACCGCATTGAACAACTGGTTCGGGCCACCCCGGAACTCATTGGCGAGCTCAACCTGGACCGGGTCCTCCAACGAGTGGCCGAGTTGACGCGGGAGTTGCTGCAGGCCGAGTACTCCGCCGTAGGCTTGCTCGGTCCGGACAGCCGGACGCTCAAATCATTCACCACCGCCGGGATGCCGGAAGAGGTGTACCGCCGGATCGGGGCCCATCCGACCGGGAAAGGCATCCTGGGGCTGGTCATTCGGGAGGGGCAGGTCGTCCGACTTTCCATCCTCGGGGCTCATTCGGCCTCGGTCGGTTTTCCCGCTCACCACCCCGCCATGGCGTCGTTTCTCGGCGTCCCGATCATTGGGCGGAATGGGATCCTCGGTGATCTCTACCTGACCGAAAAGATCGGCGCGCCTGCGTTCTCGGATGAGGACGTCCACATCGCGATGCTGCTGGCGAGTATCGTGGCGTCGGCCGTCGAGAACGCCCAGTACCACGAGCGCACCTCTCGGCTGCTCGATGAGGTTCAGCAGCTTCATCGGAGCCGGGAGCGATTCTTCGCCATGGTCAACCATGAGCTTCGCAACGCCTTGGCAGCGGTCTACGGATGGGCGGAAATGCTGATCCGGAAGAAGGATCCGCAGACCGTACCCCGGGGCGCCTATGAGATCTTGGAGGCCGCGGAGCAGGCGGTCTCGTTGGTCAACGATCTCCTCGACCTGAACCGCCTCGACGACGATCGCCTCAAACCGGTGGTCCGGGAAGTCGACTGTTGCAGTCTGGTTCAGGCCGCGATTCAGCGCTGTGTGCCCGGTGCGGCCGAAAAGAAGGTGACGCTGACGGGCCCGGCCGGCGGGGACCGCCTGATCTGCCGGACCGACTCCCACCGGATTGAGCAGATCTTCGTCAACCTGTTTACGAACGCGATCCGCCACACCCCGCCGGGGAGCACGGTCCGGGTCCAGGTGGCGCCGAAGCCACCGTTCGTCGAGTTCCGGGTCACGGATGAGGGGCCCGGCGTGACCGCCGACATGGTGGACCGGATCTTTGACATCTATTACACCACCGCCTCCTTCGAGAGCGGCACCGGGCACGGGGTCGGGCTGGCCTTGTCCCGCCGCCTGGCCCGGCTCCTCGGTGGGGATCTGACGGCGGTCCCCCAACCTGGTGGGCTGTTCATCTTGACGGTTCCGGCTTCGTGAAGCAGCCTTCATGAAGAGTTGACAGCACCTTCAGCGAGGTGGTTCTAGCATTCGCCCATGAAACTTCTCGTCGTGGAGGACGACCGCAAGGTCGCCGGGTTCATTGAGCAAGGGCTCAAGGAAGAAGGGTTCGTCGTCGATGTCGCCCCAGACGGCGAAGAGGCCACCATGCTGGCCCACGTCTACGAGTACGACGTCATTTTGCTCGACGTCATGCTTCCCAAAAAGAGTGGCTTTCAGGTGGCCCAGGAGCTCCGGCGCGAAGGCCGGAGCACCCCGATCCTGATGCTGACCTCCCGGGATGCGGTCGAGGATATCGTTCGCGGGCTCGATGCCGGCGCGGATGACTACCTGACCAAACCGTTCCGGTTCGAGGAGCTCTTGGCCCGGCTTCGGGCCCTCCACCGGCGCGGGGGCGCCGAGCGGCTGGAGGTCCTTCGGTATGGACCGTTCGAACTGGACCGGCTTCGGCATCAGGCCACGGTTGATGGGAAGCGCCTCGATCTGACCGCCAAGGAGTTCCAGCTGTTCGAGTATTTCATGCTCCACCCGGAGGAAGTGATCCGCCGCACCACGTTGCTGGAGAAGGTCTGGGATATGCATTTCGACCCGGAGAGCAACGTGGTCGACGTCCATGTCGGGAACCTCCGGCGCAAGCTGCTCAAGTTCGCCTCCGACCCCCATATCGAAACCGTCCGCGGGGTTGGGTTCTCCCTCTGCCAGATGAACGCGAGGGCTGCCAGGGCCGGGTAATGATCAAGCCCCTCACCACGCTCCTGGTTTTGATCGCGGGGCTTCTGGCCCCGCGTTTCGTTTCAGCTCCTGACGCAGGGCGGATGATCTGGCTCGCGGGACTCATCGGTCTCGGCCTGCCGATCGTGTGGAGCACCGCCAAGGGGGTGTTCGAAGGGCGGTTCGCCACCGACTTGGTGGCCTCGCTCGCGATCATCACGGCCGTCGTTCTCCTGCAACCTGCCGCGGGATTGGTCATCGTCCTGATGCAGACCGGCGGCGAGGCCCTCGAACTCGCCGCGGCCCGGCGAGCCAGCCAGGCCGTCGCGGAACTCGAGGCCCAGGCACCGAGGGTGGCCCACCGACTCGAGGGGAACGGCGTCAAGGACATCGGCGTGGACCAGGTGGCCGTCGGTGACCACCTGCTGGTCAGGCCCGGGGAAATGATCCCGTGCGACAGCGTGATCAGTTCGGGCACGTCGTCGCTCGACACGTCGCGGATTACCGGGGAGCCCCTACCCCGGTCGGTCGGCCCCGGCGACTTGGTCTCGAGCGGCACCGTCAACCTCGACCGGCCGATCACCCTCGAGGCCACCGCCCGGGCCGACGCCAGCTTGTACCACAAGATCGTCGAGCTGGTCCGGAGCGCCGAGGCGAGCAAGGCGCCGATCCAGCGTCTTGCCGACCGAGTCGCGGTCTGGTTCACCCCGGTCACGATCGCGGCCTGCGGGCTGGCCTACTTCATCTCCGGCGATCCGACCAGAATTCTGGCCGTCTTGGTGGTCGCGACGCCGTGCCCGCTGATTCTCGCCGCGCCGGTGGCCATGTTGGCGGGCGTCAACCGCGCGGCCCGCCACCAAATCATCGTTCGCCACGGCACCGCCCTCGAGCAGTTGGCCAAGATCGATTTGGTGCTGTTCGACAAGACCGGCACCGTGACGATCGGCCGGCCGATGGTGGCGGCCGTTCGGCCGATCGCGCCGTTCACCGGGGATGCTCTGCTGCGTCTGGTCGGCGCGGTGGAACAGGGGTCTGGTCACCTCTTGGCCCGGTCAACGGTCGAAGCGGCCGTCGCCTCGGGCGTCCCCCTTCCCGACGCTTTCCAGGTAATCGAGTCGGCTGGGCGCGGGGTGACCGGAACGGTTGAGGGGCGACGGGTAACGATCGGCGCCCTGACGCTGCTCAAGGAATGGGAACCGGCGGCCGCCGCCAGGTTCGTGCAAGAAGCGGACGGGGCCGGGTTGCAGGCCTACGTTGCGATCGACCACCAAGCGGCTGGGACGATTGTCTACGCCGATCGAGTCCGCCCCACCGCCAAAGCCATGATCAGGGGTCTCACGTCGCTGGGGATCTCGCGGGTCATCCTGCTCTCCGGCGATCGGACCGTCAACGCCAAAGCCGCCGCCGCCGAGCTCGGGATTTCCGACGCGGTCGGCGACCTGCTCCCGCAGGACAAAGTCGGCTACGTGGCCCGGCTGGGGAAACTGGGGCATCAAGTCATGATGGTGGGTGATGGGGCCAACGACGCGCCCGCCCTGTCCGCCGCCTCGGTCGGGCTGGCCATCGCGGCCACCGGCGGCGGGATCAGCGCGGAGGCGGCCGATGTGGTGTTGCTCGCGGATGATCTGACCCGGATTCCGGAAGCCATCGCGATCGCCCGGCGAACGATGCGCATCGCCAAGCAGAGTATTGGGATTGGCCTCGGCCTCTCGGCTGGGGCCATGGTATTTGCCGGAATCGGCTGGATCGTCCCAACCGTCGGCGCGCTGGTTCAGGAAGCCATCGACGTCGCCGTCATCCTCAATGCGCTCCGCGTGCTCACCAGCGGGCCGCTCGAGGTGGCGCTCCATCGGGCGTTTGAGTCTCCGATGCCCACCGCAACCACTTCATAACGGCGATCCGGATGGCGCTGGCATACGACTACATCGTGGTTGGGGCCGGCTCCGCCGGCTGTGTGCTGGCCAGCCGGTTGTCCGAGAACCCGGCGACCCGAGTGTTGCTCGTCGAAGCCGGCCCTAAAACCATTCCCCGGGAATCACGAATCCCCGCCGGATTCGCCAAGCTCTTCAAGACCCGATACGACTGGAACTTCGCGACCGCCGCCGAGCCCGGCGCCGCGGGCCGATCGCTCTACTGGCCCCGCGGCCGGTTGCTGGGCGGATCGAGTGCGATGAACGCGATGATTTGGACGCCGCCCGCGCGGGCCGATCTGGATGGATGGGCGCACGCCGGAAACCGGGGCTGGGCCTGGGACGACTTGGTGCCGGCCCTCCACCGAGCGGAGTGGCCGGCGGCCGCCGCGCGGCCCGAGGGCCAAGTCGGGATCAGCGTCGGCCCGTTGCGAACCGTCAACCCGGTAACCCGAGCCTTGGTCGAAGCCGTCAGGGCCGATGGGGTGGCGGCCAACGACGGCTTCGCGGCCGGCCGGATGGACGGGGCCGGCCTGTTTCGAGTGACCCAGGCGCGGGGGGTCCGGGTGAGCGCCGCGGACGGCTACCTCAGTCCAGTCCGCCGGCGGCAGAACCTCGCGGTGCAGACCGACAGCTGGGTCCAGCGAATCACCTTTGACGGCCGCCGGGCCACCGGGATCGAGTTCGTCGCCGATGGCCGGATGGTCCGGATGTCCGGCAAGGTGGTGCTGGCCGCCGGTGCAATCGGGTCGCCCCACCTGTTGCTGCTCTCCGGGGTTGGCCCGGCCGCCGAGCTTCAGGCCCACCGGATTCCGGTGGTCCAGGACCTCCCGGGGGTTGGGCAGCACCTCCGGGATCACATTGCTTGCGGCGTCATGCATCATTGCCGGGAGCCGGTAACGCTCGTTGGCGCCGAACGATTCGGCAACGTCCTCCGTTATTTGGCAGCCCGGACCGGACCGCTTAGCTCGAACGTGGCGGAAGCAGGGGCGTTCGTCCGGCTCCGGGCCGGGGCGGACCGACCTGACCTGGAGTTGCTATTCGCGCCAACGTTTTTCGTCGACCATGGATTCGGCAATCCGCCCGGGCACGGGTACACCATTGCTTGCGTGCTGCTTCATCCCGAGAGCTCGGGCGCCGTGTCGCTGGCATCGCCGAACCCGGCGGCCCCGCCCAAGATCGTCGCCAACTACTATGGGGCGGCCGGGGATCTCGACCTGATGGTCCAAGGCATCGAACTCGCCCGGCGGGTGGCTCTGCGACCGGAACTCGACCGGTATCGGGGCCCGGAACTCTTCCCGGGCCCCGCCGGGGACCTCCGGCAGTTCGTCCGAAGCCGCTCCGAAACGCTCTATCACCCGGTTGGCAGTTGCCGGATGGGCGGAGGACCCGAGGCGGTGGTGAGCGACCGCTTGCAGGTTCACGGCCTCGACGATCTCTGGGTGGCCGATGCCTCGATCATGCCGAGCACCACCTCGGGCCACACCCATGCCCCGACCGTGATGATCGCGGAACGGGCGGCCGAGTTCCTAATCTAAAGCGGTCTTCATGTGCCCCTGAACACCCCTTCAGGGTCGAACCGCGAGTTTTCTCCGATCCAAAATCCAAGCCCGGGAGCGGTAATGAACCCCCAACTTGATGCTTTTGCGTACGATGACGACATCGTCCGGAAATTCCTCATTGCGACCTTTATTTGGGGTCTGGTCGGGATGCTGGTGGGGCTGATCATCGCCCTCCAGTTGGCCTACCCCTCTTTGAATTTCGGGCCGATCCTGAGTTTCGGGCGGCTCCGGCCGCTGCACACGAACGCGGTCATCTTCGCCTTTGCGGGCAACGCCTTTTTCACCGGGGCGTACTATTCGTCCCAGCGCCTCCTCAAGGCCCGGATGTTCAGCGATACGCTGAGCCGGGTCCACTTCTGGGGCTGGCAACTGATCATCGTGGCCGCGGCGGTCACCTTGCCGCTGGGCTTCACCCAGGCCAAGGAATACGCGGAACTCGAATGGCCGATCGACATCGCGATCGCGGCCGTTTGGGTGACCTTCGCGGTCAATTTCTTCGGCACGATCGCCAAGCGGCGGGAGCGCCACCTGTACGTGGCGATCTGGTTTTACATCGCCTCGGTCGTCACGGTGGCGATCCTCCACATTTTCAACAACTTGTCGGTCCCGGCCGGCCCGCTCAAGAGCTATTCGATCTACGCGGGCGTCCAAGACGCCTTCATGCAATGGTGGTACGGGCACAACGCGGTGGCGTTCTTCCTCACGACGCCGTTCCTGGGTCTGATGTACTACTTCATGCCGAAGGCGGTCGACCGGCCGGTGTTCAGCTACCGGTTGTCGATTCTGCATTTCTGGACCCTGGTCTTCATGTACATCTGGGCCGGGCCCCACCACCTCCACTATACCGCGCTTCCCGAGTGGGCCTCGACGGTGGGGATGCTCTTTTCCGTGATGCTCTGGGCTCCCTCCTGGGGCGGCATGGTCAACGGACTGCTCACCCTTCGCGGCGCGTGGCGGAAGGTCGTCGACGACCCGATCCTCAAGTTCTTCG
>JANPEL010000219.1:0-3097 GCA_031431925.1 Gemmatimonadota bacterium | reverse complement strand
CATCAACCTCGGTGGAGCGGATCGGGGAACCGTCGGAGGCCTCCAGGGTAATCTGGGCCCCGGCAACCGGTTCCCCCGCCGCGGTACGAACCGTTCCACGAACGGTTCCAGCGGTGAGGCTTTGGGCGGACGCCTGGGCCGGGCCCCAAAACAGGACCAGGCCAAGAGCGGCCGCAACGGCTCGGATGACGCGATACACCATGAGGGTATTTTTCCCTGGTTTTGATTCGATGACTGAGGCCAGTCCCAGTTGGGGGACCGACCCGAACAATGCCTCGTACCTACGTATGCAGATCAGGTGCCACCATTCAAGTCTGGCCAGGCCAGCCGACCCCAGCGGGGCGGCGACCGTGCAGGACTCTGCACGCATGGGGCGTGCCCGCCCCACCAACGCCGGGGATCGCTGTGGCGCCGCAGCCGCACGGGGCTCCCCCCCAAGCTCCGCCACGCGCCGGATTAACCCGCCCATTTCATTCCTGCAAATTATTGTTTTGCAACGACTTAAAGAAGAGCAACTGACCAAAAACAATCTGACTTAAACTACGACACCGGTTGGCATGGCCCCTGCTTTATGAATTCCCGAGAACCACCGTGCCTTCAACCAACAAACGGGTGAATTGAATGAGATTCCTGGCTAAGGTCGCAGTCCTCAGTGCGCTGGTGGCTACCCCAAGCGCCGCTCAGACCGGGACCTTCAAGTTCCTCGCCGGCAGCTCGGTGTATGCCTGGGGGGTGTCGGTCGGGACCTACAAAGGTGTCCTCGACGGCAAGAACATCGACATTTGGTGCGTCGATTTCCAGAATCACATCTCGCCCGGCAACCAGTTCACGGTGAACGTGACGGGGCTAGGGACCGGGGCCAACCTGTCGAACACCCGGTTTGGGAATCTGGCCGGCCAGCCGTCAGCGTACCGACAGGCGGCCTGGCTGGCTTCGCAGTTCCGAACCCAAGCGACCACCGAGTGGGGTTACATCCATGCGGCTATTTGGAACCTGACCTCCGGGTTCGGGGCCAACTTCACCGGGAACAACCAGGCCAAGCTGACGTACTGGTTGAACCAGGCCAGCTCGAACTACTCCAAGTACTCCTACAACAACGCCTACGTCCTCACCGACACGAGGCTGAATCGGTGCCAGGCGGCCGCGCCGAGCGGAATGCCGTGGAACGGCTGCGGCAAGCAGGAACAGTTGTACCTCGACGGCGGCCTGACCCCGGTCCCCGAACCGGCCACCATGGGCCTCATGGCCATCGGCCTGGTTGCCATGTCCGGGATGGGCTGGGTTCGTCGGCGGCGGCAGCGGCAGGCATAGTCGGCCCGCCGTCCTCGATCCACGCAGTTTGAATGGGCGCTGGCGATTGCCGGCGCCTTTTTCATGTCCGCTGCGGCCCAGGCGAGGCCGCCCAGTCCATGACCGCTGATTCGGATTACCTTTCGCCATGCGCGGACTGTCCTTTCGCGGGCGGATCTCCCTCACCCTATTTCTGATCGCCCTGCCCTCGGCCATGGCGATGTTTGGGTGGGCCTATTCGACGATCCGCTACAACCCCGCGAAGGCCGCCCAAGCCGTCGTCCGCCCCCTCCGTGAATCGGGGATCCGGCTCCTCAATACCTTGGATACCACCCGGCTCTCACCGCCGGAAATCCAGGCCCTCAACCACTACAAAGTTCGCCTCAACGAGGCCCTCCGCGTTTCCCAGCAGGCCTATACCTACAAGCGCCTGGAGACCTACGGCCGGGCGATTCTCCTGGCGGTGCTCGGAACCGTATTGTTCTACGCCGCGATCTTTCTGGGCCGGAACCTCGCGGCGCAGTTGAGTTGGCCGATCGATGAATTGGTGGGGTGGACCGGCCACATTCAGCGCAACGAGCCGCTGCCCCCCGACCCGCCCCGATCCGGCGCCCCGGAATTCGCGTCCCTTCGAACCGCGCTCCGGGACATGGCGGCCGGTCTGGCCCAGGCCCGGAGATCGGAGCTCGAATCCGAACGACTCCGGGCATTCCGGGAGGTAGCCCGACGGGTCGCTCATGAAATGAAGAACCCGCTGACTCCGATCCGACTTGCCGTCACATCGCTCAGTCGGAACGCCAATCCCGAGCAGGAAGAGGCGTTGGACGTGCTCCGAACCGAGTCGAGTCGGCTGGAGCAATTGGCGCGGGACTTTGCCAATCTGGGCCGACTCCCCGAAGGACCGCCGGCCGAGGTCGATTTGGGCGAGTTGCTGGGCGAATTGCTCCGGACCTCGCTTCCCGCCGAGATCGAGGGGCACCTCCAGGTCACCCCCGACACACCCCACGTGGTTGGCCACTATGATGCCCTTCGGCGAGCGTTTGCGAACGTGATTCGAAACGCCGCCGAAGCCATGCTCGGGAAAGGCCGAATCGAGGTGACCATCCGTCCGTGGCAGGGGGGGGTTCGGGTGTCTATTGCAGACCAAGGCCCCGGAATTCCCCCGACGAAACGAAGTCGGGTGTTCGAGCCGTATTTCACTGAGAAGAGCGACGGCACCGGTCTCGGCCTCGCCATCGTGAAGCAATCGGTCGACCTGCATCAGGGCATGATCGAGGTGGCCGAGACACCGGGCGGCGGGGCGACGTTCGTGATCTGGCTGCCCCTGGTGCCTGAAAGCGCCAAGACTCGACCAACCGATCGACCTTACGTGGAGCGCCGAGTCGCAGACCGGCGGACGAACCAACGATGACCACTCGCGTCTTGATCGTGGACGACGAAGCGAACATCCGGCGGATGCTTGGGGCCTTGCTCAAGTCAGAAGGCTTTGACGTGACCGAGGCTCCGAACGGCAATGCCGCCCTGCTGGCCATCGACGGCGGCCACCCCGACGCGATTCTCCTCGATCTGATGATGCCGCCGGGGCCTGACGGGATCGCGACGCTCGAAAAAATCCGGGAGCGGGACGCGAGCGTGCCGGTCATCATGATGAGCGGCAAGGCCCAACTGACCGACGCCGTCCGAGCCATCAAGCACGGCGCCTTCCAGTTCCTGGAAAAGCCCCTTACCCCCGAAGCGGTCTTGATCACGCTCCGGTCGGCGCTGGAACTGACCCGGACCCAGGCAGAAAACCGAGCCCTCAAGTCTC
>JANPEL010000218.1:0-17067 GCA_031431925.1 Gemmatimonadota bacterium | reverse complement strand
GTGTTGGTTTTTTTTTTTTTTTTACCCCATTTTTTGTTGTGGGGGGGTTCCGGGTAAACTGGCCCGCACCCCCCGCCAACCGCGTTTTCGGGCGGCGCCCCGAGTCGGGTCGAACTGATCCGCCGGTTCGTCGCCGCGGTCGAAACCAATGACACGCTCACCCTGAACCGGTTGCTCCTCAGCAAGGCCGAGTTCGCCTATTTCTATTATCCCAGCAGCGAATACAGCCGGCCTCCCTACCGGCAGAAACCGGGACTGGTTTGGTTTCGAATGATCGAAACCAGCCAGAAAGGGATTGGCCGGGTGTTAGCCCGCGACGGCGGCAAACCCCTCCCCGCCACCGGCCACCGCTGCCCGACCTTGGGAAAGCCGGCTGGGCCAATCAAACTCTGGAACGAATGTCGTCTTTTGGTACGTCAGGACGGTCGGACCATCGAGCGGCATCTCTTCGGCTCGATCATCGAACGATACGGCGTTTACAAGTTCCTCACCTACGCCTCCGACTACTGATCCTCGGCACTCGGCACTCGGCGCTCGGCACTCGGCGGGCTCAGCGAATTCGGAGGACGTCTTCGAGGGGGCCGGCGTCTCCCCCGCCAAGGAGGACCGCTAGATCCGCCACGGCCCGGCGCTCTCGGGGCCAGGCGAGGGTTGTCAGGGACTCGTCGATCCCGAGCCACCGATAGTCATCATGCTCTCTGGAGAGGGCCACCGGCGCCTCGGCGGCGACCACGCCGGCGAAGGCGGGGATCAGCGCCACCTCATCACTTTTGTGCAGATAGAAGTACTCGGCCCGGCTCAGGTTGTAGAGGCGGACCGCGACGAGGCCGGTTTCCTCGAGGAGCTCCCGCTCGGCGGCCTCGACGGCACGCTCGCCGGATTCGATATGACCGTGCACGGATTCCCACGCCCCGGTGCACCGGACCGCCGGGCTCCGGCGGAGGATCAGTGTCTCCATCCGGCCGGCCACCCACCGGACCGGATAGATGTCGATGTAGCGAATCGGGGCGGTGGAGGTCAGACGGCCCGGCGGCGGCCGAGGAGGCTCTCGAGCCGGGCCGCGAGAGCGCGGGCCCGAAACGGCTTGGTGAGAAAGTCGTCGGCGCCGAGCTCGAGGACCCGGACTTCGTTGTCCTCATCGCCTTTGGCGGTGAGCACGATGACCGGCAAGTTCCTCGTGGCCTCGCGCGACCGAACCTGAGACAGGACCGTGTAGCCGTCGACCCCAGGCAAGTTGAGGTCGAGGATCACCAGATCCGGCGCGGCCCGGTCGATCTCGGCGAGGGCCTCGGCCCCGTCCCGGGCTTCGACGATGGTGTAGCCTTGGCGTTCGAGGAGGTCTCGCATGACTCGCCGCAGTTGGTCCTCGTCGTCGACCAGCAAAACCACGGACCCTTTCCGGGTCAACTCGAACTTGGCCGTCGGGAGATCGGTGTCGTCGAGCAATTCGAACGCCTGCGAAAACTGATCGAGGCCGGAGGGCGGGAGAATCACGGCTCGAAGGGTCTGAGGGGTGTGCCGGGGCCGAGGCTCGGCCAGAGGCACCGGCGGCGCACCGGGTGCCGGGGCTGCAGGCGGCCCGGCGGCGAAGTCGTCTCGCGGAGGATCCGTAACCCGGAGGGCCTCCTCCAATGAGGTGTCACCGCTCAACACCTTCGTGATCGCGCTTTCGAACAGTGACCGCATCCCGGCGTTCCGGGCCGCCGTCGCGATCTGATCGGCGGTGGCGCCGGCACTGACCAACCGCTCGATGGTCGGATTCATCACCAGCATCTCGACAATCGCGAACCGGCCGAGATAGCCGGTCTGGGCACATTCGGGACACCCGACCGCTTTGAAGCGGGGCGCGCCGCCTTTGATGTGTTTGACCAGCCGACCGGGGAGCGGATCGGTGTCGGAAATCCTGCAGGCGAGGCAAAGCCGCCGCATCAAGCGCTGCGCCACCACCCCGCGAAGCGCCGCCCCGATCTTGTAGGACTCCATCCCGATGTCGACCAACCGGGTGACCGTGTTCGGCGCGTCATTGGTATGCAGGGTCGAGAGGACCAAGTGACCGGTGAGCGACGCCTGGACCGCGATCTGGGCGGTTTCTTGATCGCGGATTTCGCCGATCAGAATCACATCGGGGTCTTGCCGGAGAATCGATCGGAGCGCGGCGGGAAAGGTCATCCCCGCCTTCTCGTTGATTTGGACTTGGACGATCTTCTCGCCAAGCCGGTACTCGACCGGGTCCTCGACCGTGACGATGTTGACGCCCGTGGCCTGGACCGTCCGCAACGCCGCGTAGAGCGTGGTGGTCTTCCCCGACCCGGTCGGCCCCGTCACCAGGAGAATCCCTTCCTTACTGTCGAGCAGTTTCTGGAAGGTGGCCCGCTCGGCGGGGTCAAAGCCGAGATTATCGAGACTGAGGAGCGTGGCCCGGGTGTTGAGAATCCGAATCACGACCTTCTCGCCTAACGAGGCCGGCAACGTCGAGACTCGGAGATCGACCGGGTTGCCATTGACCGCCACCCGGCACCGCCCGTCCTGGGGCCGCAACCGATCGGCGATATCCATCCCTGACATGATCTTGATCCGGGAGATCAGCGGAATGCCCGCGGACCGCGGAATCTTCATCACCTCGCGGAGCACCCCGTCGATCCGATACCGAACCGCGACTCCGCCTTCGCCGGGTTCGATGTGGACGTCGCTGGCCCGGCTGGTGATCCCGTCGGCCAGCAGGGTGTCGACCAGCTTGACGATGGGCCGGGCCCGGGCCTGATCGGCCCCGCTCCCGACGTCATCGGGCACATCTCGAAGCTGGGTGACCTCGTGCTCTTCTTTGATGCCGTCCAACAGCCGTTCGACCAGATCGTCGGGACGATAGACCTCTTCGAGCTTTTCCCGGATCTTCGTCGGCGAGCAGAGCGACAACCGGACTTCGAGTCCGGTGGCGAAGGCCAGCATCTTCTCGGCGTCCATGTCGAACGGATTGGCCGTGGCGATGTCGACCCAGCTATCAGTGGCCCGGAGCGGGATCACGTTGAACCGGCGGGCCAGCTGCTCGGGCACCTGCTCGATCACTCGGCGATCGACCTGGTTGAGGTCCGCCACCGGAAGCCGAAACCGGGTCGATACCGCCTGCAGCACAGCGTCGTCGACCAGCACCCGCTGATCGATCAGCTGCTGCCAGAGTGACCCGCCTTCGCCGGCCCGCTTCCGCAAATCGGCCACGACCTCCGGAGTTACCAGAGTGCCTAGGGCCGACACCAACCATTCATCGGAAAAATGGGTCACTGCGCTCGCCACATCAGAGGATCAAGCACGTTCAAGCCTCGTCGAATAATAGAGGGTTAACCCCAATCCCTGCTAGATGATAGGCCACCAGGAACGAGTCAAGTCAATCGACACCGACCAGCCCGACTGGGCCCGGAGCCCCCGTCCCACTTCCAACCGAAGGACCCGCTCGAAGGCCTCGAGCGCCATTCCCAGTATCGGTCGGAGGCCCCGAGACCCAACCCAGGGGACCCCGGCCACCGGACCCCCGGCGCTCCCGACCGCGACGATCGGCCCGATCGCCATTCGGGGTGCGGTTCGGCCGAAGGGGCCAAGCGGAATTGACGGGCCCGGCACTACAACCAGCCAGTCGGCGGCGACCAGCACCATCCGTCGCCCCCCAAACCCCCGAAAGGCCTCGCCCGGCAAAGTGCCCGGTCCCCCAAGAACGAACGACCGCCGGCGAGGCAGCTCAGGCGTCCCGATTCCCGCCGAGGCGGTGAGGTCGAGGGTCCCCCCGGCCACCCGGGCCGCCCACCGGCCCCGGGCCGTCAGCCGGCCAAAATCGCCCGACCCGGTCCCGATTTCCCCCCGAGCCCCGAGGGAATAGCCCAGCCCGGTGGCTCCGAACCGGCTGCTCGAAACGGTCAGGTGGCCGAAGCTGTACGGCGGGCCACCCAGGGCCGGATTGGCCCGATAGGTTCCGCGGGCCGGTCGAGCCACCGCCTCGAGCGAACCGGCCCAATCCCGCCCGATTTCGGCCACCAGGCGGGTCGTCAGCCCGATCTGGAAGGCCGTTTCGATGCCGATCCGGTCCCGGAGCAGGTAGTCTCCCCAGTCCCGCCCCGCCTCCTGGGCCGCCAGGGAATTGACTAAGGTGCTGGCCGCGGGGCTGTCGGCCATATCGACCACCGACCGCTCGGCCGCCACCCGGATCGGGAGGCCGCCGATTGAACGGGCAATCTCGATCCGCCCCGTCACCCGGCCGTCAATCGTGGCCACTCCGCCCGTCAGGGCCACTCGGCCCACCGATTCGGTCTGCCAAGCCAGGCCCGCCCCGATCCGGAGGCCCTCTACCCGATTAATGCGCAAAATGTCGCTGACACGGGTCACCGAAAGCCGCCAAGCCGGGAGTCCGCTGACCAATCGGCGACCGAGGGCCCGACCGGCCGCGGCCCGGACCTCGCCCAACACCTGCTCCGCCCGCCAGCTCGCCGCCGAGTCGACCGGGCGAAGCATCGGACCGGTCCACGGGCCCCCGCCCGGCCTGGTCAACCCGCCGATGGCCGGCCCGGCCCAGGCCACCACTACCGCCGAATCGTTGAGTTGAACGTCGTCGATCTGCCACCGGCCGCGAATGATGCCCCGCACCGGAAAGTCGACCGCCGCCGATCGGCGCCGGATCTCGATCTCTTGCGCATACGGCAGCCAGTAGCGGCCCTCCACCAGGGAGCGTTCCAGCCGAACGGCAATATCCTCGAGGTCGGCATCCCGATAGGCGGCCGGCGTAAACGACAGACTCGATCGCACCACTTGGGCCCGGGCCAAATCGAGGTCGAGGGTCCCGACCGCCAGCGGTTGGCGGCGGTCTTTGGGGCGGAACTCGAGCGCGGCCACGACCACCCGGCCGGCCGGCCCGGCGATGGCCACAGTGTCGGTAATCCGGTAGTCATAGAGCGCGGGTCCGCGCGGCGCGAGCGGATGCACCACGTCCGCCACTTCGTCGCCTTCCCCGATCCGGATCATCGGTCCAAAGTCGTTGGACACGATCCCGAGATGGTCGCGGTGATAGGCGAGGTCGACCGGGAAGAACGTCGAGTCCCGCCAGGCCCGAATCACCTGCTTGCTCCGATCCGGCCTTTCCCAATACACTTCCACGTCGAGTTCGTCCGCCTTGAGTACTCTTGGCGGCATCCCGACCACGAACCCGATCTCGGCGAGAAACAACACGACACCATGGGCCCGCGCGCGGTACGAAACCAGGGTCGAATCGGCGGCCGCCACGGCCCGCTCGGCAATGGCCCTCCGGACCAGGTGCCGGGTGGCCGGGTCGTTCCATTCCTGCGCCGCGGCGGTGCTGACCTTCAAGAACGCCAGCCCAACGATCCACATTCTCATGGTGCTGGAAACATAGTTCGCCGGCTGGCCCTGGCCGCCCTGGTGGCGGTTGGCTGCGGCCGGCCCCCGAACGTCGCCCCGGCTGTTTCGCCCCGGGACGAGGCGCCGCCGCCACCCGCGGCCGCCGGAAGTGACGCGGTGTTCATCCTGGAATCGGGCGGAACCGCCCCGGACGACACCGTCATCGTCATCCCGGCGGGCCGAGGCCGGGTCATCCTGGTCCGGCGCGGCGCACCAGACAACAGCCTGTTCGCCCGGATTTCAATCCCGTCCGACAGCGCCCGCGCCGACTCGATCCGCATCACCGTCCGCCCGCGGCCCGGCCTCTACGGCATCGACCTCGAGTCGACCGGCCCGTTGCCGGCCGGCACGTCGCTCACGATCAGTTACGCGATCCACTTCATAGCCCCCGCCGGTGCCCGCGACCGTTACGGCAGCGACCTGGGCTTCGAGCGAGCCCTCTATCTCGCGCAGGCAACCGCTGACGGCCGGATCGTGTTCCTCCCGACCAGCCGGCCCGGCTCTGATTTGATGACGGCCACGATTCCCGGCCCGGGGCGCTACCTGGTTGGGGCACCGAAGGCCCCCCAATGACCTGGCGGCTCCAGGGCATCGGCCACCCCCAGGAAATCATGGTCGGGGCCGAGGGCCCGGTCGTCGTGGGCCGCGCACCCGACACCGACCGGGTCATTGCCGATGTGACCGTGTCGCGCCGGCATGCCGAGCTGACCGCCACCCCGTTGGGCGTTGCCATCCGCGATCTGGGGAGTTCGAACGGCACCAGCATCAATGGGACCCGGACGCCGGTTGGCCGGGCGATGTCGGGGGACACGATCGTGTTCGGCAAAGTGGCGTTCCGGCTCCACGCCGATCATGATCTCCCGACGCCGGCCACCGATCTCCCGCCCGAAGGCGCGATCGTCCGGAAAGTCACCTTGGGCGCGAGCCCCGATACCAACCTCGAGTCGGCCCAATTGGCCCGGATCCTCGACCTCGCCAAACGGCTCTCGGGCGAGATCGATCCCGAACGCCTGACCACGGCCATCGTCGATCTCACCTTCGACTTGTTGCCGGTCGACCGGGTGGCCCTGCTCCTGATCGACGAAGCCTCCGGCGAGTTGATTCCAGCGAGTTCCAAAACCCGGCTCGACAACGGCACCGGCACCCAGGTGCCCCGGTCGATTGCCACGCGGGCGGTGGTGGACCGGGCGCCGATCCTGACCGAGAGCGCCGTTGACGACGAGCGGTTTCGGAGCGGGTCGGTCATGCTGCAGAGCGTCCGGGGCGCGATCTGCACCCCGCTGATGGCCTCGAAGGACCAATGTCTCGGCGTGCTCTACGTGGATACCCTGACGGCCACGCGTCCGTTCCGGGAAGACGAGGCCTCGATGCTGTACGCCTTCGGCGGCCTCGCGGCCGTCAGCTTGAGCAAGCTCGCGTATGCCGAGACGATGCGCCGCGACGCCCAGGTCCGGGCCAACTTCGAGCGGTTCTTTGCGCCTGGTGTCGCGCTCCGGATTGCCAAGGAGAAGGGGGTCATCGGGTTGGCCGGCGAACGCCGGGCGGTGACCGTGCTGTTCAGCGACATCCGCGGCTTCACCGCCATGGCCGAAACGATGGCGCCCGAGGCGTTAGGATCGCTCCTGACGGAGTATTTCAGCGAAATGGTCGATATCGTGTTCGACCACGGCGGAACGCTCGACAAGTTCATCGGCGATGCCATCATGGCCGTCTGGGGGGCCCCCTTGGCCGCCCCCGGCGATGCCGACCGGGCCCTGGAGGCCGCGGTCGCCATGCAGCGCCGGATGGGGCAGCTCAACGCCCGGTGGGAAGCCGCGGGACAGGTGCCCTTGTCGATTGGCATCGGGATCAACTACGGCGATGTGTTCGCCGGCTATTTGGGGAGCGAACGCCGGCTCGAGTACAGCGTCATCGGCGATGCCGTGAACGTCGCCTCCCGGCTCTGCGACGACGCCGCCCCCGGCGAAATCCGGCTGGCGGAACCGTTCGTCCAACAACTCACCACTCGGCCCATCCTGACCCGTCTGCCCGACATCGAACTCAAGCACCGGCAGAACCGGGTGGTGGTGTTCAGCCTGTAAACCGGTACGGCCGGCCGGCCTGCTCCAGCAGGTCGAGCACCTTTCGGACCGGCAACCCCATCACGCTGAAGAAATCGCCCTCGATCCGATCCACCAACGCGGCGCCATACCCCTGAATGCCATACCCGCCGGCCTTGTCCATCGGTTCGCCGGTGGCCACGTAGGCTGCCAGCCACTCGCGAGTGGCCGGCCGGAAATACACCGCCGTGACGTCCGCCGCTTCGTACTCGCGGCCCCGGGCCACCAGACACACCGAGGTGATCACCTCGTGCCGGTTGCCCTGGAGCCGCTCCAGCATCCGGACCGCGTCGGCGGCATCCGAGGGTTTTTCGAGAATGGCCCCGTCGATCACCACGATGGTATCGGCGCCTAACACGAACTCGCCCGGCACCGCCCGCGCCTTGTCACGGGCCAGGCGGCGCGAATAGGCCGCGGGGGCCTCATGGGGCAGCGGGATCTCCTGCACGTCGCCGGCCGAGATGGTCACCGGGATCCCGAGCATTTCGAGCAACTGCTTCCGGCGCGGCGATTTCGACGCCAGCACCAACGGCGCTTCAGTCATGGTTCCGCTCCAGCATCAGCGTCACCGGACCGTCGTTGTAAATCTCCACCAGCATCTCCGCCCCGAATTGTCCGGTGGCCACGGCCACGCCCCGGCTTCGAAGCTCACCGCAAAAGTGCTCGTAGAGCGGAATCGCGTGTTCCGGCCTCGAGGCGTCGATGAACGACGGACGCCGCCCCTTGGCCGCGTCGCCATAGAGGGTGAACTGGGACACCACCAGCAGCCCGCCCCCGACCTCCGTCAGGCCGAGATTCATCCGGCCTTCGCCGTCGGGAAACAACCGAAGCCCGATGATTTTCTCCGCCATCCAGGCCGACTCGGCGGCCGTGTCGGAGTGCGTGAAGCCCACCAAGAGGCAGAACCCCCGGTCGACCGCTCCAACCTCCCGGCCCTCGATCGTCACCCGGGCTCGCGATACTCGCTGCAGCAGGACCCTCATGACGGGGGGCGCGCCGCCTGGGCCTCGGCCGCCTTGAGCAGCGCCTGCCGGGCCGCCGGGTCGAACACTCGGCCGTTGGCAATGACCACATCGATCTTGGCGACGTTGCCGATCGCGGTCAGCGGATTGGCCGACAACAGCACCAGATCGGCCACCCGGCCGGTGCCGACGCTGCCTAACGAATCGGCCAGACCGAGGAACCGCGCCGGCTCGATGGTGGCGCTTTGGAGCGCTTGGAGCGGCGTCATCCCGATTGAAACCAGCAGGCCAAGCTCGTCGTGGAGGGAGGCCCCGGCAAAAATGAAGGGATTGGCTAGGTCGGTGCCCGCCAGGATCTTGACCCCCCGCCGCTGGAGCAACCGGAGCACCTCGAGTTCCCGGGCATGGAGCACTTTGCGAAGAGCCCAGTCGGCCGGCTTCAGCATGCTGAACCGGAAGTCCTTCTTGGGATCCCAGCCGTCCTTCATGAACGCGGGGATGTACTTGAGCCGCGGATCCCGACCGAGCGTCGGATCGTCGAGGTTGGCAATCGATCGGAGCACCGTGGTCGTCGGGACCATGACCGTCCCGGCCGCTTTGAACGCGTCCGCCACCTCCTCGCAGCGCCTGGCGTCGTAGCTCGCCACCAACGCCTCGACCCGGCCTCGTGAAACCACCCCGGCCGAGTCCCACCCTTTGGCCGACGCTACGGCGCGCCGCGACTGGTCGAGGAACTCATCCTCCCGGGTCGAACAGGCCAGCAGCACCTGGGTCAGGTGCTCGACCGTGCGCTGGCCAAGACGGGCGGCCTCCCGGGCCGACACAAGGTTCGGAATGTGTCCCGCGAACCCAATCCCCGTCTCCTTCGAACGAGCCGCGATGGCCCGGAACGTTTCCGGACTGAGCCGGCTGTAGACCTTGACGAACTCGACGCCCGCGGCCTTCAAGGAATCGACGATCCGGCTGCCATTTTCGGCCGTGCTCGCGACGACCGACCCCGGCCAAATCGGAGGGGTCCCGTCAACCAAACTTCCGAACTGGCCCACCCGGGGTCCGACCGACTCGCCCGACGCAATCCGTTTCCGCCAGATGTCCACGGCCGCCGTCGTGCTGAACATCTCCCGGACGCCGGTCACGCCATGAGCCACCAGGAGCGGCATGAAGTAGGGGCCGAACCACGGTGTTGCGGCGTGGACGTGCATATCCCAAAGGCCTGGGATGAGGAACTTGCCGGTTCCGTCAATGATCCGGGCCCCGGACTCCACGCCCACGCCGCTCGCCGGCCCCATCCGGCTGATTCGGTTGCCGGTGATCACGACCGTCTGCCCCGAGATCAGACGGCCGGTTTCGACGTCGACCACCGATACGTTCCGGATCGCGGTCGTCTGGGCCGCCACCGGGAGAATCAGAGCGACCACGAGGGCGGACACCTGCAGGAAAGATTTCGTCATCTTCGGAATATGGGCCCCTAGCATCCCGGCGGGAAGAATCACACTTTTCGCCTCCGACCTCGAGGACCATCGAATATGCGAGCATGGCTTTGCGACACACTGACCGGGGTGGCGGCCCTGCAATGGAAGGACCTCCCGACGCCCGAACCCCAAACTGCTGAGGTTCGGGTCGCCGTCCGAGCGGCCAGTCTCAACTTTCCCGACGCGTTGATCATCGAAAACAAATACCAATTCAAACCGCCGTTGCCCTTCGTCCCGGGTTCGGAGTTCTCCGGTGTGGTTGAGGCGGTCGGTCCCGGGGTCGAGACCGCTCGTCCGGGCGATGAGGTGATCGTCGTCGGCAACACCGGCGGGTTTGCGACTCATGCCATTGCCCGGGCCGACGGCCTGACGCCGAAGCCCGCCGGGTTCTCCTTCGAGGAGGCCGCGGCGTTCGCGTTGACCTACGGCACCTCGCACCATGCCCTGCTCGACCGGGGCCGCCTTCGCGCCGGCGAAACCGTGCTGATCCTCGGCGCCGCCGGCGGCGTCGGTACCGCGGCGATCCAGATCGCCAAGGCCGCCGGAGCCCGGGTCATCGCGGCCGTCTCGTCCGATGAGAAGGCCGCGTTCTGCCTGTCGTTAGGTGCCGACGCCGTGATTTGCTACGGCCGGGAGAACCTCCGCGACCGAATCAAGGCACTGACCGAGGGCCGCGGCGTCGATATCGTCTACGACCCGGTCGGCGGCGATCTCGCCGAGCCGGCCTTCCGGTCGCTGGCGTGGCGGGGCCGGTTTCTGGTCATTGGATTTGCCCAGGGGACCATCCCGTCGTTGCCACTGAACTTGGCGCTGCTCAAGGGGGCCGATCTGGTCGGAGTATTCTGGGGTGATTTTGTCCGGCGCGAACCCGCCCGGAGCCGCGACGCGGTGGCCGAATTGAGCCGGTGGTACGCGAAAGGAACCATCAAGCCGGTGCTCGATCGGGTGCTCCCGATGGAACGGCTGCCGGAGGCCTACGCCCGAATGGCCGGCCGTCAGGTCCTTGGCAAGCTGATTCTCGTCAATTCGTGACGCCGGGCACGACCACCACGCCCACCGACCCGAACTCGGTTCGCTCAACCCGGGTGCCCGAGGGGACGACCCACGACCCGCCGCCGAGCTTCACGTTGAGCCGGTAGACCCCGGGCGGGATCGGGAGCCGGAGCTCGAAAACGCCGGGCGTTACCTCCGCCAGCTGAACGACAGCCCAATCCGTGAAGTCACCCATGACGTCGACGGAGGCGACGCCGGCGGCCCGCACTCGCACCGTGTGGAACCCATCCGAGGGCGCGATCTCGAGCCGGGCCCCGCCCCCGTCCAATGTACCGAGCCGCCGCATGATCGCCCGCGATTTCTCCCACGATGCCGGCTTGGCCGAGGGCCCGAAGGCTCGGAGCCGGATCCCCGCATTCAGGTACCGGGCCCCAAGGACTCGGCGAACCGGATCGGAAAGATGGTTCCCGCCCCCGATCGAGATCGCCATCCTTTGACTGACCGGCACCACCGCCGACACCTCGCCGTACCCGCCGGTACCCACCACGGCGCCGGCCGCCGCCGACTGGGTCCATGGCCTGGCGCCGAGCCTCGCTTCGAGCTCCACCCCGGGGCCCGTCCAACGGGCCGTCCCGGCCACATCGAGGTAGCGGTCGCCGCTGAACCGGGTCGCGGTGGCCGTTCCGAGCAGCGTCCACCGTTGCCTAACGTGCCAGCCAGCCAGAGCGAACTCGACGGGTACGCCGAGCGCGGTACCCCCAAAACTCTGCCCTGCCGCCAGGCCGATCCATCCGCCGGCCCGGGACCGGAAGACATGGAACCGGGCCGCTCCGAGCAGGTGACTGGAGGCGGGCTCGGAGGCATACCGGGAAGTCCCCGCCGAACCGGATAGCTCCAGCCGCCACCAGCGCTTGGATCCGACGAGCCACCCGGCGGTCAGGTCGGCCTGAAGCACGCCGTTGCCGCTTTCGAACCGGGTCCAGCTGGTTTGGCCGAGCAGCGACAGGCGGGGAGTGTCGAACTGGAGGGATGGCGCGAAGACCACGGCCCCCGACGAGAGGAATCCGTCGAATTCAACCCAAGACGCACCGACGGCCACACTGCCGACCGGCTGCCCGGCCAGCGGCACCGCAGCGAGGACGAGGCAGGCCAGAACCGCCGGGCCGGCTCTCCGGTTCCGGAGGGTCACGCTCCGGCTTTCACCGACGCTCCGCCATCACGCTGATCCATGCCTGGATGATAACGCCGCCTGCCCCGCCCTTACCGGAGCGCCGGCACCGTAAACGGTTCCGAGACGGCCGTGCGGCCATCGACCGACTCGATCACCACCCGGTAACCGCCCGGATCGAGAAACCGCTGATCGGTGGTGGTCAGGTTGGCGCCGGCGGCGAGGGTCTCCTCGTTTCGCGGGGCGCAAAGACGAAAATCACCGAGCCGGCGCCAAGTACCGGCCTGGTCCTCGTCGATCTCGATCGCCGAACACCGGACCCGGAGGATCAATTGCTCGGCCCCGAGGTTCCGGAGCCGCGCCGTGATCGTCACGTTGGGGTCCGCGTTCTTTTGCACCGAGAATTCGACGGCGACGCTGAGCGGCAGATCGATTCCGGCTAGCGGAGCCTCGTCGAGGCCCGCGGCGCAACCTGCCGCGGCCAGCATCGCAACCGCGGCCAGATTTCCTCCCATCGAGACTCGCATTGGGCTAGGGTTTCTGCTTCGGGCGCCCGTTCTGCAGCCCGGTCGTGTTGGGCACTTGGTCGGCCGTGGCAACGAGGGACTTGAGGCGCACGCCCAAGGCCGCAGCCGGCGACGCCCCGAGCGCGATGTCCTGTTGCACGCTCCGCCGGAAACTCACGTAGTCGGCGTCGTCCACCCCGCCGGCCAGCGCCAACACGGCGCCGGTGGCGGTGTCGGCGGGGACGCCCGCCGTGACCAAATCGGCCAACACCGCCGCAGCCACGGTCAGCTGGTGCCCCGAGCGAAGCCGCCGAAGTTGCGCCAGATCGCCGGAGGTGGCACCGGCCCGGAGCGCGCTGGCGCCGGCGGTGATTTCCCCGACCGAGGCCGCCGGGCCGAACGCGGAACGGGCGGTTTTCAATTCGTCCCGAAGCCGGGCAACCGCGCTTAGGATCAGCGCCGGAGGTGCCCCCTTGGCCACCCCCTCGAGCGCCCGGTCAACCAGCGGCTCGATCGGCAGCCCAAGCAACCGGGCGGCGTCAAGAATCCGGTCGACCTCAATCTTCGTGGCCTCGGGCAGCCGTCCCACCAGCCTTGGCTCCTGGCCCACCGCCACGTTCGGAACCGCCCCCATCAGGAGCAGCGCGCCGATCATCGTGAGCAGCGCAATCACCAGCCCGGGCCCGATCAGACCAATCCGCGGAGTCGTGTCCCTCATGCTCCTCCAATCGTTAGCACAGAGTTCGGACGCCCAAACTCGTCCTCGGCTGCGGGCGCTTCGGGATCCGGGCGCCAGAGTACGCCGTCGACCACGTACGCGTACCGATACCGGCCTGGCAGAAGGGGCACCGTCACCGACCACACGCCGTTGCCCCCGTCCCGCTCGAGCGGTGTCGCCGACAAGCTCCAGTCGTTGAAGTCACCCACCAACGAAACCTCCTTGGCCTCGCTCGCGACCAACACGAACTGGGTCCGACCCGATCCCGGGGACGTGGCCAACGCCTCCGGGGACGGGAGCCCGGCGCGCCGGCCGGCCGCCTGACTGGCGAACATGATGGCCGCCAACCCCGCCGCCGCGGCCAGCGCCCGGAGCGGCGTCATCTCCACGGTCCACCGCCGGCGCCACCACGCCACCGGCTGGCGCGGGAGCTTCTCGATCGACGCCATGATGCGCGCGGTCAGGTCCGGAGCCAGTGCCACCGGTTCCTTGAGGGCCGCGATGATCGGCGCGAGAGGATCCACTTGCTCAGTCACGTACCGCCTCCGCCAGTAATTTCCGAAGCCCGTCCCGGGCCCGAAGCACCCGCATCCGGAGCGCCGAGGGGCGAACCCCCGTCAACTGCTCCATCGTTTCGTAGCTCAAGTCTTCGACATGTTTCAGCAGAAAGGCCTCCCGTTGCTCGGTCGGAAGCCGCTCCAGGGCCCAGTGGATCGCGTCGCGGAGCGTATCCCGCTCTTCGGTGTGCGCCACCGATGCCCGGGCCATGGCCGCCTCGTCTGCCACCATCCGGGCGTTATTTCGGGCCCGCCTGGCGCCATTGGTGCGACACCGATTGACCAGGATCCCGTACACCCAGGCCCCAAAGTTGTCAGGCTCACAGCGGCTGAGGGATCGGTACGCCCGCACGAACGTTTCCTGGACCGCATCCTCCGCATCCGCCCGCTCGCCGAGCATCCGGAGGGCGTATCGGCCCAAGCGGTCTCGATACCGATCGACCAACTGGGCGTACATCTCCCGGTCGCCCGCGAGCACCCGGCGGATCACTTGCGCATCGCTTGGCCCCGTCACGATACCGATACCCCGCGACGGTGACCGGCGTCACCGGAATACCCCAGGTTCAGCATCGGCCCGGTCGGGGCAGCATCAGCGGCCAGCCCTCGGCGGGAAATGGCCCCCGGACCATGAACACCAGGTCGGGAGTGCCCGGCTCCAGCGCCTCAGGGCCGCCCAATCGATCATGGGGTTCAGGAAGGAAGGCCCCGCCGAGCCGGTCGGGCGCTAGGTAGGCCACGACCTCCGAGACCGGCCCCGGGAACGCCGCCACAATCCGCTCGATCGACGGCATCGAGCGGCCGATCACATCGTAGAGCCGGAGCGTCTGGCCGGTCAGCTCCGCGATGACCGCCACATCGGCGTCGGGCAGGAATCGGATCGGGCTCCGATACTCGTAGAAAGCCCAGCACCCCTTCTCGGGACCCACCCCGAGAACATCCGAGACCGGCGTCCGTTCATCCAAGAGCCCATGCATCCGCGTGAAATCCTCGGGGCGGGCAAGATCGAGAACTCGGCTCGGCTCCCGGCCCCCGACCGGGCTCCGGTACCGAAACACCGACTCCGGCACCACTCGAAAGCCGAACGGTTCGAAGTACTCGCGATGAGCGGTGGTGAGGATCAGGGTGTCGAAACGAGCGGACCCATCGACCAGCAGTTCTTCCATCAGGCGCCGGAAATAACCGCGGCGCCGATGGTCAGGATCGGTGGCCACGCCGTGAACCCCGCCGCACCGGAGGGTCCGGCCCCGCATGTGGAGCGGCATCGGCATCAAGCCGACATGCGCAACGATCCGGCCCGAGCGCTCGGCGACGAACGGGGTCGACACGGATTCCCATGCCGCGCCGAACGCCGCGCCATTGGCCCGGCCGGCCCCGACCCCCGGAAACACGACCTCGAGCAAATCGAATACCCGGTCACCGAGCGTCGCGTCGAACTGGTAGGATCGCGCCGCCCCGCCCGTCATGCCCAGGCTCCGACCATGATGCCCCCCGAGAATAAGGCCTCGAATCTACACCAGTTTCTTCTTCCAGCCTCCCCGCCGGAACAGGACCGCACTCACCAGCGCCAGACTGGAGAACGCCACCGCGATCGCAATGAACGCCCCCTCCGGCCCCCAGCCCATCGGCCGGGCCAGAACATAGGCCAGAGGAATCTCGAGGAGCCAAAAGCAGAAGACGTTGATGACCGTCGGGGTTCGGGTGTCACCAGCGCCGTTGAACGCACTCGACAGCACCATGCCGTAGGCGTAGAACGGAAAGCCCAGGCTGACGACCCGAAGCGCCGTAACGGCGAACCCCGCCACCTCGGCATCGCGGGTAAACACCCCCACGATGGCCGGCGCAAACCCAACGAACAGAAGCCCGATGCCACCCAGGAAGTACAGGTTGAAGAGCCCGGCCTTCCAGACTGATTGCTCGGCCCGGTCGGGCTTCTTGGCGCCAAGCGACTGGCCGACCATCGTCGCCGCCGCGTTGCTGAGTCCCCATGACGGCAGCAGGGCAAACAAGACCACCCGAATCGCCACGGTGTATCCGGCCACCGCGCTGGCCCCAAACCCCGCGATGATCCGGACCAGGCCGATCCAGCTCGTGGTCCCGATCAGGATTTGCACGATGCCCGTGCTCGACAGGCGCACCAGGCGAGCCATCAGCGCGAGGTCGACTCGGAGATGGCGCCGTTCGATCACGAACCGCCGGTCGACCCCGGACAATCGGTAGAACTGATAGGCCACACCGAGACCCCGGCCCACCGTGGTGGCCACGGCCGCGCCCTCGATGCCAAGCTCCGGGAACGGCCCGACGCCGAAGATCAGCAACGGATCGAGAATCAGATTGGCGATATTCGCGATCCACAAGCACCGCATCGCCACCGCGGCATCACCGGCCCCGCGAAAGATCGCGTTGATCAGGAACAGGAGCAGAATGGCCCCGTTGCCGATGAACATGATCCGGGTAAACGAGGTCCCGGCGGCCACCACCGACGGATCGGCGCCCATCAGCCGCAAGAGGTCGGGGGCAAAAAGCCCGCCGATGACGGCAATCGGAATCGACACCAGCACCCCGAGCGCGATGGCCTGCACCGCCGCGGCGGCGGCCGCCTCCGGCTGTTTCTCACCGATCCGGCGAGCCACAATCGCCGTCGCCCCGATGCCCAGACCCATCCCGAGGGCATAAATTACGCTCAGCATTGCCTCGGTCAGGCCAACCACCGCCACGGCCTCCGGACCGATCCGGGTAACCCAGAAGACATTAACCACAGCAAACACCGATTCGAGCGCCACCTCGAGCACCATTGGCACCGCCAAGAGCAACAAGGCCGTCCCGATCGGTCCATCAGTGAAATCACGCCCCTCGGCCCCGCGGACCGCTTCACGAATGGTGGCCCAAAGCCCCCGGGGAAGGGTCGGTACAGACGAAGATTCCGCCGTCATAAGCAGTCTCAAGATTTCAGTTGTTGGAAAGTTTGGAAACCGGTTCGGAGGCAAGCGACTGACCGGCTGGCAGTACACCAGGAACTGCGGTCGTTCTAGGCGCTCACCAAGCAGTCTTCGGCAGACATTCTCATCAGCCATCTCCTAAAGAAGAAGGCCCGACCACCGCCGGGCCCCCAATCCTAGTCTCCACCCCCACCCCATCGCTGTGACCCAGCGCACAATCCCCGAGTGCCGAGCGCCGAGTGCCGAGTGCCGAGTGCCGAGA